>JAHDDV010000416.1 GCA_020629205.1 Chitinophagales bacterium | reverse complement strand
AACATTTATAGAGACGCACCTCTCGCATTTACTTTGACCATCTCTGCAGGCCGTCCCTTGGCCACACATTAACAGTTCAATTATACATAGCCTCTTTGCGCACAGTGCTCAGACAGCAATATACTAAAAATCCATCGTATCCAATGGACTCGTAATGGACGTCTTAGCGTCCTTTCGGATATGCGTATACACTTCTGTCGTCTTGCTGGATGAATGACCTAGTGCTACGCAAACAAAGGTCGCATATGTACTGACGCGTGACACGATCAGTGCCTGCTTGAACGCATTTTGTACACTCCTCTTGCTGTATGGTCCGCCAGTTTGCCCTTCAAACAGCCAGAGCTCTGGTCTGTATTGCTTAAGATAGTCTTGAAGCCGCAAGGGTGCTTTCTGCGAGAGGATGGTATATCGATCCTTGCTACCCTTTCCGTCTCTTATCCGATTTGCTTTCGATCTACCAATAGATCCTGCAGCTGTAGGTTGACCTAAGAATCTGGCACTTGAAATGTTCAATACTGCTGATTCCGAGCCTTGGTATTGCGATTCAATTGTAGAAGTGGAGTTGTTAGTCTAGGCAATTCTCCACCATCAATTCACTCTCTCTGAACTCTGAACTAAAACCACCGCGTGAGGGATAGAAGCGGTATGAGCCGCCGGCCACAGCGACTGAGGCATGTGCTATGGAGGCTCGCAACGCAGTGGAGAGACTACAGAGCGCATAAGCCGAAGCGCTGTGGACAAGGTGAGTGAGAGCGGATAGCCCGGCCCATGCTGCGCTTCCGCAATGCTGGATTCTAGAGGCTGGAGGCTAGATATTTTCGCTTCGCAATTAGATGTGCTTGCTGCGCAGCATGGGACACGCCCTAATTTGAATCAAGAATCGCCTTGTTCTTGACATACTTTTCTAACCACTGATCTTGCTCCCAGAGCATATGTAGAATGCTTTCTTTAGCTCGATAGCCATGACTTTCTTTTGGCAACATCACAAGTCGCACCTGTGCTCCCAGACCTTTCAATGCATTGAAATAGCGCTCGCTCTGCATCGGATAAGTGCCGGAATTATTGTCGGCCTCGCCATGAATGAGCAACAATGGTGTCTTCATTTTTTCCGCGTGCATAAAAGGTGACATTTCATAATACACCTCTGGAGCCTCCCAATAATTGCGTTCTTCACTCTGAAAACCAAATGGGGTAAGCGTGCGATTGTAAGCACCGCTCCTGGCAATACCTGCAGCAAAAAGATCGCAATGCGATAGTAAATTGGCCACCATAAAGGCACCATAACTATGACCACCTACTGCTACTCGATCCCGATCTATATAGCCCAACTGATCTACGGCATCGATGGCAGCTTTGGCATTTGCAACAAGCTGAGAACGGAAGGAATCATTGGGTTCAACATCCCCCTCCCCTACAATCGGAAATGATGCACCATCCAATATCACATAGCCTCTGGTCAGCCAGTAGATGGGAGAGCCCCAATATAAATAGGTAAACTTATTTGGATTCTTAGTATTCTGATTTGCGCTTGTTTTATCCTTAAACTCCCGAGGATAAGCCCACAAAATCATCGGCATCTTTTCCTTCTTTTCTTTGTCATAGCCAATGGGCAAATACAGTGTTCCGGATAGCTCCAGACCATCCTCCCTTTTGTATGTAATCACCTCTTTGTCTACACTTTCAATGGCACCGAAGGGATTCTCAAAGAAGCTAAGCTGATCGAGCTTGTCGGCAGCCAAGTCCCGAAAGTAATAATTCGGGTACTCATTCGGAGATTCAATTCTCACCAGCAAACGATTCTTCTGCGGATCAAAATCATTCAGACTCTCCACTTTATCTGTGTACTCCGACTGGTAAACTCTCCTGGTCTCTTTGGTCTTGAGATCAAATTGGTCGAGGAAGGGAAACTGTCCTTTCTCAGAATGCCCATCACCCAGAAGGAATGCCTTTCCGTCTTTCGTCGCAAGCACTTTCGAACCAAATCCGTTTCGCTTCAGCACAAAGTTACCGGGATCACTGTAGTCGTCCTGATAGCTGCGGTCCGAGATGATTGTCGGTTTTTCATCAGGATCGGAAGGGTTAAACAGGTAGCTCTTTGTATTGCGATTATTCCACCAATAGTCAAATGCTATCGCAAAGTCATCTTCGCCCCAATTGACGTCGTAGTATCTATTATGACATTTCAGTAAGGACTTTCCATCTCCCAAAAAAGGAGCATCCAATTGAAACAATTCGTCTCTGAATTCTACTTCATTCTTTGGGTCTCCCCCATCCAGGGCTTCACAATATATTAGACTTGCCGCCTTATCAGTTCTCCAACTAAAGTCGCGCTTCCCGGTACGTCGTGCCATGAAGCCTTGCGGCAAATCTTCTATCAAAGGTACTTCTATCAAGGTGTTGACAAGGCTTCCATCGCTCTTGTATATATTTGTTTTTGAAGGAAAGCGATAGTAAGGCACCAAATAAGAAAAGGGCTTTTCAATGCTTGAAACCATCACATAAGAACCATCAGGTGAAAAGCGCACCGAGTTATACATCGCAGTACCCAACCACGATTCTTGAGTACCGTCCAAAGAAACCTTTACCAAGTCCGACATAGCCAATTGCTCAAAATTGAATTCGTCATTTGGATTCTTTAGCAGATCCTGATAAGTTCGGTTTTGGGCCTTCTTGCCATCATTACTTGAAACCGTGGGACCAGTAGGCACTGTAGATTTAGTGTCGATCAGGTCTGCACGCTCTTTCGAAATCATCTTGACCAATAAGGCATTGCCATCTTCAAACCAGCTCGATACTGAGCGCAGGTTCGCATTGACTTTTGCTTCGGTTAGTCTTCTCACCTTAGCTTCTTTCACATCCAAATACCACAGCTCTACACCTTCTGCTGTAGTGTGGGTAAATGACATCTTGCTCTGATCAGGTGACCAGTTGAAATTGCTAAGACGAGGACTGTCTGGCATGCCTTCAACAGACCTGGCAGGTCCTTTTACATCCTCGACTTTCTTTATCCTAAGATTTGTATAGTAGGAAGTTCTGCTACCGATATTTGTCTTCGGGTCGATCCGAAGACCGGCCAGCCGAAGCTCCGATTGCGACAATTCAGCAATCGTCTTATAGGCATCACGAGTAGCCAGCACGATATACTCTCTGTCGCTATCCATCCATACGGAAGGAGCAAGTTCTACATCGACGAGGTCCAGAATTTCTGGAGGTGGACTTTGATAAGTCACACTATGTTGAGAATAAGCAAAGAGGTTGCACAGCATAAGACCTGAGATAAAAAGCGCTTTCATCAATACGGATTAAATATAATATGATCATAGCTCTGTGCCGATATTAAGGCCAAAGCATCATTGAGCAGCACCACAATATAGCATATCCTGCAATCCCATTTATCTACAATCCCACATGATGTGTAAAAAGTGACGATTGACGGTTTGGCAGCGATGGTCGGTACTGATTTTTCATCTCAAAAAACCCAGGAATCGCCCCGCATTACGTATATCTATTGTTGTACTAAACCTTCGGTAGCTTGTATAGCACCCGCAATACCAATGCAATCCGCCCTACTGTATAAAACAGCCTAGCACATCCACAAGATACCATATACTTCTATTCCATTTAACCATAATCATACAGCATGCGCGAAAAATGACCATCCTGCAGCTTGCCCTAACGCAAGTAGAAGGCTTGGATGAATACAACTTTGGCCAAATGAGTCGTTTGGAAGGATTTTTTGAGACGGCAGATGATTTCGGCGGGAGGGACTGTTTTGTAGTACCAATTCATCGGCTCCGACATTGATATGTCGCCGAACTTCCTGAGCTTAATAGAGCTGATACTATATGAGAATTTCATCACTGATGTAGATCCCTTGTCTAGTCTCATCAATCTAGCTCCGTTGGCGCAGCTTACTACTCTGCAGGATTTGGAATTGGCCAATAACAAGCCATCCAAAACCATGTCGATTTGCCCATCTTAGTCGGGTCAGGAATAACCGCCGATAATGTTCTGGATTATCGCCCTCTCTGCAATGCGGTGATCGTGGGGTCGTATTTCAAAAAGGACGCTTATTGGGCCAATGACTTAGAAGTAAGACAAATTGAGGCTTTATTGAAAAAATTGTAAATGGATGTGATCTTGGCTATTCACCAGTCTTTCTTGGCAGGCTCGCAAAAAATCACTCACATTTAGATCGAGTGCAACAAGCTCAGCTAGCGCATCTTCTTTTTTGGAGCGCAACAGATATGCTCCTTGCAGCACCCGTCGCGCTGTCCATTCCAATGCAAGCACTGCCCAGTGGCTTCGTATATCCGCTA
>JAHDDV010000034.1:10254-25933 GCA_020629205.1 Chitinophagales bacterium | reverse complement strand
GCGCAGCGGAACGAAGTGCCTGGATAGCGTAGTGAATGCCGGAGCTGGGCTGGCTCGACGAAGGAGAGACAGGCTAGCCCGAGCATGAACAGCTAGCCGGGTGCTGAGTATTAGCGTAGCACGTGTAGACAGCTGCCACGTCTCCATCTGCTGGGCTCCAAATTTAAGAAAACCATTTCTGAGCAAAAACGTTGCTCTGTTTGTGTAAATTGGATTAACATTTTTTGGAGCACGACAGTAAAGCACGCGCTAGCTGTCTACCCGTGCTCCGTTAATATTCGGCACCCATCCAGCTGCTCATTGGTCTGGCACTGTGGTCTCTACGCAAAGCTCCGAGCCCCCATTGCCAGCCATTCGCGACGCTGGCTGGGCACCTCATACCACTGCGCCCGCGGCTATGCATCACCTGCGTTCGGCCGCGCAAAATTTGTAACTTGCAAGATAGATCGGCTTATAACCTATGAAGAACACAATAATATTAAGCAATACGGGCATAAGGAACTTGACTTTTGCCAGTGCCCTGTTTCTGTTCTTACTCTACAATAATGTATATAGCGTTGCACAAACTGAAAGCACAGTAATGAGTCAGGAGAAATCATCTTGCTTTATGGCAGACCTCATGGTCTCTGATTTGCGTCTAAAAAGTTCAGACAATGTCGATCGACTCCTGGGTGCAGATATCATGGACCGTTTGGGCGAAGCAGGCTTTAACGAAGCGAGTATTTTATCAGCGGATCGAAGTCAGGAATTGGTGGTCGTTTTTTCTCCGGGAGATATCGCTAAGGAGTTTTCGGGATTCAAAATCAGGGAGGCTATTCCGGCCAAAAGTGAAAACATTCCTGTGTCCGAGATAGAAGATTTTGTTACTGAGTCAGGCATCAAGCTGGGCATGTCTAAAGCCGAAATCCTTGCCTTGAATGGGGAACCAACCAGCATCGAAAATGACATTCTTAGCAAACTTCAATATCGGATTGCAGATGCAGAGAATTCCGCTTTGCTTCAAGAATATAATCAGTATGCTTATGTGGCCGATTACTACTTTCATGGAGGTAAGCTCGTTGAGTTTCACTTCGGCTTTGAATATCCATGAGTAGCCTCCTTTGCAAAAAAATACGTCCATGTCACGAATCCTGCTCTTTTTAGCATTCATAATTGCCCTCTCTTCTTGTCGCTCAAATGCGCCAAAGGTGGCAGAGGAAGCGCCCACAGCAGTTCGCACCAAAAGTAGTAATGAACGAAAAGAAGTTCAGCGATTCCCTGAGGCTACCGGTTTTGTAAACGATTTTGAGTATCTATTTTCTGATGTCGAGTTGGCAGAGCTGACCAGGAGAATCGTGGATTTCAGAAAGGAAACGGGCAATGTGATCGCCATTGTAACGATAGATTCCATTGGCGACTATACCAACTTTGATCTTTTTGCTCGTGATCTCTCGAATGCCTGGGGTGTTGGAGAAGAGGGCAAGGACAATGGGCTTACCATCGTACTCAGCGACAAGCTCCGCGAAGTACGTATTTCGACCGGAAAAGGAACCGAGAAACTAATTTCGAATGAATTTTGTTCTTCCGTCGTTGGCAATACGCTTGTGCCGGCCTTTCAAGACCGGCAGTACTATTCTGGTATTGCCGCTGGCCTGACAGAGCTGATGAATGCCTGGCGCTCAGCTACGACAAAATAATGCTGGATCCAGAAGTCGGCCAGTTAGGAAATGAACTTCATTTTAAAGCTGAAAATAAGAGAAAGTGATGCTTGTATTAAGACCCTACCAAGACCAAGACTGGAAAGCGATTTGTCATATCCATGACCGAGCCCGCATCGATGAATTGACTGGCTCTGTAAGTTTGGATGCCTTTTTGAGTCTTGAGCAGGCCTATGAAACAGAAGGACTCTTTGACGGAGAGGTTTATGTAGCCTGTGATAATGAAGAGGTCCTTGGTTTCGTGGCCTATACCGATGATGAATTAACCTGGTTGTATGTCGATCCTGCCCATTATCGAAAGGGAATCGGACGGGAGCTATTGCGTTTTGCCGTAAACAGCGCAGGACCCATTGTTGAATGTGAGGTGCTCACCGGAAATAAGGCAGCTCTGGCGCTTTATCTCAGTGAGGGATTCGTAATCAAAAAGACTGTAATGGGTTCCTTGGAGGGCAACGAAACCTATCCTGCAGAAGGACATATTTTAGAGTTTGTGAAGGAAAGTCAGGACTAATCCTCAGACGCTCTCTACATTTCATCCAACATTGAGGTACCTTTGGAGCTGTCTTCTCCAGTCCACTCCCATTCTTCGTGCAAACGAATTTTTCCATTTGGCAGTAACTCTGGTGTTGAGCGGCAAATTCCCGTTCGCAATTCGCCTGCTGTGTTAATCTGATGATACCGCATTTCGATCTTTCCATCATCAGATACGAGTCCGATCAGATGACCTTTCAGCACCTTGCCCCCGGAGTAGGAAGAACTAACAATATTACCCCTTTGTTCATACTTAAAAATGGTGGCTGAGGAGGTTTCACCATTGCTCGAGTTCTGAACTGTTCTAAAGAATTTATTGTGATAATTGATCATTTCGCGTCTTGATTAATTCCTGATAACATTTTCAAAGTAAGATAAAGGAAAGTCCAATACTTTCAAATTATGACCATTTATTCCATGTGCCAGATACTGTGTGACCCCTAGCACAATTGTTCAAAAATAGGGCAACAAAAGGCAATTTTTCCTTACATTTAAGGGAATTTCCTAAACTAAATTAAATCAAGAAAAATTATGGAAAACATTGCTGGATTAATTGGTATGCTGTTATACATTGGTCTAATTGTGCTTGTCATAGCAGGCATGTGGAAGACTTTTGAGAAGGCAGGAGAGCCAGGTTGGGCGGCTATTATCCCTTTTTACAACATTTACATTATGCTGAAGATTGCAGGTAAACCCGCCTGGTGGCTTTTGCTCTTTCTGATCCCGTTGGTCAACATTGTCATCAGCATCATAACAATGATCGATTTTGCCAAGAAGTTTGGAAAGGATACAGGATTTGCCATTGGATTAGCACTCTTGGGCTTTATTTTCTTTCCGATTCTCGGTTTTGGAGCGGCTCAATACCTGGGTGGTAAGAATGAGATTAGCGATCATTTGATATAGTACAAAGACAACATCGATAATTTGCTGACCGTTCCCCAGCAAAATATCATACATAAAAGGCGAAGTACTTTTGCACATTCAAGATGTAAAACATCAGGAATATGCAAAATGGCTCTCGCCTTTTTTTTGTCACAGATCGCTTAGATTAACGAATGGCAAGCTTCAACAACTGCTGTTGTTCGCCGACATGAAGCGACACAAAGTAAAGTCCTGCTGGCATATTGAAGGAGCTGATATCGAGCTGCACAGAATGCTGCCCTGAAGTACGATAGCCGCTGGCTGCCGGAAAGATGTGAACTTCCTGCCCTAGCACATTTTGTAATGCAATCCGAATGTCACCAGCCA
Organism: Chitinophagales bacterium; assembly: GCA_020629205.1. GTDB lineage: Bacteria > Bacteroidota > Bacteroidia > Chitinophagales > UBA2359 > JAHDDV01. The sequence goes on along the minus strand of JAHDDV010000034.1, from coordinate 22,457 downwards.
TTTCAAGACTGTAGCTTAAATTGATCAGGTCGCTAGCTGGATTTGGGTACAAGGATGCAGCTATCCCTGATCCAGCATCTTCGATGGATGAAACGCTTTCAAACACAGCAGTGATGACTTCCGGTTGATCTAGAACCACTGAGACTTGAGTGCTGTCGGAAGAAGGCAGAAGATCGGTACTGGATTCAATCTGCCAACCTGTGAAAACATATTGCCCTTCAAACTCCTCCAGTAATTCTGCTTCAAGGAAATTTTCCATATTTCCAAAGTACTCACCCGTCCAGGGGGAGCTGGAAATATCTATGGTATTCATTTTGATTTGCCCTACTCCTTCAGGCTCCATTTTCAGTGTCAATGGATAGGGACCGGCGAGATCATAGCAATCAATCATTCCTTCATCGAGCAAAGTACAACGAGCCAGGATAAACTCTTTTAGGCTTTCAACATTTTCCTCCCATTCTGTCAGTGTTCCTCCCCAGCGATCAATCTGCCGAGGCATTTCCGGCTCGATATCAGCCAGCATTGTATCGAGCAAGGCGATCATGTTATCGCAGCTATAGACCGTATTCATCAAGTCTGCCTGCCTGGAAAAGTACAGCTGACGGAAAGTCTCACTCTCTTCCAACATCTTGAGGAATATCTTCTCATGTTGTCCCCAATTGCCCCCTACAGCACCACCCCAGGCAACAGATAAAAGATGATAGCGCTCTTCACAGGCAACAGTCCAGTCATTGCAGCAGGAAATTTGCTGCTCCATGACCTCCTCCAAAGCCAGATCGCCGGCTTGATAAGGACAAGAGCCATTGAGAATAGAGGGGCAAACCTCTGTCTCCACCGGCCCTCCAGCGGCTAGAATTTCGTTGTAAAGATCCTGACATTGGCCATCCCAGTCATTGTCACAACAGTACCCATCTTGTTCTGCAACGGCAACAAAAATCGGATCAGTAGCCGGGTAGGGACTCGATCCGTCTATTATCGTGGCACATGTATTAGGATTAAAGCCACCGCCGCCACCAAAGAAGTCATCCATGTAGTCAGCTATATCTTCCAGATCGCAGGGGGCAGCATCGGGATCGCGGTTAGGGATGCCTGTGTAGTTGATATAGTAATCGAAGGTAGCGTCCAAGTCCCAAAGAATGTAGCCCCACTTCTTGTGGTCCCCTTCGGGGTCCAAACCTCGCCACCATCCAGTATTATAGTTCAGCCAATCCGCTGCCACAGTATTAAGATTCGCCAACATATAGTCTGCAAGGCTGATCATCCTAATACGGCTCTTGGCATAGTCATAGTTACTGTCAATTGACATGTCGTTATTTAGGATGAAATCGCGTATTTCAACCCAGTCGTTTAGGGCTGCCAAGCCACCATATTCAGCTTCGGTTGTGCCCCAGGTAGAGAGGTAATAGATGTCGTATTTGCCTTGATCATAGTATTCCTTGGTGTAGTCATGATCTACGGGACGTTCCCGCATTCCGTATACACCCCAATACTGACCATTTAGATAGACCACCACTCTTTCGACAGCTCGGGTATCCAATTTCATGTCACCAGTGCGTGAGAGTTCCTGGACATATTCATCGCGTATGTGAGTGCTGCCCACATGGTTGGCATCATCATTGGCCGGATAATTATCATCACCAGAGTTTCTAAACATGAACTTTTGGTATTCATCCCTTTCTGAGTAAGAGAAAATCGGATAATTAACGGCTTTTTCGTAGCCCATCTCATCTCGACAAAAATAATCCAAGCTTCGATGTGGCAATATCCAGGAATCCTGACCATGACGATTCAAGCGTCCAAAAGCGACTGCTTTTCTTTCCTTGCTGGTATCAAAGTACTCCAGGGAGCCAATAGGAAGTAGGCTCCCTTCACCTTCAGCGAGTTCAATTAAATCATCCGCGGCTACTGAAAAGACCGGCAGACTGTAATCAACATCTATAAAGTAGGTGCTAAAGTTCATCTTTCCCGGTAAGATATCCTGGAAGTCACTATAGGACTGTGCTTTGATTACTGTGGTTTCGGACACGATTATCGGTCCGGTATAGGCTTGAGAGAGCGGTGTTGGATTTGTGCCGTCCAAAGTGTAGCGCATTGTTGAGTTTGGCTCCTCGTTCTCAATATGAACAAGCTGCGTTCCTTGGTAGAATCCAGCTGGCAAATCTATTGTTGGGCTCTGTGTGTACCTTGTAAACTGTCCAGTACCAATATTGGAACTTCCAGGACTTGGCTCGGTGCTAAATCTCCATTCTGATCCTCCATCAATTGCACGACAGTTGGAATGCTCAACTAGAGTAATATTCAGTGGATGCATCTCCAGCACTGTTTCTGTGGGATCGGAGAAAAGCACTATATCAGTTCCTTTCGTCTGTGACAGCTTGAAGTTAGTATGATAGTCATCTCCAATCAGTGTATCACGACCAGAACACCAAAACAGCAGAAAAGTATAGGGTGCCATTACAGTGCCTTCAGGTATGTCCCACTTCCCGGGTTTGGCTTCTTTATCAGAAAGGTGCCAGCCACTGAGATCGATCGTTGTATCTGAATTATTATACAGCTCAATCCAATCCTCCGTCTTTCCATAGTTGTCTTGAAATGAATCTAGATTGGAAGCGGAATATTCGTTGATCAGGACCTGAGCCTGAAGAGCAAAACAAAAGTAGGTGAGGCCCAAAAGAATCGAAACAAACTGCCTGGACATATTATAATTTTAGTGTTGAACTGCGCTATAGACACGGATACTGCAGCGATAAAATCGCAACACTAAAAGTAACAAGAACTTTGTCCAGGAATTGTCGAAAGCTTAACAGTACAGGACTTTATGGCTTGTGCCACGGGCACACTACTGGAGAATGCACTTATCCAATTTCAATTCTTCCATCAAATCATCGTAGCCAATCACACGGCCTTTAAGTTTAACCTGAGCACCTTTTTTTAGGCCGGAGACAGAAACGTCATCTCGCATTTGGCAGAAGATTGCACTGTTGAGGGTAATACCCTTGCCATCATTAGCCGAGACCTTGCCCTTCAATTCTACGGCCTTGTTTACCCAAGCATCTGGATTCGACTTTATCTTGGACAAGAAATCAGTTGCAGAACCACTGTAGTCGACAGATCGGCTTTCGGTTGTTTCATGCGGTTGGTAGGCATACTTGTATACGCCAAATGCTCCCAATAGCAGTAATGCGAGAAGGAGCAAGAGAATGCTACTCTTTTTTGCTGAGCTCATATTCTAGATTAATATTTACGGACTCCGCAATCTTGCTGGCGACTACACTGGGAATCTCGATGTTAAAGTCCTCTGGTTTCACAGTAAAGTTTGAATTTACGAGAATCTGATCACCTTTCTTAGAGATAATGGCAACAGTTTTGATTTCTTTGTCGACGCCTCGCATTGTCATCACTCCGGTAACAGGAAACTCTTGTGGTTCATCGGTCAGTGCATTGATGTCAAATCCTTCAAGATTTCCTTTGAAAGTCGTCTTAGGATATTGATCTGAATCCATGTAGTTTTCATTGAAATGCTCTTCCATCAGTGCTACCTTGAAGTGGAATGCTCGAATGAACATCAATGCAGCAACTTCACCGGTTTCCGTATTGAGGATCGCGGTAGTGCTTTCATTGATGGCTTCTACAGGCTCAAAAGCTTCTACGGAGGCTTTAAATTCAGTAAATCCTGTTTTAGTAAAGTACTTCTGGGCGGATACCGCTGCTGTATTGGCTACTAAGAGTAGCATGAAAATTACTTTCTTCATTGGTCTAGTTTATTTGTTACTCAAGTGCACGTTTCAACTGTTATGCACTAATAATGAGCAGTGCGTTGAAGTCTACCGTACATGGATGGCTAATCCCTGACTTCGTTTAATGCACTCTGCAAATTAGTGTTTTTTGGAGTCTTTCGCTCAAGGAAGAGGGAGAAAAAGTGTCCGTTGGAGGAAGGTTGATGGGCTAGTGCCTTGGGAACCTAATAGCCACTTTCGACTGCTGGTGCCAGGAACGGTGTCGCCACGAGTAAGATTGGTGATCATAGCCAGGATAGAAGAGGAAATGATGGCGCTATGCCGCGCCTGAGTCGCTGTGCTGTGGCTGGCTCGCAGCGCAGGCGGAGAGACGGACAGAGTACAGCAGCGAAGCCGCGGCATAGTGCCATCATTGGAACGGATAGCCTGTGAGCTGTTGCCACGCGCGAATACTGCTGTGCTCCAAAAAAGAGAAATCCTACAATTTACAGAAGCGCCTTGTATGTACGTCATTGTCTATTTGCATCTGTAGGAAATAGATCCCAGAGGCCAAATCGTGGATCAATAGTTGATTATCCCCAGAGTTCAAGTACAGTTGCTTGTGTTGCTTTCCCGAGGAATCAAAGATAAGGGCTTGACAAGGGCCAAGTACCCAAAGTTGCAATTGGTCTTGAATGAGATTGGTAAGCAATTTATAAGCGGCAGCTTGGTTTTGCGTTTCGGAAATATTTGTAGAGGTGCTGCAATTGTAGTCCACAGGATTTAATTCAACCGGTTCCCCTTGCGTCATATCTTTGGAATCGAAAGCGGGATAATCCGCGGGGTACTTGTGGGCTCTAAAGAGTGTGTTCTGCTGCGGGATGAGTCCCTGCAAGGTCGGAAAGCCACCGGAATTTGCAGGATTGACATAATCCCAAACCAATTGGCCAGCCTGGTTGACTTCAAAGATACGCCCTTCTCCCCCATCACAAATCAACACATGACCGTTGGGAAGTTGGCGCGCGCCGGAGATGCGACTGGCAAAAAGATTTTCGCCTGTGTATCTCCATTCCACATCTGAAGGGCCATAGCTTTCCCCTTGTTCGAGGGCATAGCTTCCATCAGACTGTAAAGGTGGTTGCCAGCGTTCTACACTTGAACTAACTTCCGTGTATAAGTTATTGAAAACCATTAATTGGCCTTCATTCGGAAAACCGGGAGGTATCCAGTTGACATCATGCTGTTGGTTGAAGAGGCGGTCGGCCACTGTCCCTCTGTTGTATGCTGCCGGATTCCCGTATCGATACAGTAGGTCGCCTCCTTTCCCACTGTTGCCTCCGGAATGGGAAGCAGCTTCTTCGGTAGTGGTGCTATGATCAATGATCCATATTTCGTTGAAATTTCGAATACTCAGGGCGATTTGGTCCAGCTCTGCATTGTAATCAATGGCATTCATGTGTAGCCAGTCGGTGCTTGTATCTCCATCGATATCGTCAAAATTCAGATTGACTAATTCGGGATGATCAGAGATCAGTCCGAAATTCTGTTTGCTTACATCGTGATCCTGAATCAGATGGTCTGTCACATCCCATCGCCATACAATCTCGAATTCATTTTCTCCGATTGGCATTATTTCGAGGATGACTTCCGTCCAAAATGCCTCTTCGAGTTGCCGACCTAAGGCAATGGCTTCTGCGGCACTGACTTTCTCCCAAAAGAGGGCGAGAAAATTACCATTGGGCAAGATGGCTACATCGTGATGGGGATGAAAATCATAGGAATAATAATTAATGGACCACAAGAGGTTATTGTCCCAATCGAAACGTTCGAAGCCTCCGCCAAATCCACCGCTTGTAAAATCGCCTGTGATCTTTCGAGTCCGAAACAGATCTCCGTTTTCAAGTAGGTAAATGCTGGCACCTGGTCGATAATCTGATTCCCAGGTTTGGATTTTGTAGCCGCAGTTATCGATCAGATAGGTGTTGCTATTATTGCTGAACAGCGTGTAACCCGGAAAAGCGAGATCAGAGTTGAACATTAGTCCAACGGTTTGGGCCTTAATGCTAAAGGATGAGCAAAGCAGGAACAGCAAGAGGAGCTTATGGAGCATTTTTACAGAAGTCATTGTACAAAGAAACGAAAAAAGGGGGATACCGGTTGGTACCCCCCTGTAGGTTTCGTGCTTAACTTATCAAAGCTACTTCTTAACGAATCTGGTCGAAGTCTCTTTGAGACCATCATTGACAGATAGGAAGTACATACCAACCGGAAGCTGGCTAACATCCCAGATCACAGATTCAAGTCCTGTTTGCAGGAGCAAGCTTCTACTATCTACCAATCGGCCTGTGAGATCGTGAATATTGACCTGAATCAGATTCTCAGTAGCTGTAGCTATTTCAACAATCAACTCACTTTCTGTTGGTACCGGATAGACATTAACAGTCGTCTCAGTCTCACGGAAGAGTGAAATGACATTCGATTCATCCATGCTGCCATCGGTGCTTCTTACCACAACTTTGTAGTAGCTTATGCCGGATGGTGCATTTGTATCCATGTAGTCATAGTGTTGAGCGGTGAAACTATTGCCAGCAGATTGCTTTGTTGCAATGTGCTCAAAGTTTTGACCGTCAACAGAACGATACAGTCTAAAGTCTTCTGCCTCGATTTCGGAGGCAGTTGACCAGTTCAATTCATTGCCCTGCTCAAGCACTTTACCGCTCAATCCAAGGAATTCCACTGCCAGGAATCCTTCACATTCGAAAATCGATTTCGAGAAGTCGAAGGAGCATTCCGGACGATCAGTAACGCTTACTGTCACATTGTAGCCAGATCCCGAGTTGTAGAGGCCGAAGATTTCAGAAGCTTCGATTCCGCTTACAGTCTCACCGCTTAGATTGTCTACGATTGTGTATCCTCCTGCTCCTGGAGAGCCACCGTTAAAGGCAACGACCAGGTTATAGAATTGATCTGATCCGTCTGGGCAGGTTTCCTCAACAGTAGCCTGGAAACCGAAGCAATCCAATACATCAATTTCAGTCGAATCATCCTCAGAAATCACAGAAGAACCATCTACTGGGTCGGCTGTAACGATTGCCACATTTGTGTAGCTTGCTTCAACTTCCGGATCTGAGCAGATATAAGTGAACTCCTCTCCTACAGCCAGATCACCAATCATCATATCACAAGCGCTTAGCTGCGGATCACTTACTGCTACATTGGTGAGATCAACATCACCGGTATTGCTTACAGTAATCACGAAAATCGCTTCTTCACCTTGCGAGAGCATCTGCATATCTGAGCCATCGAAGGCTGTCTTTGAAATGGAGATGGCAGGAGTACCAGCCACAACCACATCTGAATCATCGTTATCGAATACGGTGTCTCCACCACCAACAGGATCAGCCACAACCTGCGCCAAATTGATGAAGCTGGATGTTACATTATCAATCGTGCAAGTGTAGGATACCGATTCACCAACAGGAATCAGGTCAATCGTAGTATCACAATCCGGGCTAGCAGGATCAGACACCTGAACATTTTCCAGATCAACATTACCCTTATTCACCACGGTGATGGTAAATGTAGCAGTGCCACCGATTTCAACCAACTGAGTATCATCAGTATTGTCGGCATCGTCCTTTACTATAAGCACAGCTGGATTCGTCAGATCAACTTCGCTATCATCTTCATCACTCACTTGCGGATCACCATTGGTAGGATCAGCCACAACTGTTGCAAGATTCACATAGTTTGCTTGAACGTTTGGATCCACGCAGAAATAAGAGACAGATTCTCCTACAGCAAGGAAGCCAATCTCCATATCGCATTCTGGCAATAAAGGATCAGTCACAAGCACATTTTCCAGATCAACTTCACCAGTGTTGGTTACTACTATCTCAAATGTCGCTTCTTGACCAGGATTGATCAATTGGAGGTCAGATCCATCTGCAGCATGCTTATCGATGCTCACAGATGCAGTTCCGACAACAAGTACATCACTTGGGTCGTCGTCACTTACCGGATCACCACCACCGACTGGATCGCCAGTCACTTCTGCAAGATTTGTGAAGCTATCAGTAACATCATCAATGCTACATGTGTATTGAATTGCTTCTCCCACGGCCAGATCTCCAATCATCATATCACAAGCTGGTGACAAAGGATCAGATACTGACACATTGGTCAAGTCTACGTTTCCGTTGTTTACAACCGTGACTGTGAAGGTAGCTGTTCCGCCTGGAGAGATGGTCTGAGTATCATCTGTATTATCTGCATCTTCCTTGATAATTACCAAAGAAGGATTGGTCGTATCAACAGTTGAAGGATCTTCATCTTCCACTGGATCTCCACCACCAACGGGATCACCAGTTACTTCTGCAATGTTGGTGTAACCTTCTGCAACCCCTACATCATCGCAGGTGTAAGTAAAGGATTCGCCAATAGCAAGATCACCGATCATCATATCACATGATGGTGACAATGGGTCGGTTACCATAACATTTTCCAGATCGATATCCCCTGAATTGGTCACCACAATTTCAAACTGTGCAGTTCCACCTGGATTGATCGTTTGATAATCTGCACCATCCAGTGCATGCTTATCAATGGTAATTCCAGGAGTACCTACCACAATTACATCTGTTGGATCATCATCGGAGACACTATCTCCTCCACCGACAGGATCGGCCGTAACTTCAGCTACGTTGGTGAAGCTTGTTTCCACATTGTCCAAAGAACAGGTGTAAGTCGTGAAGCTCTCACCGATGGCCAGGTTGCCAATGTAGATGCTACAACCAGGCGAAAGCGGATCAGAAACTGTAACGTTCTCCAGATCTAGTTCACCAGTATTGGTTACGGTAATGGAGAAGTTGGCTGTTCCACCCGGATTGATTGTCTGAACATCATCGTTATTGTCTGCATCATCCTTGATGATTTGGATCGACGGTTGCGGAACAATTACATCCGAAGGATCTTCATCGAACACAGATGGATCACCGCTAACAGGATCACCTACAACCACCGCCGTATTGACATAAGTGTTTTGAACATTAACATCAATACAAGTGTAGATGACTTGTTCTCCTACTCCCAGATCACCAATGATTCTATCACATTGTTGCGCCATAAAGTCGGTTACAAATACATCTTCCAGATCAACATCACCAGTATTGGTAACGATGATTTCGAATGTTGCATTTTCACCTGGGTTGATCGTCTGCGAATCCGAGCCGTCAGTTGCAGACTTCAGGATTGAGATGTCAGGGCTTCCAATCACTTCAACATCTGAAGGATCTTCGTCTTCGACAGGATCACCACCACCGACAGGTGTACCAGTAACCGTAGCGATGTTGGTAAAGCTGCTCATCACATCAGTGACAGAGCAGGTATATGCAGGGTAAGAATCGCCAGCAGCAAGGAATCCGATGAAGACATCGCAATCAGGAGCCATTGGATCGCTTACAGTAACATTCTCCAAATCAACATTACCAGTATTGGTGATGGTGATGGTAAAGTTGGCAGAACCACCGGCTTCAACAGTTTGTGTATCATCTCCATTGTCTGCATCGTCTTTGACGATCTGGACAGATGGTGCGTCTACCTCAACATCTGAAGGGTCTTCATCGCTAACTTCTGGATCTCCATTTGAAGGATCACCTGTTACTTCTGCTACATTGGTATATCCAACTGAAGTTGGAGCACCAGTACATTCGTATACATAGGAATCACCTGCTGCCAGGTCCCCAATAACAACATCACAGGCGCTTTCCAGAGCATCAGAAACAACGACATTTGTCAGATCGACATCTCCGTTGTTGGTAACCACAATTTCGAACTGTGGTGTTCCACCTTCCAAAATGTTCTGCAGATCAGAATTGTCGAGTGCATGCTTATCTATGCTAATCGAAGCGGTACCTTCTACTAAGATATCAGTGGGATCATCATCTGATACCTGCTCACCTCCCCCTACTGGATCACCAGTAACAAAGGCTATGTTAGTGAAGTTTGCGTCAACATTTTCCACAGTACAAGTATAAGCAGGGTGCGTTGCACCTGCCGCTAGATCGCCTATCACAAGATCACATCCAGGAGCCAGCGGATCGGTCACGGTAACATTCTCCAAATCTACTGTTCCAGTATTAGTTACAGTTATGGTAAATGTAGCGGTACCACCAGGGCTTACCGTCTGTGTATCATCTGAGTTATCTGCATCATCCTTAACAATACTGATAGATGGTGTGTCAACAACTACGTCTGAGGGATCACTATCAGTCACTTCCGGCGAACCGTCTACTGGATCTCCGGTTACGTCAGCAATATTGGTATATCCAGAAGTTACTGTTGCACCTGTACAAGTGTAAGTAAAGGTCTCTCCTGGAGCAAGATCACCAATTAGCTGATCACAAGCAGGTTCTTGAGCATCATTTACAAATACATTGCTCAGGGCAACCTGTCCAGTGTTTGTTACTACGATCTCAAATGAAGGAGCTGTTCCAGCGTTTATAGTCTGCGAATCTGAAAGATCCAGAGCATGCTTGTCGACAGAAATCGAAGCTGGAAGGTCAACCACCACGTCGGTTGGATCTTCATCTGTCACCGGATCACCACCACCTACAGGATCACCGATCACTGTTGCAATGTTGGTAAAGTCTTCTGTTACATTATCAATAGTACAAGTATACGCTGGGAATGTGGCTCCTGCAGCCAGGAATCCAATTACTACATCACAATTAGGAGCCAGAGGATCAGATACTGTGACATTTTCCAGATCGACATCGCCGTTGTTCGTAACGGTGATGGTAAAGGTAGCTGTACCATCTAGTTCTACCGTTTGCGTGTCATCACTGTTGTCTGCATCATCTTTCACGATAAGTATGGACGGTGTATCGACATTCACATCGGAAGGATCTGAATCGCTTACCTCGGGACTTCCATCAACTGGATCTCCAGTCACGTCCGCTACATTGGTGTAATCTGCCGACACAGCATCTCCTGTACAAGTGTAGGTAAATTGCTCCCCTACTGCAAGGCTACCGATTAACTGATCACAGTTTGATTCCAAAGGATCATCAACAAAGACATTGACCAAATCAACATCTCCGATATTGGTAACAACAATCTCGAAAGAGGCAGCTGTTCCCTCTGTAACAGATTGTAAGTCTGAACCATCTAAAGCATGTTTGTCAATGCTGATGGCTGCTGTACCTGCTACCACTACGTCTGAAGGATCATCATCCGTTACTTGATCACCACCACCAACAGGATCACCTGTCACATCAGCAATATTGGTAAAGTTGCTGTTCACATTGTCGATTGTGCAGGTATATGCCGGATAAGTGGCACCAGCGGCAAGATCACCGATGAGGATATCACAGTTAGGAGCCAAAGGATCGCTTACAGTGACATTTTCCAAATCTACATCACCAGTATTCGTTACGGTGATAGTGAAGGTCGCTGTGCCATCTGGTAGCACTGTTTGTGTATCATCTGAATTGTCTGCATCATCTTTTACAATCATGATGGAAGGATTGGTGATCTCAACATCTGAAGGATCTTCATCAGATACTTGCGGTCCACCGCCAACAGGATCACCAGAGACTTCTGCAACATTGGTGTATGCTGCATTTACAATGCCTCCAGTACAGGTGTAGGTAAAGACCTCCCCGACTGCCAGGGAACCGATAAACTGATCACAATTGGATTCCAATGGATCATCAACAAATACGTTTACAAGATCTACATCACCAGTATTCGTCACTACGATCTCGAAGGAAGCGGCTGATCCTGGATTGACCGTCTGCGAATCGCTGAGATCGAGGGCATGCTTATCGATAGTGATGGCAGCAGTCCCTTGAACCACTACATCGGTAGGGTCATCATCTGTCACTGAATCTCCTCCTCCAACTGGATCACCAATTACATCAGCAATGTTAGTAAAGTTTGCATCTACATTGTCGACAGTACAGGTGTAGGCTGGATATGTTTCACCTACAGCTAGATTGCCGATTACTATGTCGCAGTTTGGTGCCAATGGATCACTTACCGTGACGTTTACAAGATCTACATCACCAGTATTCGTTACTGTGATTGTGAAGGTTGCTGTTCCACCCGGTAGAACTGTCTGTACATCATCTGAATTATCCGCATCATCTTTGATGATGGTGATTGCAGGATTGGTCAAGACTACATCTGAAGGATCATTATCTGAAACTTCCGGACTGCCATCAACTGGCTCACCAGTTACGAAGGCAATGTTTGTGTAGTCTGCGTCAACTGCATCTCCAGTACAAGTGTAAGTGTAGACTTCTCCTACGGCAAGATTTCCTATGAACTGATCACAGTTGCCTTCCAGTGGGTCATCAACAAACACATTTACAAGGTCAATATCTCCGATATTGGTCACTACTATTTCAAATGAATCGCTAGCACCAGGGTTGACCGTCTGCGAATCGCTGAGATCGAGGGCATGCTTATCGATAGTGATGGCAG
>JAHDDV010000034.1:0-10154 GCA_020629205.1 Chitinophagales bacterium | reverse complement strand
TGATGGTGATTGCAGGATTGGTCAAGACTACATCTGAAGGATCATTATCTGAAACCGTAGGACTTCCATCTACAGGATCTCCAGTCACAAAGGCCACGTTTGTATAAGCTGCATCAACTGCATCTCCGGTACAGGTATAAGTAAAGGATGCTCCTACGGCAAGGTTACCTATGAACTGGTCACAGTTGCCTTCCAGTGGATCATCTACAAACACGTTGACAAGGTCAACATTACCTGTATTGGTCACTACTATTTCGAAAGAATCGCTAGCGCCAGGGTTGACCATCTGCGAATCGCTTTGATCAGGGGCGTGCTTATCGATAGTGATGGCAGGTGTGCCTAAAACGGTAACATTGGTGGGATCTTCAGCCATAACAGCAGGACCTCCTACGACAGGATCAGCGGTTACCATAGCGGTGTTCACAAAGGCAGCTGTAACTCCGCCAGTTGTTGAACAAGTATAGGTAAAGGATTCTCCGGGATCAAAGTCAGCGGTTGCTCCACCGGCATATTGTCCGGCACTTGTAGCAGCATCCTGTTCACAGGCGAACGAGTTGCCCTGATCGTCAGTGATCACTACGTTGGTCAATGCTACGTTACCAGAGTTGGTAACCGTGATGGTAAAGGTTGCATCATCACCTGAAGCTACTTGCTGGGTATCATCAAAATTATCAGCATCATCTTTTACAATCATGATGGCAGGAGCATCAAGATTACAATCATAATTTCCGATAGCTGTTGCATCTGGGACACAAGCGGTAGTTGGTGTGTAGACCACATCGTAAGTAAGGGTGCCCGCAGCAGTTGCTGTCAGCGGGAAGCTTGGCGAACCTGCTTGCGGTGTTATAGCAATATAGTTAGCACATCCATCAGCGATCGAAACAGTTGGACCATTACAGTCTCCGGCATCAATCGTGTAGAATGGTGTGATATCGTTCGGATAGACTGTATAGGAAAGACTTCCGGCATCAATCAGCGTGCTTTCTGAAATACAAGTAATCTCATATGACACAATCACATCAATTGGAGCACATCCTTCATTCACGAGTGTGAAAGATGGAGTGGCATTAGTTGAAGTGCTTCCATCAGGAGCTGTCCACAGATAGGAAACATCTGTCGTGGCAGCAGGATTGAAAGTTGCTGCTATATATGTAGGTCCATCTCCATCGCAAAGTTCTGTTTCATTTGCAATTGGTGAAGTCACCACAGAAGGGCAGCTTCCACAATCAATAACAGTGACTGACTGTTGAGAAGTCGCCGGACATAGTCCTGAGGTTGTATACTCAATAGTGTATGAAGTCCCAACGACAAAGCCTCCGGTAGGCGCTGTTATGACACCTGTGGTCGTATTGACGCTCGCATCATCTGCAGGAGCTGGGTTAAACGCAAAGGTCCCGGCATCACCGCTGATGACAGCCGCCGCACTGCTAGCAGCATCATTACAAACCGTACTTGGAATTGTAAATGATGCATCATCCAATGGGTTGATTACAACAGCTGTAGTAGCTGTAGCTGTACAACCGTTGATATCAACAATGGTGACTGTATAGTCACCAGATTCTTCTGTGGAGGAGGTTCCGGCAAGGCTTGGATTTTGAAGGCTTGAGCCAAAGTTGTTTGGGCCAGTCCAAGACCATGAAACTGCATCACCACCTGTTTCCATCAACATCAATGTGGTGCCCTCGCAGATTGGGCTGTTTGAAGAGGCAGCAGCTGTTGGCACTGCAAAGATGTTGAAGCTCACTGTGGCAGTAGAAGAACAATTGTTTGCATCGGTAACTGTATAGGTATATGGACCTGCTGTTGGATCAGCGGCAGTAGGTGTAGCAGAGCTCCAAACTCCGCCCAGTGCACCGATTGCTGCCTCAAGATCAGTCAAATCGAAAGTTAGAACATCCGGACATACATCAGGATTCTGGTCTGTTAACACTGGTGGGACATTCAGAGTATAAGTCACCGTTGCTGAACCTGAACAGTTGTTGGCATCCGTATAGTTGTATGTAAAAGGACTATTGGCAGGATTTGCGGTCGTAGGTGTCGCATCACTCCAAGTCCCTCCAGTAGCTCCGATTGCCCCTTCAAGGGCTGTCAGATCAACCGAAGTCACATCATTACAAACTTCCGGATTTTGATCCATGAGATTTAGTTCATCCAAAATCTGGTATGTGACGGTCGCTGTAGAGGTACAGTTGTCAGCATTGGTAAAGCTGTAAGTATATGGACCTGCAGCTGGATCGGCCGCAGTGGGAGTAGCTGCACTCCATGTACCGCCCACCTGGCCAATGGAAGCCTCAAGAGCTGTTAGATCAACCGTTGTTGTTCCAGCACAGACTTGTGGGTTCTGATCGGCTAGAACGGGGCTGGCATTAATAGTATAGGTTACTGTAGCGGTTTCAACACAATCATTTCCATCGGTGTAAGTGTATGTAAACGGACCCGCACCTGGATCTGCCACGGTAGGTGCGGCCACTGACCAAGTACCGCCAGTGCCGCCAATTGCGGCCTCAAGTGCAGTCAAATCTACAGAGGTAACATTATCGCAAACCGCTGGTGTCTGATCTGTAAGAATAGGCAGCGGGTGAATGGTGACTGTTGCAGCAGCTCCCAGTAGGAACTCATTGTTTAGATCAGCACATAGTCCTTGATTGGTAATATCGTCCTGGATATCGGCAATCGTTCCAACGGCTTCGTATGGTGCAGCCTGTAGGCCTGCCAAATAATCAGCCATGCTGAAGCCTGCATCTGTGAAGCCAAAGGAGAATGTATAGATTGAATAGGTTCCTGCAGCCAGTGCACTGTAGTCAAAGTCTCCGGTTGCGGCCTCAGCAATTATGTTTCCTGCAGCATCTACCAGAAGGTAAGTTAAACTGTAGTCGACTGCACCGGGATCTGTTTCATCTCCAGCCGTATAGTCTACAACGAAGGCTCCCAAATCATCTGTCAAACAAATTTCCAGTGGCATGATCCCGCCTGTTGGACCGACCAGGTCACCAGCATCAGCTACACAAGCATCGACACATGGTTGAAGAATGATCTTTTGGTCGCAGGTAGCAGCATTTCCACAAGCATCTGTTGCTGTATAGGTTCTTATTACACAACCTCCTACTGCAGGATCAAAAGCAACGGGGTCGTATACATCTGCTGATGTGATTGTAATATCATTTAGGGACCGGTTGTCACAGACTGCTGAATCAAAGCAAACATTGCCAAAAATTAACTCGTTCAAGGTACTCTGGAATTGGGTGTCACTTGTAGTCACTGCATCAAGAATATCCGTTCTAGCAACATCTTCAAGGCAAACTTTGAAGATGATACCACCAACAGGCGTACCTGCTGGCACTCCTCCATCAGCGGTCGCACATACTGTATTCCCCCCCGTAATAGCAAGGCCATCATCTGGTCCATCTGTACCACATTCGGGATCATAAGGGGTGCCATTTGGTACACCTGCATTTTGACAACTTGGATCTGTGAAGGTGACCGTACCAGGATCCTGAGCTACAAAAACGCCATTCCCGGAAACATTCCACGCTGAGGCATTAATTACAGGACTATCCGACCCACCAAGTGTTCCGAGTTGTGGGGTATGGAAGTAACCATTGTATTCTGCAGTTCCAAATGGAGCACCATTAGTATCCAGCCAAGAGACTGCTGTTGATTCGAAAGACTCCCCTGCTGTGTTTCCACTTGTGTACTTCACACAGAAATCCTCAGCCAAGACCTTTACGTGATCAGCCAGTGTGACTGTAACTTCATAGCAGCGCGTGTCACCTGTTGTGCTTGTGCCTACTTGCCCCATTTGCATGGTCCCCCGGATTCCCGAGGCTGTTTGCACTATATCGTGGTTGGCGCTAGATACATCAATCACACCACCTCCGTATGGGTCGAAAGTAGGGAGGATTTCAAACTGCATCGTGACATCATCAACACCGACTGCACCAATTGTCCCTGCAGCTTCGTCAAACACATTAAAGTTGGTTGGACCAGAGCTAGGATTAAAATTGGATCCGGTTGTACTGATAATATCGCCACCGCCTAAGGCATCGAAATAATCACCATTCGTACCAAAAATCAAAGCGCCATCAGCCGGCACAAAGCAAGTCTGGCCAACTGAGTCATTCAGCGCCGCTAATGTAGTTGCCGGCCCCGGCAAAGTTGCACACTCAGCCAATGTATAGTCGGCTGGGCATGTGATCATTGGGGCTTCAGTATCTACCGTTACAATGAATGGAATCTCTGTTGTACAATCATCTGCAGCATCTAATGGGGTTGCATTGTCATTAGTAGCCAGTATGTAGTAGATCGTCGTTACAGATGGGGCTACTACAGAGCTGGCCAATTCATTAACTGCAGCAGCAGGAGAGGCTGTATGGTATGTATAGCTGACCAATTCGCCTCCGGTGTACACCGTAGCTTGATCGACTACAATTGTGCTAAGATCGAAGGAGTTTGGTGCAACTGCTCCTGCTCCGTCGCAGATCTCTGCTACAGTTGCTGTGCTGATATCTGGTGGGATGCATGCTACGCAATCCTCGGCAGCAGTAGATGGAGTTTCCGGGCAAGTGAGTCGGCAGGGAATCTCGGCACTTACGGGAGTAATTACTCCGCAAACACCCTGGGATACGTCATTGGTGACAAAGTCCCAACCGAAGGAAGAACTGAGTCCCGAACCAATGATAGTTGCCGCATCAATAGTTGTGGCAGGGAACGAGTTCCCCGTATTACAAAAGTCGCAAATATTCCATCTTTCGGTAAAATCTGCACCTGCTCCTCCAGAGGTGTTGGCGCACAAGGTGCTTCCGATTATTTGTATATCGTCGCTGTTTCCATCTCCATCGCTGTCAATATTGTTGTCTGTTGCATCAACGTGCATCCCACCTGCAGTGGTCCCGGTGGAAGTATTTCCGGTGAGTATACTGTTTGAGAGGGTGAAGAAAGTGGGATCTTCTGCCGATTGCTCTTCAGGCCCGGCATCTACGTATATGGCTCCTCCGGAACCTGAAGTATTGCCTTCAAAATAAGCACCATCTACAATTGTGGTTGTTTCCCCACTACTGTAGATCGCCCCACCTTGTGAGGCAGTATTATTGTAGAATACTGTATTGTTGATCTCAAGAGCAGGATCAGCTCCATTAGCTACAGTGAACATGATCGCCCCTCCATACTGTACATTGGCGATATTTCCTGAGAAGTTTGCATTATTAATGGAAACATCTGCACCACCCTGAACTCTAATAGCTCCACCACCGGAGTCACCGACAGAAGAGTTACTTGCTTCATTGAAGATATTGCAGACGAACTCTGTTCCATCGATGTCCAGAATTGCATTGTCCTGGACATTGATTGCTCCACCGTCACTGGAGGCGCCTAGTCCAATATTGTTGTAGAAGCCTCCGTCCTGCATACAAACAATTGGCCCTGCATCTGCCGGTGCACGTGATCCTGCATGACCGATAAACAAGGCACCTCCGAAGCCATCTCTTTCGTTGCAATTCCACTCTGAATCACAGAAGGTAACTGTGGTGTTAATGGCAGGAGTTGTTGAGCTGGCAAAAATATCCATTGCCGAAGTGAAGTTCGGCACATTGTGGTTGTTGAAATCAACACCGATAAATGTTGCATCCGTATTCGCAGCATCAGAATTGATGTATACTCCTGGGAGTCCATTGTTGTCTGATCCGTCTACTATACCATTACAATAATTAAACGCAGCAACATCCTGAATCTCAAGCGCCTGCGCAAAGTCCGTCAAATTTAGGTTAGCGAAGGTAACGTTATCCCCATTCACATCAGCAAATCCTACAGAGGTCCCATTTCCGACAATTGTAGCACCTTGTCCATCAACGTACATACCGTCCAGATCTACTGGCCATCCCCCTGTCAAACCAAAGGCATTGAAGACTGAGTTATCTGTTTGATAAGTTCCTGGTGCGAACTGGATAAGATTAATATTATTGGCTTGTGCATAGGCAAGAGCTGCATTCCAGGTAGCGAATGGGTTAGCTGCGGTTCCGTCGGCGGCCGCATCCATCGCTGCTTGATCTGCGTATTGTGGGAAGCACTCTACAGGAGCAATAGATACCGCTGTTATAGCTGGAGGCTCAGGACAAGTCGGACAGTTGCAGGCAGCAGCACGAGCACAAGAAACCAATGTCTGATCCCCTGTAGTGCGACATGCCGAAGACAAGATACTAGCAGGCAATCCATCATAATAGGCCTCATAGGCTATCATATCTCCATCAACATTGGTCGCGCTGAAATCTATTGCTGTGCCTTCTGCACCCTCAGCGATCGTAACTCCATCTACGATTAGCTCAAGATCCTGTAGCGTTCCATTTCCCTGGCAATTGGCACTAAATGTCAATTCACATTCTCCGGCAACAGCGATTTCCGGAATTGGGTATATGGTGACTGGAAACACTTGAAAAGGAAAGCAGTCATCTGCGGTCAGGTCTGTACCGTTTCCATAAGGTAGTGGGGCATCTGCTGCCATTGCATAAACATTATATGTGCGAGGTGCACAAGTGGTATTTGCTGGAAAGCTAGTTCCCGCCACTCTCACTGTCGCAATAGTTGGATCACCAATGTTTGTTCCTGTTCTCGGAGAAACCACAGTCCCAGTTCCTGATAAATTCGTATAAGCAAGGGCAGGATCCACAGCTGCTGTCGCAGCAGCTACATCAGCGTGCGGCGTTGGATCCACCACGAACTCTACATCTGCCTGTGCTTCAACGGTGATCGTCGCGGTATCGGCTGAACCGGAGCAGAAGTCAACAGGATCGGGACTTGCGGCTACAGCTGTTATCTCTGCCGGGAAGACATCTACATAAATATCAAAGAAACAGTGCTGGCCAGTAAAGCCATCAATCATGATGTAATAGTCAGTATTGGATTGAAGACCTGTGACATTTATGGCTTGTCCTGCAATGAGTTTATCTTCGCAACCAAACATATCGAAACTATTGCTTCCAGCGGTTTGTGTTCCTCCTGTTGCATTGTTGTCCCATAGGTCTCCTGTTGCTGCACAGCCCTCAGCTCCGGCAGCGCCTGGTGTTCCTTCCCATATCACAAATTGTACGCCGTTGTTTGTTGTATTTTCATTTTGACAGGACACGTAGTTGAGCTGTATGAATGGGTTCTTTTCTTCACAGATGTCGGGTGTCGCAAAATGGTACCAAATAGTATTTTCCAAACGTGTTATTTCAGAAGGACTACATCCAGAGGTGTAATTACCATTGTCTTCATCCGGATCTCCACCATCAGGATTGTAAACCGGATCGTATCCATCTCCTGTATCATTGACGCTCGTACCAGCCCAGAATCCATTGGCATTTATCTCAGTGGCTGTTGCGCAATCTGTGCCACCACCGTTTCCGAGATCGCAATTCACACATTCAATTGGAATGTCAAAACCTGCTACTAAGTCGTCCCAAGCTGGATAGTTGCATG
This sequence comes from Chitinophagales bacterium, assembly GCA_020629205.1. Taxonomy (GTDB): domain Bacteria; phylum Bacteroidota; class Bacteroidia; order Chitinophagales; family UBA2359; genus JAHDDV01. The sequence goes on along the minus strand of JAHDDV010000034.1, from coordinate 2,705 downwards.
GATCAGCAGTGACAAGCTTGAAGGTCAGGCAACCACCTGTATTGGCAGGCGTGTAGTCTTCAAATGCTGTAATACCTGTAATATCGGTGCTATTTCCTGTGGTTGTGCCAGTAAAAATGGCAATTGGAGAGCTCGTATCGTCTGTGCCATTGTATACATAGAGGTAGTCCATGTTGTAATTCAGGTTGAGGGTATTTGTTCCTGATAGAGCACCTGCAAAGGCGCATAAATCTGAGTCTCCCGGACAATAGGTGATTACATATTGATCATTGGGCTCGACTGTCGTCGAAGCGTTCGCATTGTAGTTGTCGTCGGAGAATGTATCTCCTGCGAGACAATCAATCGTGACATCGGTCTCTTTTACGGGGTCGGGGGTACAATCAACCATAGCTTGCCACCCTTCTTCATTTATGATATTAGAAGAGGTAAAATTAACGGTCAGGCAAGTACCACTGGAAACCACCACACCTGGTGAAGGATAACTGTTTGTTTCTCCTGTATATACGCCAATAATCGGATCACCGGCTGTGCCTCCATCATAAAAAGTAAGGTAGTCTGCAAGGTCTCCATCGAAGCCGGAGCTATTACCCCCAGCATCAACATCGAGTGCATGAGAACCCGTACCGTCAGCTGTAAAAACAGTACCGCTAGCCGCGGTGCTGCTGACGATGTTTAAGAAAGTTATCCGCGCATTTTGTCCTGCAGGAGCGCAAAAGGTCACGGTATAGTTTTCATCAAAGTCATAGTCTGTTCCTCCCAGGCCAAACCCTGGCCCACCACTGTCGTAGAATGGTAATACGGTGTTACAATCCAAGTTGATTGTACCCAGATTCGCATTGAGTATGACTGGATCAGAGGCTGCGGATCCTGAGGTGCATATTTCAAAATTTGTTGATTGGGTATCACAATTCCAATCCCAAATTCGAACATAGATAACTTGGTTGGCCAGTCCAGCATCACTAATATTGAGAATGGGCAGGGTACCTGCACCTCCATCGCCATCGCAAGCGTATATGCTTAGGTCTGCATCCGCACATCCACCAGTGGTGGTGTAAACGGCAAGGGTCATATCGTCTGAACCTGTAGCCCCTATTCGGTCGACTGTGAGATCGAGAATACCATCTGCAGGAACAGTCATAGTAAACCAGGCGTCTTCACAGACATTGGCGGTGTTCCACCCACCATCTCCTGAGCCGTTGGTACAACCGGTAGTTGGTCCAGCCAATGTAGATTGGGTATAGCTGCTGAACACACCGTCCGAACACTGATTGAGTCTCAGTGTTGGCGCAGAGCAGGGATCATCTCCCGCCTCCACGGGAAATCCTGCGGCAAACACCCTGTCAGCAGAACAGAGCACTGCAAGTGCAAAAAGTAATTTTATAAAGATTTTCATAGATTTTTTTGATAGTTGATAATCGAACAGTAGGTTGCTAGCGCCTGATAGGTGAATCGGCGCCGATTGGGCTCAATTGCCCCTTGTGGCTCAAAAACCTAGCTTTCGAACCAAGAGTATTCCCTTACTTTAAGCGAGCGTACTGCTCCTGGCTCAGCACCTTAGCCAATTTGAGCCTTCTATAATCATAGACCTCATTCTCTTCGCGAGTAATTTCTGAGGTAGGCCGATCTTTAAACTTGATGCGAACTTCGGTCAGCATCTGAGCTGCTTTTACATTGATATTATATACATCAATCTCCTGGATGGCATCATTTAGTCCAACTTGCTCATCTATGTCTTCTGTCATGTTTTGAGCGAGCACATTGACTTCCTCATTTTCTGTAATCCACTTCATTTCCATTTTGGCTTTGGCCATGTCGGCGCCATTCTTTATCAGAATATCCAAGCTGGCCTGAGGACTGTTTTCGGTGATTGCATGGAATAAGTATGACTTGCCCTTCCAGCCCCCGCTTGGCATGCGGTTGCCTTGATCGAAAAGCATCTGAATGACCTCCGTGTGCCCCTTTCGAATAGCCAAGATCATTGGGCTAGGAGAATGGGGCGGCAGGAAAGGCTTGCCTTCATAATTTCTCTCTTTTGTAAGCAGAAAGGACAAAGCATCCAATGCACCAAGGTCGGCTGCCAGGCAAATCGGGTTGAGTCCCGACTGTTGGTCAATTCCTGCCATTGATTCGACGGAATAGCTTTGCTCTAATCGTTCAAGATCGCCAGAGCGAATGTGATTGGCCAGCTCTGTAGCATTGCCTTGTGAAAGGGCCCCGAGCGGCATCAGCAGCATTAGTAGCAAGGCCATGGAAGTAATTTTCATAGTACGAAATTAATTTTGATAACATTGAATAATAGACATCTAAGATCGATCCTAACAACCTAAACTACGGATCATATTTGACAAGTCAAAATAAACATCACACATTCTGAATAGATGTAAAATAGCCATTAGTCCCTGTTTACGCATAAAGTATTGAATGACATGATTCTAACAGTAAAGGGCCAGAATTGACAATTTGTAGATCATTCGAAAATCATTTTGTACTGGCGGACTGCCAGCACCATGCATAGACAGTTTGCGACACCTTTCAGGGCTTCTATGTATCTACGAGTATAGCACAATGACAGGCTTTCACTTCGAGTCTTTGCTCTATAGAGTATTCTCAAATGAAAATTCCAGAAAATGGGCCATATTTTTTTTTAACACGCCCGAAAGACGGTGCCCAATAGCCCTGATGGAAGAGGAAATGATGCTGCACTA
>JAHDDV010000415.1 GCA_020629205.1 Chitinophagales bacterium | reverse complement strand
ATCCGCGCAATCCGTGAAAAAAATCCGTGAAAAGAATCCGCGACCCCAATCCGCGTAATCCGTGAAAAAAATCCGTGAAAAGAATCCGCGACCCCAATCCGCGCAATCCGTGAAAAAAATCCGTGACCCAAAACCGCAATTGTAATTTTATTATATTGGTGATTGTATTTGCTCGTTAATATAAATATGGGAAATGAAGACTCAGTATTGGCTACTTCTATATGCAGTCTTTGTATGTTTAGGGGCTGAGCTCTCAGCGCAGACCTATGTGAAGCAGCTTTTACATCAAAGCGAATCTTACCCTGGTGCTTTGCTCGCTACAGGAGACTTTGATGGTGATGGTGATCTGGATCATTTGCACAGCAGGTCTGTAAGGCTGTGCGAGAATGGAGCCGTGGTTGAGACTATTTTTTGGGATACCTCCTATGAACCCACCGAAGTTTATGTGGCAGATGTAAATAATGATGGGGTGGATGATTTTCTTTGTCGTCTTATAGACTCTGTTTTCCTATTTACCAATGAAGGCTCCGGATCCTTTTCGATCTCACTGATTGGGACAATCAACAATGCTCGCATTTTGGGCCTGATCGATGTCGATGCTGATTCCGACCTTGATTTTATCCTGCAAAGCCCAATTAGCACCAGTGCGGGAGTTGACATTGTGTTTTGGCGAAACGAGGGGGGCTCTGGAATTTGGATGGAAGAATCATTGGGCGGCGAAAGCTCATTTTCCGAGGTTTTGACTTCTGCTCTTCTTGCGGATATAGATCTTGACGGAGATCCGGAACTTTGTCTGGCCTATCAGGATTCTCTGAAGTTGTTTAAACTGGAAGACGAGTCTCTTTTTTTCAAGAAGGCCTGGCAGATCAGCCTTGGCTCAAACATCTATTCTAACCAACTCTACGCTTTTGATTCGGGTGACGGTGGGATGATGGATTTGATCATAGCTGACACCTACGGTACCAGACTGTATCAATGCGATAGCACAGCTAATAGCTTGCAAGAGGCTTACAGCTTCGATCAAGGAGCACAACAGATTCGCAGCGCTGATGTCAACAGAGACGGTATTGATGATCTTTTGCTGCTATCCGGCAATACGGGCAGCTGGAGATTGAGTACAGCTAGCTTATCCTATGAAGATCCTATTCCACTCGATCCAGATGTCTACCTCAACTCTTTTTGCTGTCATCTTGCGGTCTTGGACCACGATCAGGATTCATGGTCAAATCTAATGCTTAGCCAAAGAGAGGCACAAACCATACTGACGCAGACGTTTGAAGACAATCAGCAGTCTTGGCAAATCTACTTTTATGACATGCTAGCGGATATGGATCAAAACACCCGGATATTGCCAGTCGATTTGAATAATGATGATCGCGTGGATTTGCTCTTGGCAGATCTTCTAAAGCAAAGCATGGTCGTTTTTTGGCAAGAGGCCGGAGGTGATTTTTCGGCCCCCGAGCTGCTCTTTGAAACCGAAGATGAACTAAAGTCCTTTGACTTTAGAAGAGCGAGCGACAGTCTGGCTGTGCAAATCTTCTATCTTACTGCCCACAATGAAATCTGGCTCGCTGGTTTTACAGAAGAGGGATTATTCCAAGACCAATTAATGATACAGGAAGTTGCCAACTATGATCATTTGCAGATGGTAGACATAAACGGTGATGCTCGCCCGGACCCCTGCCTGACAAAGGAGGAGCAGATAAATTTTCTGTGTCTGATGAGTCAGGGAGAGGATGAATTTGAGGCTGCTAATTTCACCATTGATTTTACCACACCCAATGGGCAAGTGGCCGCACTCGACCGGGCGTTCGCAGATTGGGACTATAACGGGGAAGTTGACTACCTCATGCTTAGTCGAAACTTTGGAGAGCTTAGTCTGGATCTCGTACCAAATAACGACACTTTCGACCAGCCCGAGATACAGCAGATTGTCCACTTGGGACAGCAGGAAGCAAATGTCAGAGCCTTTGATGTCGCAATGGCTCATGGCTTATTCCCCTATTGGTACAGCGCTGTGCTACTGGACGCACAGCTTAAAGTCTTCCGTCACACCAATGATGGAATAGAGATGCTTTGTGAGCTAGATGTATTTAACAGTGCACCGACAGATCTGAAATTTGTCAGTGATTGTAATCAGGATGCTCACATGGATATTCTATTGTCTGATGCTTTACTCCTGTCGAATACTAATGCTACCGCCTATGAGTACCTGAGCCTTAATCTCGACGAATCCATAGGAGAAATGCAGGCGATAGTGCTTGGCGATGAGGAGCAGGAAATTGGTTTTGTAGGGATTACTCAGGATCAGAGGCTATTGCTCTACGGTCTGGACGAGGGACTGAAGGTTCGGAAGCCTGATCAAAGCGAATTTGTGCTCTATCCCAATCCCGTCTCATCCCTGATAAACCTCACTTTGCCCAATCAAGATCCCATCAGCCAGATTCAAATCTTCAATATGCAGGCTCAGTTGGAATTTCAGAAAGCAATACATGGTCACTCAAACATCAAGCTTGATCTGGCACATTTGCCGGCTGGAGTTTATCATTGTGTCATAGAGACGAAGCACGACAGCTATTGTAAGAAATTTGTCTTGCTGGAATGATAGCCCCAGAGGCCCCTTTATTATCCCTGACACCACAGCACATGAAAAGCTTTTTTCTGATTTTATTCCTGCTAATTGTCCAAACAGCACTTGCTGCTCAAGACAGCCTTTTCACATACTTCAATAAGGCATTTTACGATGCCCCAAATGCACTCAATACCAGCTCCCTTGTGACGATAGAGGATGGAAGTATTTTCCTCTGTGCCAAACTATACAAACCGGAAATCGGAACAGACATTCTACTGATGAAGTTGAACTCAATGGGAGACTTGCTCTGGATCAAAAACCTGGTCTCTTTGCCCGTAGAACATAGCGTAGCCTATATGCAGAGGGAAACTATGGCCTATTCGGCTGATGAGACAATCTTGATTGCATACAGCAAATTTGACATAAGCGATTACGACACTTTTATCATGAAAGTAGATTTGAATGGGGCGCTCATTTGGCATCAGGAATTTGCAGCTGAGAACAGTCCTCGGGTCATGTCACTTTGTACATCTGAGGATAATTCAATCCTGATGTCGGGATTCAACCAAAATCAACAAGGAGCATTTGAATTACTTGCCGTGAAGTATGACTCGGAAGGACAGGAACTATGGCACAATAAATACCATTATGAAGATTTAGGATTAGTTAACCCCGGTCCGGACTGCAATACCTATGCAAGCACCAGTATCTCGCTCGAAGATGACAGCTTTTTGATAGGGGGAATCATCGGAGGTTCTGCATGTACTGAAGACCAGGATTGTATCCTGCTGAAGATCGATATACATGGTCAGCTTTTCTGGCATGAAGTACTTTCCAGCACCTGCGATGATAGCCAGCCCCAACTTCTATTAAACAGGGAAAATCGCTTGCTCATGAGCAGTGCATGCGGCACTTATGGTTTCCTGCGTATTTGGGAGCTGAATTTCGCGGGTCATGAACTAAATGAAAAGTTTTACAATGACGAGAAGATCATTGGCTTGCGTTCCCCTTTGGTGGAGCTTGCAGATGGCTATATGGGCATCATCGACATTGAGGAATTCAATAATCCGGCCATTCTAAGATTGGATGCCGACTTGCAAATCATGTGGCTTAAGGAGATCACATTTGCGGAACTTCCCTCCATTGGCGGTTCAGATCTGAAACGAAGCTCAGACGGCGGTCTCATTCATGTTGGTGGATTGCCTTACATTAGCACCACCACTGGATCAGGCACAACATACGGATTCACCTGGGTAGCCAAATTCGATACGCTGGGCAACAATTGCGAAGACTGGGAGGAGCTCTGCGACAGTGTAGTCTACGAGCTCTCTTCAGGAATCGATGAAATTTCAAACTTCGAAATCAATTTCTCCATTCATCCAATCCCTTCCAGAGGCATGCTTAATCTGTCATATCGCTTACCCACAAAAAGCACATCAGCAAGCATCCAAATCTTTGATCAGCAAGGACGAGAGCAAGCCAGATTTGCATTACCGCTTTTCGCAGAACAGCAGCAGGTGGATGTATCCCATTTGCCCATTGGTCCCTACTTATATCTACTCAATATTGATGCAGAAGTAGTCAAGCAGGGAAAGTTGATAAAGTATTAGGTCCCACGGCACTATTGCTATTCGGCAGCTAATGTTCTATCACAATAAGCGGTTCATTTCTGGATTACAAGGTTTACTTTATTAGCGATGTTTTATAGCGTGCCCCTCCCTTCGCTTCACTCGCGCTACCGCACTCATTCAGCTCAG
>JAHDDV010000414.1 GCA_020629205.1 Chitinophagales bacterium | reverse complement strand
ACGGGTAAACGGCTGCGACGAGCCACTCAGCCGCGCTCCAAAAAAAACAAATGATCCTAAGCCTCCTTAACGGCAGCTACAAAAGCTTGCAATTGCTCTTCAAACTGCTTCTTCAGTACAGCATCCTTAATTTGATTGTCCTTGAGATTGTCATTGAAAGAAGGGAGGCTGAAACCGATGAGCGGGCTCTTGTTCATCCATTTGAACTTATTGAGTGCTATATCCAGGACAGTGGCGCCTCCACGTGGGCCGGGCGAAGTGGCCATTAGGAACATAGGTTTGCTACACCATACGTCTGAATCAATGCGGGAAATCCAATCCATGATATTTTTGAAGGCTGCAGAATAGGCACCATTGTGCTCAGCGAAAGAAATGATAATACCATCGGACTCGGCAAGGGCATTACGAAAATCCTGCGCCAGCTGAGGGATGCCCGTGTCTGCTTCGCGATCCACAGAAAAGATAGGCATTTCGAAGTCATTGAGATCCAAAAGATTGACTTTTGCTCCGGTGATCTGATTGGCTGCAAAGTCGGCTAAGTGTCTATTGATTGATGCTTTGCTACTGCTTGCACCCATGGCTACTATCTTCATGCTATTGCTATTTGTTTTTTTTGATTTGCAAAAGTACGAAATTGGTAGAAAAGTCTCCACCTAAGCAAAGCGAGCAGGTTTCATATGCTTTATGGATCAGATTAATGTTTTGTATCTTGTCACGAAACAAAAACTTATAGTATGAGTAATGAACAGATTCTAGACAGCAGCCTCGCAAGCAATCAAGGAGGCGAGTTGAATGACTTGTCCAAAAGATATTTAACAGAGACCGCAAAATGGGCTCGATTCCTGGCCATCCTCGGCTTTGTGGTCATCGGGATCATGATACTGTTCTCGGTCATCATTTCTGTTGCCTTTGGCACCATTATGGGAAATTCAGGGATTCGTACGGGTGCAGCACCAGGCATTGGTATAGGCTTGGTGTACATGTTGTTTTCGCTGATATACCTATACCCGACTTTAAAACTGTACAAGTTTGCCAGCAACATGTTGGACGGAATTCCAGCGGGCAATACGGGCAAGGTTACAGAAGGTTTTGAAAACCTCAAGTCCTTGTTCAAGTTCATGGGAATTTTCACCATCATCATTTTCAGCTTTTATCTGTTAATCGCTGTAGCTGCTGGCCTCATGGGCGCCCTCCGTTAAATGGAGAATTGTATCAAATTCATGTCAAATTCCGGACGAGGTCCCTTCCTGAGACCCTATATGGCGAAAATGCGGATGCTTAGTGGTGGGTATTGCGTATTTTGCGGCTCTACCCAAATACCCTAAATGTCAATGCAATGAAACAGACTATTTTGATTTTGCTTGCCGGTTTGATGGCAATGATACTCGCTTGCCAACAGCCTCAGGAAGAAACATCGAAGGCTATGGCCATGTATGAAAAGAAACTCATGCCTTCAAATTATTGGGATCTGGTGCGTAGTTACCCGGAACCGACTGTAGACTTGAAAGCCTATCATGCTGCATTAAAGGAAGTCCAGGAACTCAGAAATTCTGGAAATCGCGTTGACGGCTTGGAATCAGATTGGGAGCCGCAAGGCCCGGGAAACATTGGCGGTAGAATCAATAGCATCGCTGTCGAAGAAGACAACCCTGATGTAGTCTATGTCGCTTCAGCCAGGGGCGGTGTTTTTAGAACCGAAGATGATGGGCAAACCTGGGAGCCCCTTTTTGACGATCAATTGTTTCTTTCTGCAGCGGATATCGAGATCAATCCTCAAAATCCAAATTCGATCTTTGTGGGAACCGGAGATGCCAGCATCAGCAGCAATCACTATATCGGTGATGGTATTTATCGGTCCACAGATCGAGGACAAACCTGGCAACAGCTTGGATTGGAACAACACGGGATTGTGTCCAGAATCGAAGTGCATCCGATGGACACCAATATCATCTATGCTACCACAACTGGCCGACCACAGACGGTAAACGAAGATAGAGGGGTCTATAAGTCAGAAGATGCAGGAGCCACCTGGGAGCAGGTTCTTCTGGTAAGCGACAGCACGACTATCAATGATCTTGTTATACATCCGGAAAACCCAGAGATTGCCTATGTGTCTTCCTGGCAACGTGTGCGGACGCTCTTTACTAATATCAGTTCCGGACAATATTCCCGAATCTTCAAAACGGTAGATGGGGGAGATAATTGGGAAATGATTCACAATGGTCTGCCTGAAGGGGATTTGGGGCGCATTGGTTTGTATATGGATGGGACTAATTACGACCGCATCATTACGCAGATTGTGGGGGATGACAACAATACCAAGGGAATATACATCACCGAAGATGCCGGAGCCTCCTGGGACAGCATACCAGCCATCCGTGAGTTCCGAAACTTTGACTGGTACTTTGCTAAGATCAGAATCAACCCCTATGATCCTTCGGAGATATTTGTGCTGGCAGTCGACCTCTGGAAGACGAACAATCTCGGTGAATCCTGGACAATGGCAGCGCCGGAGTGGAATGAATACCAGGTGCACGCCGATAAGCATGATCTGGTGTTTATCGATGAAGAAACCATGATCTTAGCGACTGATGGCGGACTCTACAAAACTAGCGACGGCGGGCTCAGCTGGGATGATTATGAGAACATTCAAAATACGCAGTTTTATCATTGCAAAGTGAATCCTCATGATGGAACCTATTGGGGAGGTGCCCAGGACAACGGGACTACCAAAGGCAATGCTGACAGCCCCAATGAATGGCCACGCATCTACGGTGGTGATGGCTTTGACATTCTCTTTCATCCAGAGAACCCGGACATTTTCTACGTAGAAACCCAATGGGGTAATATCAATGTCACTCAAAACGGAGGGATCAACTTTAGCTGGTTTGACGCAGGATTCGACACAGATGATGTAACCAATTGGAATACCCCGATTGCAATGAGTCAGCATAATCCAAATATCTTGTACAAGGGCTCGTACCGCATGTGGCGCTTTGAGGACGAGATATCAACCTGGGTACCCATTTCCGAAGATTTGACAGATCCTGTAAAAATCTATGAACGAGCACATGTGCTTTCAGACATTGCCGAGTCCAGCTTTGATGCCTCGGTATTGATCTGTGGTACAGCGGATGGGAATGTGCATAGAACACTCGACTATGGGGAGACCTGGGAGTCGATCACTGAAGGCTTACCGGATCGATATGTGAAGGATGTCGAAATCTCGGAACATGATCCGCAGACGTTATTTGTCACGCACTCCGGGTATCGCTTTGATGAATACGATCCACTGATACATATGAGTAACGATATGGGTAATACCTGGATGGATATAACTGGGAATCTTCCTTCTGTAGGTGTCAATGATATTGAGCAGCATCCATCGATGGAAAACATGCTGGTTGTCGCCACTGATGGAGGGGTGTTTATCACTCAGGATATGGGCCAGCAATGGGATTACGTCGGAGAGACCATGCCTATTGTAAACGTTACGGATGTCGAATTTGATTGCCGGAATTCCAAGATCCTTGCTGCTACTTATGCTCGTAGTATGTGGACCATTGACATTTCTGAATTGGCTCCGGTTGCTTTGGAAATTGAGCCGGACTATGAAGTCTGTGAGGGAGAGTCGGTTAGTCTGAATGCCAGCACTGAAGCCAATACAATAAGCTGGTCGGGGCCTAATCTTAGTTGTACCGATTGTCCAAATCCGATGGTCAATCCTGAATCAAGTACAGAATACACAGTTACCGCCTGCAACGGAGACTGTGCATGCATCACGGCAACGACTACTGTGACAGTCAGTCCAGGACTTGATATTCCCGAGATCAGTCTTTGGGAGGGGGAAACCTTGTTTACGAATGATGATGCCGATGACTTTCAGTGGTTTCTTGATGGAGATACTATCCCGGATGCTATTTCTGCCCAGTATGATCCTTTGGAACCAGGTAGCTACAATCTGGCCATGACCAATAATGATATCTGTGGGATTGTCTATTCAAACGTAGTAGACGTCTTTCCTGTGGGCGAAACAGTGCTGGATCATTTTCAGATCTCTGTGTTCCCGAATCCAGTTTCGGACCTTCTTCATCTGGAATATGATTCGGATTTTGGCAGCAAGGCTAGTCTGCAGATCTATAGTATGGAAGGTAGAAAATTGATCGATCAAGAATTACTAAAGGTAGTGGACCTATCCGCCCTCAGCGAGGGACTTTATCAGCTTGTGATCCTGAAAGATAATCGTCAAGTGTATCAAAAGGAAATCGTAAAGCAATAAACAGAAAGAGCCAGATGCCACCAAAAGCAAGGTAATCCTTGCGATTGTTGCATCTGGCTCTTTAAGGGATAGAGAATCAATAAGT
>JAHDDV010000413.1 GCA_020629205.1 Chitinophagales bacterium | reverse complement strand
ACCATCAACCATCAACCATACACCACTACAGGTCAAGCATCTCAAAAGCCCCCCGAATCTCCCCCAAAGTATGCATATCCCCCGCTTCCTTAGCCACCTGCATACCCTTTTCATAGATACTACGTGCCCGGTCCTCATCACCCACACGTTCGAGGAGCTGACCAAAATGATAATAGGTCGGCACATAGGCAGGGAAATCGCTCAGTAACTGCTCAAATTGTTGCTTCGCTTCATCGTCTTTCGAATATTTAACATACTCTAAAGCAATGGCATAGGGGAAGAATGGATCTTCCGGACAATCTTTCTGAAATGTCTGAAGCTGTTGGAGACGGTCGGTGTTCATGTTTGATTCTGAGCGTTTAATTTTGTATTTTTGCACTCGATTTTGCCTGAATAACAAATTCTAACGTAAAAATATGAAGTTTCTGGTTTGCATCAGTAAGACGCCTGATACCACTACAAAGATCGGTTTTGTGGAGGGGAATACAAGGTTTGATACTGACAAGGTGCAATACATCATGAATCCATACGACGAATGGTACGCATTGGTGCGTGCAATGGAGTTGAAGGAAAGTGGCGGTGGATCTGTCACAGTGGTGAATGTTGGCCCGGCATCTAATGATGCCATAATAAGAAAGGCACTGGCCATCGGTGCCGATGATGCGGTGAGAATCAATGCTGATGATAGCGATTCTTTCTTTGTTGCCTCACAAATTGCGGCATATGCCAAAGACAATGCTTTTGATGTAATTCTCGCTGGTAAAGAGACCATCGATTACAATGGCTCAGAAGTACCTTCTATGATCGCCGAGCTATTGGATATGCCTTTTGTATCCTATGCAAGCAGCCTGGAAATGGCTGGCAATGAAGCAACTATCGCTCGAGATATCGAAGGTGGTAAAGAAGTAGTAGCGGTACAAACACCATTTGTGGTGAGCGCAGCAAAAGGAATGGCTGAACAACGTATCCCAAACATGCGAGGTATCATGATGGCGAAGAAAAAGCCATTGCAGGTGATCGAGCCAGTCGGGGTAACTACTTCTACAAAGATCAGCTCCTATGCACTACCTCCGGCTAAGTCGGATGTACGTATGGTGGATCCTGAAAATATGGACGAGCTGGTACAACTATTACATAACGAAGCTAAAGTAATATAGGCCCATGTCAGTATTAGTATTTGCAGAGAGCCCGGGAGGCAAATTGAAAAAGTCTGCTTTTGAGGCAGTAACTTATGGTAAGAAAGTAGCAGATGCACTAGGGACTGACCTGGTGGCTTTGACCTGTGGACCAGCTGAAAATGCAGGTGTACTAGGTAAGTACGGCGCTGCTAAAGTTTTGAATGCTGCGGATGGCCTGTCTTCTTTTGATAGCCAGTGTTTTGCAGCAGCCATTGCTCAGGCTGCCGAACAAAGCGGAGCCAATGTCGTTGTGCTGTCGCACAATAGTTACGGAAAATCTTTGGCAGGTAGAGTGGCCGTGAAGCTTAGTGCAAGCTGCGTTTCTGGTGTTACCAGTGTACCTTCTACTGATGGAGGATTCATGGTCAAGAAGAATGTATTTTCCGGTAAGGCTGTGGCGGAGTACGATCTGCAGGCAAGCAACAAAGTATTGTCTGTGATGCCAAATACTTTCCCACCTGAAGAAACAGGTGCTGAAGTGGCTGTTGAGACGATATCGGTAAATCTTCCTGCTGCACGTATCACGGTAAAAGAAGTGAAGACTGTGGAAGGCTCAGTACCACTTCCGGAAGCGGAATTGGTCGTCTCGGCTGGTAGAGGATTGAAAGGTCCTGAAAACTGGGGCATGGTAGAAGAATTGGCCGGATTGATCGGAGCGGCTACAGCTTGCTCTCGTCCGGTAGCTGATGTAGGATGGAGACCACACCACGAACACGTCGGACAGACAGGTGTAGCGATTCGTCCTAACCTGTACATTGCCATCGGTATTTCCGGGGCCATTCAGCACCTTGCGGGTGTGAATTCCAGTAAAACAATCGTTGTGATTAACAAAGATCCTGAAGCACCTTTCTTTAAAGCAGCTGATTACGGAATTGTTGGCGATGCTTTTGATGTTGTACCACGACTAATTGAGTCGATGAAGACATTTAAGGCAGGACAAAACTAAGTTGGCCAAGAATTTGGTCTATAGACTAACGCAGAATGTTTTCGAACATTCTGCGTTATTCATGTACACTTATTTGTACGAAAAAGCAGAAAGAGATAACTTGTTTTATTGCTGCTCCTTAAGCTACCCATATGAATAAGATCAAGCTGGAAATAGTAGGACTTACGCAAAGTAAGATGCAGGCAACTTCCTATGCGATTGTGCTTGGAGAAGTTGGCGCAAATCGACGTTTGCCTATTATGATCGGTGGGTTTGAGGCCCAGGCTATAGCCGTAGCCGTAGAAAATGTGCCAGCTGGACGCCCACTGACACACGACCTGATGAAGAATTTCTGCAACGAGTTTGGAATCGAACTTCAGGAGGTAGTGATCAGCGAATTGTCCGAAGGAATATTTTACTCCAGACTGATTTGTGTCAAGGACGGAGATATCGTAGAGATCGATTCCCGTACCTCTGATGCCATTGCGCTGGCTGTTCGTTTCAACTGTCCGATCTTTACCTACGAATCCATTATGGATACAGCCGGTATCGTGCTGGAAGGCGCAAGTCCTGCAGAGCAGGCTAGCGGGGAAGAAGTTCCATCTCAGGGTGGGCGAGGAATCGCTAAAGGAGACTCTTATGCAACAGCCAGCAAAGAGGACCTCGAGAATCTACTGCAAGAAGCCATTGAGAAGGAAGACTACGAAAAAGCCGCCAAGATACGCGACGAGATCGCCAATCGATAAGCTCGTCTACAAACTTGCTACCCAATTGCTCTCACTTCTGTCTGTAGGCTGTTCTTTGCAACCCTATCCCATAGCTTCCCTGCATTTCCAGACACATTATTCCCGTCTTCACCAATATGACAATTGGACAACAGCCTGATGCGATTAGGCTTTCCTGCCAGTCATTTATTGCCAAAATTGTCTATTTTGGAATGCAGCTAGATGCTGTATGAAAAATAATAGGGTAGATGGACATCTTACGGGCAGTAATGGGGCTGATTTTGCTCCTTGGAATATGTGTGGCATTTAGTATCAATAGACGAAAAATAGATTGGCGACTGGTCGGCGTTGGTATGAGCATGCAAATCGTCTTTGCGTTTCTTGTACTGAAAGTTCCTCTGGTTAGGGACATTCTCAATTGGGTTTCCGGCTCTTTCGTTTTGATCCTTGACTGGACCCGCAAAGGAGCTGAGTTTGTATTTGGAAACAATGTATTTCCTGATAAAGTAGGATTCGTTTTTGCCTTCCAGGTCCTTCCTGCAATTTTGGTGTTCTCCGCTCTTAGCTCTCTACTCTACTATCTGGGTATCCTTCAGCGTATTGTCTACGTATTTGCCTGGGTGATGAACAAAACCATGCGGCTCTCCGGAGCGGAAAGTCTCGCTGCTGCAGCGAACGTATTCCTTGGTCAGACAGAGGCCCCTCTAGTGGTAAAGCCCTACTTGAGCAAAATGACACGCTCTGAGATTCTGTGTCTGATGACAGGAGGAATGGCCACCATAGCGGGATCGGTCTTTCTGGCATACATGCAGATACTCGGGGGAGATGATCCGGTCAAACAGATGGAGTTTGGTACGCATTTGCTCACCGCTTCTATCATGTCAGCTCCGGCAGCCATCGTAGCAGCAAAGATTTTGTTTCCTGTTGAAAACCCAGATACGATTAGCCGTACCATTGAGATTCCAAAAGAGAAGATCGGAAACAATATGCTAGAAGCACTTTCCAATGGTACAACGGACGGTTTGAAACTGGCGGTAAATGTAGCAGCAATGGTGCTTGTATTTCTAGCAGTAATTGAAATGCTCAATCACTTCTCTATGAGAATTGGTCATTTTACCGGACTGAATGAAATGATCATTGAGGCCACCGAAGGCAGGTATCAGGGACTAAAGCTGGAACTGATTTTGGGCTACCTCTGTGCACCCATCGCATGGCTGATCGGTATCCCAATGCAGGATGTCGTGGCAATAGGGCAGCTAATAGGGGAGAAGACGGTACTTAACGAGTTTATTGCATACGCCCACCTGGGAGAAATGAAAAATGCTGGCACAGTGAGCGAACGCTCCATTATCATTGCCACCTATGCGCTTTGTGGATTTGCCAATTTTGGCTCCATCGGTATTCAAATAGGTGGGATCGGATCTCTGGCACCCAATCAAAGGACAACCTTGAGCCAGTTTGGAATGAGGGCCCTGCTCGGAGGAACGGTAGCAGCACTGCTTACGGCGGCGATTGCTGGAATGTTGATTTGATTTGCCT
>JAHDDV010000412.1 GCA_020629205.1 Chitinophagales bacterium | reverse complement strand
CAATTCCTCAGGAAAGCAATATTTTCCTGATCAACGAGCAAGAGTACATTGACGATTTACAAATTAGCTGGAACAGTTACCCAATCGACGATTGCGGACGATTTCAACACGAAGTTACCTTTGCTGATCCTTCTGAGCTCTCTGGAGCTCCTATTGCCTTGACTGGAATCACTATGGGTTATGGTGCTGGCTTCTTGATCCCAGATGCAGTTTATTCCTTTGATCTTGAACGTATTCACTATGACTCTTTATCAGTGAATGGCATTGAGGCTGTTCTTCCAACAACCTTTGGAAGTCCAGGAAAACAGGTGCCACTGGCACAAATAGCAGCTGGTTTTGCGGGCACGGAGGATCAATTGCTGCTTTCGCCAGATGAACCAAATGTCTTGAGCTTTCAGACTTTCATTGATTATGGTAGTGAGGAGCTAAGAGCGATTATCGATGGATGGCCCAGAACTGTTCTTTCTTTTGAGTTTGTCTGTAATGGAGAGTCATTCGATCATGTGTCAGAGAATACGGAGGTACATTATCAACGATCCTACCTGGAGCATTCGCAATTCATCGAAGAACTCAGCTTGGGAGAAGAATTGGATACTATGCGGTTTTCCTTGAATTTCTTTTCTATTCGTGAGTGTTCCGGAGATTCTATGGTCCTTGCTTTTCAGCTACCGGAAGGTGTTGTCATACCCTTGGAAGGGACAGCTGGTGATGATGATGGAAACCCATTATTTGCAGATGCCACTACTGAGGACGGATGGACCCTCGTGTCTGCCATAGAAACGACTACATACAATGATGTAGAAGTGTTTGTTGATTTCGATTGCGCAGCTGCTGGTTCTGGGTTTTTCGATATCCCCTATGAAGTTCGGCACTACTGTCAGGGAAGCTGTGACTATGATTATGTTTACGGTGATGAGCTGAGAATCTTTCTCGCTTGCGAGATGTTCGATCCCTCAACTACGACTGTTTGCCAATCCAATGTACAAGACGTACGCCTGGATCGCGCAAGCTTCGGATGGACCGATCACCTCATGACGGAGAAAGTTAGCTTAGATCAACCTGGTATTCAGAATCGTATCGCTGTCGCTGGAGATACCGTATTGGTTTCTGCGCAGGTAAAAATTGGTCAATTATTGGACACCCGAATCTATTTAAATCAGCCCTTTCTTCCAGTAGCCGAGGGGTCAGAAACTTTTGAAGGACCAGGTGCTCTCAAAGTCTTTGATGTACAAATTGAAGACCTCAGCGGAAACTTCATTTGTACTTTGTCAAATGAAATTACAGAGGAAGTAAGCATGTTCGACGAAATCTCAAGGACACAAATTGACCTTGCCACAGTCGTGGCAGATTGCGAGCTGGACGAAAATGATTGGTATCGTGTCAAAATTAGGTGCAGAGTGATTCCCGATCATCCGGTTATAGATCACATTCTGAGTCCATTCTGGTTGGAATTCTCCTGCGAAGAAAATCTAGATTCATTCGTTCTCTTGCCAGAATTGCTAACATTTGGCTATAGCTTTTCACCCACTGTCGGTGGACAAACATATGCCGGACCCTGTGATGAGTACATTTACTATTATCGTTTGTCGGCCAAACAACCTGCTCCCGGGGATCGTTTTCCAGAGGAATTTAGACCTGCATATTTTCTGGATACCTTGTCCCTGGAATTATCAGAATATGTATCCACGGTGGAATTTTCTGCTTTAGATTTGGAGGGGATTATTGACTATGATAGTGAAATTGTAAGCACGGAAGACGGAAACAGGTTTATATGGACGAATTTCTCTGTGTTGCCGGAAATGGATTTAGGTTGTTCGGACTGCAAACTTAGATTCGAAGCAATTCCAGATTTCAATTGCCTTGCAGAGAGTTCGCAAGGGGATGTGCAATTACAATTTCACCGAGGATTTTTGGAAGATGAGACAGTAGAATATTTTAGCACTGTCAGTAGCTTTAACGCGAATTCTTTTGATGCCTTTGAGACTGTCATTGATTTTGTGTCTAACCCCGTTTTGGAAGGTTACGAAGCGGAATACGACCTACCCCTGTTGGCTTGTGATACCTTTAATTCGCTAGATGCACTGCTGATTTACTTCCGATTTTATGAAGAGGATAGCATCATAAATTTTGATCCAAACGGGGACTTGCAAGTATTGGAGGATGGTAGCAAGCTTTTGGTTTTGGATGCATTAGAATTGGCGCAATGTACAGAGGAATTTCGCTTGCCTTTCCAATACTTCAGTTGTGAGGAAGGACAGCAGGACATCTACTTTGGCTACTCCTGCAGCGAAGAAATAGTTTCTATCGGTGATCTTTGCGATGAGGAGGCCATCCCTGTGACTGTGCTTCCCAAACAAGCCGAAGTCCAACTCGAAACTGATGTACCTACGAGCGGTCAACTACTATGTGATTCGTTGACATACAGCTTTACCCTGGCAAGTGCAAGGCAAGCTGCCATCGTTAATCCACTGCTAGAGATCGAACTTCCTGCGCAAGGACTCAGTCTCACAGGAACGGCTTGGCTGGAGTACCCACTTGGTACGGATCTTCGGGCATTTGAGCTTCCGACCCTAAACAATAATTTGTTGAGTATCGAACTGGCTGCTGTCGATGAAGCCACTGGTGGGGCGGGCGAAATACTCACGAGAGGAATACGTGGTGCATTCAATTCAAGCGAAGCAGAACGACAAGCTAAAGTATACCTGAACTTTGATACCAATTGCGATTTCGTATCCGGCTCACAAGTTAGAGCTAGCGTCTTTGCGGATCGGATATGTGGAGCCCCAGCCATTGGCTCTGGCATAACGGAATTGCTGGAACCATTGCTGATCGATGGAGCCCAGGCCCTCAGTTCTACTATTGCCAATATAGCACAGGTAGAGCTGGATTATTGCCAACAGACTGCAAATGTCGAGGCACAAATCATCTTTCAGGATTATGATCCGACCACAGTAAACCAGTCTTGCCTGATTCGGCTACCGGAAGGAGCAACATTGTTGGATGGAACATTGACTTACTCAGACATGGCTGTAACTGATTGGTCAATTGCCGAAGCGGCAAACTACCAAGAGCTGTTTTTAGAGCTAGCAACTGATGTTGGTGTGGGTGAGTTGCTTGAAATTAGTTTTGAAGTAGCCTTGCATGAGCTGATTTGTGAAGCTAATTCTTTGGAATATTTTATACAAACTACTGAAACTCGGGAGGTCACTTGCCAGAGCGATGACAGCATTTGTGAATTAGCCGTAAAGAACAGTCTTGGCTCCGGCTTCGAGTTGATTGAAGCCTTGAGTTTTTCACCTACGCTCACAGGAAGCGGCACCGCCTACTGCCAACAAGGGCAATACAATATCGATTTGGATGTCGATCTTGGTAATTTCAATCCGACCTTGTTCGATCTGGAGCAATTTAATATGGCAGTCTATAGTGACGAAAATGCAAATCAAATATTGGATGAAGCGGATGTCTTCCTTGATGCCTTTTCTATTGAGGGTTTTCCAATAACCGCTGAGAATATATTCCTATACAGTGTCTTAGAAACTTCTTTCAGCCCGGACCATCTATTGCTCAGCCTTCAGTCTTTGGATGGCGGGAACTGCAGTCAAGACTGTAATGAGCTGCTGTGGCCACTTTCAATTGATACGGAAACTCAGTTTACCATTGAAGGCTATATTTGGCTGGACAGCAATGCGGATGGTATAGTGAATGAACCGGATGGCGAACTACCGCAGTTCTATGGAAGCGTTGGCATTTTTCAAGGAGATCAGCAAATTGGAGTAGCTGAAGTTACGGCAGGAAGCTACAGCTTTGATGTGCCTGAGGAAGGTGTATATCGAGTTGAGCTAATTGACGGGAATTTCCTGGACATTTCCGGTTCGGAGATTGTCGTGGAGCTAAACAACAATGCTGTCGAAGATTACTTTGCAGGAGACTGTGCTTTCTCGCAATCCTTTAATGTGCCCTTACAGTTACCCTGTATGTTGGAGGTTCTGGACTATCAACATTCTTGCATTGATGAAGGAGAAAATGTCGAATACAATGTGCTCTTTGGTCAATTTAGCAGTCCTCTTATTGTTTTGGTCAATGGGGAGGAGATAGGTACTCAAGCTGAAGGGACCGTTACGATTACCGTGCCAGCACAAGAACCTTTTTCAATTCAGGTTATTGATGCATTGGGCTGCGTATTCACCCTTGCAAGCCAGATTGATTGTGTCAGTTTGCCGATCGAGCTTTTGGCTTTCGAAGCCCTTGCACGTGAGACACACAATTTGGTGACATGGCAAGTTGCCTCTGAAGAGGACATTGAAGCCTACAGGCTTGAGCGAAGCAGGGATGGGACCAATTTTGATTTGGTCGCTGACATCCCAGCACAACAACTGCAATCCAGGATGGTCTATGAGCAGAACGATGTCGATTTTCATAGCCC
>JAHDDV010000411.1 GCA_020629205.1 Chitinophagales bacterium | reverse complement strand
CCGCGCTCAGTGAGACGTCTCGTCTGGCTGCTTATGTTTCAAATGACGTCTCGTCCTGCGAGGTGTGACGTCTCGTCGCGCGAGGTGTGACGTCTCGTCGCACCTATGTTGCCATGACCTTATCAGGAGCCCAACAGAATACACTCGTGGCGATACCCGTCTCGCTCTCTGCTCCATTCGGCACCCGCCTGCTTGTTCCTGCAACAGTGCCTACCGTCTCTCCTAACGTCGAGCCAGCATGCACTGGCAGTCACTGGCGCATCCGGGCACCTCATACCGCGGCGATCGAGGCTAGTTTTCACCGTCTGGTCGGCGTGGCAACAAGTGCATTGATCTGTCGCAGAACCACTTTTGAAATGATCCAGCAGGTCTCCCATAATCGAAGAAAGAAAAGAGAAACTAACCACGAGCAAAAGACGGTGATTCATAGCCCTGATAGAAATGGAAATGATGGTGCTATGCGGCGACTGAGTCGCTGCGCTGGGGCTGGCTCGACGATAGGAGAGACAGACGCAGTGCAGCAGCGAAGCCGTCGGAGAGTGCCATCATTGTAATGGATAGCAGGCAGTGCTTGCCACGACCGAAAGGCCATGTGCTCCTAAAAATATCACGAAATCTAGTGCAAAGATGTCGACTTAAAGAGCAAGGCATTATCCCAAAAGAATGTAGAGACACACCGCGTGTGTCTAACGAAATGGCTAGATGAATCACTCACTTATAAAGAGGCAAGCAATGCATTTATTCCCAGCCAAAGGGAATGCTAAAGCTAGCATCTTCCTTGTCGGTGTGTCTATTAGGGTGAGTAACTGCAATCCCTTACCTTCCGTAATCAACAATCAACAACCCTAAACCCCATCCACAATTTCAAAAATCAAATCCAGAATAGCCTCCTCGCCACCCAGGTCAAACTGATCGGCGGCGGTGGTGATGAGCAGACGCTTGGAAGGCACGGCCACGATGTTTTGGCCACCGCTGCCTTGAGCGATGATGACCTTGTGGCCCTTGGATTGATAGATATGGAAACCATAGCCATAACCATGATCACGTAGATAATGCTTGTCGCTGGAAGGCTTGGACAGATCAGTAAATTTTGTTGTCGCTTTGGCCATCCAATCGGAAGGGACGAGCTGACCGCCATTGGGATATTGGCCCATATTGAGGATCAGCTGACCGAGGGCCACCATCTCACGACTGTAGAGGCAAAGGCCTTCGGTGCCGTAATTGAAATAGAGGTGATCGTTGGTCCAGTAGGTGGGGTAGATGATCATGGGATGAAAGAGCTGCACCTTGGCGTAGCGGAAGAGACTGGCGCCAGTGGACTCCTGAATCGCCGCGGCCAGGAGGTGACCGGCAAGAGCATTGTGCCCAAAGGTCTTTGTGCCCGGACTCAAGCGGGATGTGTAACTGAGCTTGTAGCGCTCCCGACGCCATTGTTTGATTTGATCATCGGAGGCATACAAACCGGATTTGCCGGAAACAAGATCCTTAAAGCTCAAAGAAGCCGTAGCACCATGCAAGCCTTTTTCGGCGAGGTAGTTTCCGATTGAAGAGTTGAGGCCGGAAACCTTTCCTTGCTTGATGGCGATGCCCAAAAGCATGGAGACAAAGGCCTCTGTACCCTCTCGCATATCTGTGCGAATGTTTTGATTGTATTGGAAGTAGTGCTCCGCAATCATCTTGTCATTGCGACTGATGGTCATATTGTAGAGCTGCGGAATCTGTGCCGCCTTCTCGTACCAGCCGATCACTTTGTCTACTGCCACGCCTTCGGCTTCGGGATGGGAGATCTGGTTGTAGTCATACATCTCGTAGGGACTATAAGCATAGATATGACCTGCGTCACCCACCACTTTGCGCTCGTATTCGGAGCCTTTGAGCAATTGATGAAGCCAGGTGATAGAGGTATGATTGTGTCTGATGTACTGCGATTTGTCGAAGTACTCGATGGCAAGCGTGGTATCGCCCTTGGCTAATTGCGCGAGGCCCATGCTGGCGTAGACCAATTCGGAAGTGGGGTAGGCGGCTATGTTTAGGGCAGCCACACTTAGGGCTTCTTCAATGTACTGCTGCTCGATCAAGTCGGCCACCAGTTTATCCAGATGCTCGATATCCCAATCGTACTCCGAGGCGGCAGTGCGCTTGAGATTGCTGTAGACTTCGACGGCCCTTTGTGGGCCATCATTGATGACCACGTATTTGATGATCTCACTGATTTTGGTTTTTGCTATTAGTGAATAGTCGATTAATAGCAATAGGCATATCAATAAGTAAACGCGAGTCATGTGCTTTGAATTTGTCACAAATGTAAGCGCTTTTTTGAGGAATCACTTACTTTTGCCAGCGATGAAAATGCTAAAGATAATCTTGCTTGCCCTGTTGAATACGATGTCGCTCCAGGCGCAGTTTCAGGTCATTCAACAGATGTTTGAGCCAAGCTCTTATGATGCGAATTGTCTGAGCACTGCCGATATGAATGGCGATGGACTACTGGATTTGGTATTGCAGGATTCCTGGATTGAAAACGAAGGGGATGATGAATGGGGAGAACGGCACTACTGGGATAGCAGCTATGTGTTTGAAAACTTGCTGCCTGCTGATATGGATGGAGATGGAGATATCGACCTGATTGGTCGATCAGCTACTGGATTGACCAGTATGTTTGGATTGCGAAATGACGGATACGGAAATGTCGATATTGAGTATTGGGGTCCACATGATGCTATCGATCTTGGGGATATTGATGCGGATGGAGATATCGATGTATTGGCTTATCGTGATGGGCAAGCTGCGTTTTATTATTGGATTGAAAATACAGATGGTTTTGAAGAGCCGGAAGAGGCAATAGCCGATACCCTGGGTTTTGATTTTGGTCTTTATCAGTTTGGAGTAAGCGGCTATCATCAGCTTTTGGACTATGACCATGATGGAGATTTGGATTTGGTTTACCTTGATCAGTTCGATGAATTGCATGTCAATATCAATGAGGGCGAGCAGGGTTTTAATGAGCTGCCTGCATTGCTGGGGGAAGGGGAAAAGAAGTTGATTCTATTTGAAGACTTTGACGAAGATGGCCATTGGGATTTTTTGCTAAGCAGAAATTTTGGTTACACTGCTTTATACTATGGCGATGGTACCGGAGAGTTTGAGCTGAGCGAAGAGCCCTCTTTGACGGCCATCGGCAGTTTTTTGATTGATGCCAATGCTGACGGCAGAAATGATCTGCTTACCAACTTCCCAAATGGACAGTACAGTCTCTACCTCAATCAAGGAGATCGGAATTTCGAGCTTAGTTCGGGTTTTTCTATTTTTTATCAGGGAGCTATAGTAGTTAGTCCACATTTGGATGGCCTGGCAGGTGACCAATTGGTGATCAATGATAACAGCAACCAGCAGCTATCTACGCTAATCTATGAAGGGGCTGACAATTGGAAGGAGTACTTTTTATTCCGTACGGCGATCAGGAGTCCTACATCAATCATTGACTATGATTTTGACAGTGATGGTGATCCAGATGTGCTGGTTGGCAGTGCTCTAAACTCCCATGTGTCCTTGTTTCTGAATGAACAGGGTATTTTTTCCGAAGCAATTGTTTGGGAGGACAGTCTTGCGAATCCAATATTATTGGATCCTGTTGATCTCGATCAGGACGGTTTGGATGAGTTGTACATCTCTTACGATGCCGAGCCGGGAGGTGGGATGATGCGCTATAGCAAAGATGGAGATGAATACATTAAGTCAGACCTATTTTCAATTCCGTATGGAGAGGGCAATCCTTTGCACGGCACTTGGGGGGATATAGACAATGACGGTGATCTAGATTTGGCGATGAGCTGGGATGATCGCCTACTGATTTTCTACAATCAAGGATTAGGAGAATTCGCTGAACCAATTCAGCTTGTGCTGTTTGGTAATGAAGAAGGGACTCCTCTTCGGTCTTGGCGCTTTGCAGACACGGATGCCGACGGTGACCTTGACTTTCACTATTCTTTGCAAAATGCTGACTTTATCATCTACCGAATTCCCAACGAAGACGGATTTGATTTTGAAGATAATCATGGACTTTCTCAGGGCATTGCACAGCAATTTGATTTTTTCGATTTCAATGAGGATGGCCAGCTGGATCTTTTTGCCAGTGACTTTAGTGCTGCAGCTATTCTGTTGAATGAAGCTGGTGTTTATAGTACTGCAGCGGAATTTGAGGTGACATTGCCAGCCTTTGCTTATCGGTTCCATGACATTGATCATGATGGGGATATAGATCTCTGCGATGGCAACAACACTTATCTCAATCAGGGCTTACTTGAATACAGTCGGATTCCAGCTTCAGAAAATCAGGAATACCGCTATGCTAACTACTTTGATTCGGATCAGGATGGTGATCTTGAATTTGTAGTGCAAAATGGGAATGGAGGTATTGCTTTGATGGA
>JAHDDV010000410.1 GCA_020629205.1 Chitinophagales bacterium | reverse complement strand
CTCCTAACAAAGCCAACAATCAAATTAATAATAAAACGTAAACGCTCTATTCAACACCCCCTATTTTCTTATTCAA
Organism: Chitinophagales bacterium; assembly: GCA_020629205.1. Taxonomy (GTDB): domain Bacteria; phylum Bacteroidota; class Bacteroidia; order Chitinophagales; family UBA2359; genus JAHDDV01. The sequence continues at coordinate 4,353 of JAHDDV010000410.1, read as the reverse complement.
ACTCATTATCTATGTTCGACTCTAAGACTCGAATGATCATGTTCGCGCTATTGATCATTCACGCCCTATTCGCAGTCACCACAATTGAAGCCATGGCACAATGCGATAATCAGGGCATCGAAACGGTTATTGCAGATCTTACAAGCAATGCTGAAGCCACCACTACCGTCATTATCGGAAGTGATGACGGCCCCTGCTGTAATCCGGCAGGAAACATCAATTGCCTTATCTTAAACATCCAGCTAAATGCTGGAGCAGAAGGATTTGACATCAGCTTCAATGGACCTAACCAATGTGCGATCAATACCTACACTGACTTTTGCGATCCGCTATCTACCGCAGTTGGCATATGTGAACCCTTTTGTAATCCCGGGAATAGCGAATTGCTCATCTGCAAAAGTGGAAACTTCAATGACTTATCCGTCAATATCAACTCCATTCCAGAGCCGCGACTTGATGGATTCGTTGATAGTCAAGACTGTGTAAACACATTGAGTGTTGCTGGTCTGGAGGCTCCCATAGACTGGAGCTGCACCAGCGCAACAAATCTCTCCTACCTTTCTTGTACGGATTGCATCGAACCTACCTTCATATATGATGGCCCGGCCGTAACAGATTGCAACGGATTGGTACTTGACTATTGCGTGACTGCTCCGGCTACGGACTGCGGGGAGCCACAGCAGATCAGCTCTACTGTCACACTATTACCTTTGATTACAGACATTGCAATCGAGCCGCTTTGCAATGCCGACAATACCATGGTTACGCTCACTGCTTCAGCGGCCGGTGCTTGCACGCTTGCCTATCAGTGGGACGATGCTGCTCAAAGCACTAGTCAGTCGATTACCGTGCCCACAGATGGGACCCTGTACTGTGTGGACTTTTTCTATCCAGGTGAAAATGGAAACTGTGATTTGCTGTCCACCTGTCTGGCAGCAGAAAGTTGCTGCGAGTTTCAAGTCGCTTGTCCAGCTAACACTGATCTAGGCAGTTTCAGCTGTACAGAACTAGCTGACATTCCTGAAGCCCCAGGTACCGTTGCAGCTGCTGCAGCTGCTCCATACAACATTCTGATTGGTGATTCGCCTTGTGGCAACCTTATCGTTTCAAGCATGGACAATGCTTCTGTCGATATCTGTAACATGGGAGGTCAAGTCATTACAAGGACAGTGACGATCTTCGATGATCTCAATACTGACGGCCTACTTAATGGGGCAGAACAATCTCAGGTTTGCACCTTTAGTTATACCGTTTTAGAAAACACCACGGCATTGCAGATCCCTGCACCCGGAGCTTCAACTGTGGCATGCGCTGACCTAGCTATTGTTCCGACTGCACCGGCAGATATTTTGGATGCTTGTGGAAACACTGTGTCTCCCATTGCCCAAGGGTCTACAGATAGCCCTGCAATATTGAATTGTGAGGGCAGTAGAATCTATACTTATACCTACACAGATTGTAGCGGCAACACCGCTGACTGGACCTACACTTATACGATTGCATACGAGGCATTCGCCCTCCCAGACAATCAAGCTAGCAGCGTGGCTTGTGCCGATGAGATCACACCACCTACTCCTCCTGTTGTTTCGGACAATTGCCAGAACATCATCGCTCCAGCGGGTCCAGTGATCAGCGATACTCCAGCCTGCGAAGGCACGGTAGATTATGTTTGGACCTACACAGATTGTAGCGGCAATACCGCTGACTGGACCTACACTTATACGATCGAAGATAACTCAGCTCCTACATTCACTGCTCCAGCAGATACCCCTCTTGAATGCGTTGCTGACATCCCTGAGCCAGACGTGTCGATTGTAAACGATGAGGCGGACAATTGCAATGCAAGCCCAACGGTTAATTACATCGGCGAAACCAGCAATGGCGGCTCTGGCTGCTTCGGCGAGGCAATGATCCTAACAAGAACCTATGAGGTTTGCGATTGTGCAAACAACTGCGAGTCGGTGGAACATCGCATAATCATCGAGGACACCACTGCTCCGGAAGCCATTGCACCAGCAGACCAAACTGTACAGTGCTCTTCTGAGATTCCAGCAATCGACATCGCAGCTGTCACTGGAGGCTTAGACAATTGTGCCAGCGATGTATTCGTAAGTTTCCAGGAAGATATCAGCAATGGTGGAAGCGGATGTGCTGGCGATGCATTGATCATTCGCAGAAAATACCTCGTTTGTGATTGCGGAACCGGTGAAGGAAATTGCACGACGGTACAGCAATTCATACAGGTGGAAGATACCATCGCCCCTACTTTCGATAGCCTGCCGCAAGACATTACTGTCTCTACAGATCCCGGTCAATGTGCTGGGACGGTCGAACTAACTTTGCCGACATTCAGTGACAACTGTGCAGCAGATCTAAGCTTCTCTGTGGCCAGATCTGATGGGTTGACACTGAATGATCAATTTCCGGTGGGCAGCACCACTATCTTCTGGACGATCGGAGATTGTGGATTTGAGGTAGAGGAAACGACAGAGGTGATTGTAGAAGACAGGGAAGCACCAAGCATTAACTTCTGTCCGGAAGATATAGCCACTTGCTCTCCTGTAGTAAACTACCCTGCAATAACTTTCGAAGACAACTGCGGTGCCTATGTCAGCACCACTTCACATGCCAGTGGGTCGAGCTTCCCAATCGGTACTACTACTGTGACTGTAGAAGTCAGTGACGAAGCTGGAAACACCACTCAATGCAACTTCGATGTCATCTACAACCCGATTCAAGCGCAGATGCTGCAATCTAATTACAACGGCTATGGTCTTTCTTGCGATGGCTCAAATGATGGAGAATTGAGTCTTGAAGTTTCGGGAGGCATCGGAATCTTGAACTATAGCTGGAGCAATGCTGCCAGCTCCTTAACACAAACTGATTTAGGAGCAGGAACCTACCAGGTGACCATCACCGACGAAGCCGGTTGCGAAGTAATTCTGGCCGCTTCACTTAACGCTCCTCCCGCACTCAATTGTGATTATGAAACCGAAGGACTCGATTGTCCCGATACAGGAGACAGCAATGACCTTGGCAGCCTGGAATTTTTCCCTTCGGGCGGTGTAGCACCATATACCTACACCTACGTATCTCTTGCCGATCCATTGCTCCAGGAGTTCGTTATGAACGGCCCACAAGTGGATCTGCCGATCGGCGAATACGAAGCCAGAATGACGGATGCCAATGGATGCATCTGCAGAATTGTCTTCGAGATCGACGCCCCTCCCCCATTCGACTGGCTCGGCTACGCAGCCAATACAGAGGAAGGCTACCAAGGAAATATCCTGCCGGTATACTACAACAATCATGTCATCAATATTACTGGCGGAACACAGCCCTACCAATACGATGTAGAGCGAACCGGCTATGTGAGGTGGCAGATCGAAGAGTCTCTGGAACAAGGCTATGATGAAGCAATTAACATCTTATATGCCGATGATGCAGAGTGGTCTATCATGGTGACAGATGCCAATGGATGTATGCTTGGCGATCAGGATTTCACCAATGATTCTGGATACGGAGGTGGTAATTCATCAGTATCTTCTAATGGTTCAATTCTGGATATTGACAGCTACTCCATTCAAGGAGAAACCGCAGGAAGCTATGGCCCCGGAACTCAGTCTGCAGATGGAGCTATCGACATCACGGTTGTTGGAGGAGATTCGCCATACAACTACCAATGGTCTGGCCCCGGAAGTTTTGCTTCCAGCTCCGAAGACATCAACAATCTGGAAAGCGGTCATTACGAAGTCACGGTCACCAGTGCAGATGGCCAAACGACGATAGGTTATTATTGGGTTCCGCAAGACAGAAAAGCAGGCCGCCTCAAGACATTACAAACTGACTGGAATGCACAAGTGCTCAATAGCACGGGAGCTGGCCAAGTATCGATCACTGCAACTTTGAAAGGTAAATATCTTGTTTCAAGTTACAATATCGAAGGCAGGCAGCTCGGTTTTCAAGCCTTTGATCTCTCAGCCGAGGAGAGCAAGTCGATAGAATTGAAGGAATTGCATGTTGCAACTCACGGCACCTATATCATTTTGGTAGAAGGACCGGAGGGCAAACAACAAGCCTTAAAGGTAGTCCGATAAGGTTTAGATAAATTATTGTAAACCCAATGCGCCCAAGAGACTGTGATTTAACATGGTTTTTTGGGCGTATCCCTTCGCGCATTTCGCATCCGCTATGCTCCTGCTTCATTTGCTCCGGGCCGGGCTCTCCGCTAATACTCAGCTTGTGCAGTCCGCTTCGGCTTATGGGCTCTGTAGTCTCTCCTGGCGTCGAGCCTCCATAGCCCATGCCTCAGTCGGTCTGCCCGGCGCTTCGTTCCGCTGCGATCCCTTACGC
>JAHDDV010000033.1:16292-26506 GCA_020629205.1 Chitinophagales bacterium | reverse complement strand
GCAGTGCGCACAGACACAAATATGGCAGCAACGGGGTTTTTGCTTAGTCTGACGACCCTCCTCGCGATGGCGTAACTCAGAAGGTGCAGAAATTAAAAGCAAGAAAAATCACTCCATTTTGTGGAATCTGTCTTGCCCAAGCATCTATGGTATGTTAGTCTGACTTAACAACGATTGTTTAAGTATTGGGTCTTGGGAAAACCCAGTACATTTTTCACCTTAGTAAAGGACAGAAAAGGACTGTCCATGACATATATCTGCTGCAAAGCGGGCAGCCATCGATATGCCCGCACGAATAGCAGAAGCGACCTGTCCGGACAGGTCGGCGGATTGGTGGCCGGGAGGGCCCACCCGCGAGGGACCAGAGGCTTTACAAATATGATTATTTTGTATTTTGTTAAGATCTCTGCAAGTTCTTTGTGCTTACGCGCTACCTTGCTCCGACTAAACCGAATGCCGTATCGAAACAAAGCAACATGCTACTCTCAACACAAGTCCTAAGGCTAAGAAAAAATTACCGCGATCGAGGAACGGTGAATTGGAGCCGTGGGCGCAGCGGAACGAGGTGCGCTGATAGCGTGGTGAATGCCGGAGCCGGGGTGGCTCGAAGCAAAGCGTAGAGACGCACTGGCCCGAGCATGAACAGCTAGCAGGGTGCCGAGTATTAGCGGAGCACGCGATGGGAGCTGCCACGTGCCAATCAGCTGCGCTGCCAAAAAACAAAGACTCAAAACACCTTCAACAAGTCCTCATAAATCTCCGAGCGCTTTTTCCGCTTTCGCTTCTCCACTGAATCCACGGCATTGTCAATTCCGCCCATATAATATCTATAATACCAGGGAAAAACACTGATCAAGGCATCCCAAAAGGTGTAGGCCGCAGCTGTGTTGAATAGGGCAAAAAGCAATGCGCCATTCAAGACCATTGAATTGAGTCCGGAGCGAAAGTCACCGGCGTAGATCTGGCCCGCTCCAGGTATGAATACACTCAGCCACTTAGCGGTCTCTGGATTCAAGCGATCTAAGCGCTCATTGTCGTCAAATAAAGTTGTGATTTGCTGGGCTGCGAGCGAGTCTTCGGGGCTAAGTAATGCTCTGAAATGCTGCTCCGACTGCTCAAACTTTTCTGTACCAAAGCTGGCTACTGCGAGATAGAGATGCTTTCGATATGCTTGTCCTTCTGTGACGATAGGAGACATGGCATATAATTCTACCAATGACTCTGGAAACTGCCGAAGTTTGATGAGGCATAGGGTCTTTCTTAGGCCCAACTCATTTTTGATGCTATCACTGTCATTTAGATAATAAGCCTGATCGAAATATCGGGCAGCTGACTTGAATTCACCCAAAGCGAAATAGCTCTCCCCAATCCAGTACTTGCATTCAAAGGCTCGATCCTGATCAAAAAAATTGACTCTTTGAAAGGTCTTGATGGCTACTTCGTAGTCAGAGGCATCGTAATATTGATGGGCAAGTGCCATTGTCTGCTCTAGCGATTGCCCTTCCAGACTAGAGCTGAGCGCCGTTAGACTCAAGAATGCCAAGAAGCAATAAGACAATAAGATGTCCTTCAATTTCTCAATCATAAGCCCCATTTTCAAATCATCACCCAATCAACAATTTGTTCTTTATCAGTCGTCATCTGTAATCCGAACATTCGCCCAAACCGCGAACGAGACGTCTCGTCTCGACTTATCTTGCACCTTGATCCTTGAGCAAAATTAGAATCCACCATAAACATATGCCTCAATCTCCTTGGCCAATTGCTCTTTTTGTTGATCATTGTAGAGTCGTGCTGCCTTATGAGATCCATAAATATTGCCGCAATAGAATCCAGTGGCAAGACCGCCAAAAACCCAACCGTATACGCTCTTGGTGCCTTTGCGTTTGAAACCGCGATAGGATTGCCAGGCCATACTGGCCACAAAGATGAAACTCATGATTCCGTCTTTCCATTCTCTGGCATATACTTTACCACTTCCGGGCACAATGGCTGACATACCCATAGCCAAGATCGGACTCTTGTGCTTCTGATGCAATCCTCTGTATAGGATATCGCTGTAGAATTCCCGATCCCGATTGCTAAAGCAATCGGAAGCAAGATCATAGTGCTGCATGCTCTTCCAATCTTGAAGTAAACTAGCCATTTGCATAGCCCCTTGCTCTCTCTCGCAGATCTCTATACCTTCCAATGCGAGGAAAGTATAGACTTTCCGCTCCTGTGAATTGAGTGCAAGCAACTTCACGTACTCTTTGCGGACCGGTAGCACAGGCATTCCTCCTTTGAGAAAGTCTTCTGCTCTGCTGAGCCCAGTGTGAAGGTTTCTTCCGAGTCGGTAATTGGCTAAGAGTTGAACTTTGAGACTGTCGTTTTGGGGGTCGAGGAAGAGCAGTCGTTCCAGCTCTTGGGCTGCATAATCATACTGTCCCGTCTTCGTAAGATACTGGGTAAATTGCTCGGTGTGCTTGCGGTCGAAAAGATCCCGCTCCTGCGCTTGCATTTGGTTTGTCAATGCACAGGCAAAGAAGACAAAGACGATGCTGCTCAAGAGCACGAATTTCAGTAGCCGGGATGCTAAGGATGCTGGGCACATTTGCTTTGCTATTTGACAGGATCGTAAAGTCGACCTGTTTCAGGATCGACGGTATAATTTTCAGGGCTTAGAGCATTACATCTAGTGAGTCTGTCAAAGCCATTAAGCATACCCAAAAATACGCCTTGTTGCTTGATTGCAAGCATAGAATACTCGGAGCAGGAAGGGTGAAAGGAACACTTTTGGCCGTCTTGAGAGGAGATATAGTGCTTGTAAAAGAGGAATAAACTGGAGAGAAATATCTTAATCTCACTGCTAGTTTCTTGTCGCGCGATATCGCGATAGATTCTGCTGCTGCCCTCAGGTTGAGGAAAGGCCTCCTGCACCTCCTGAAGGTATTGCTCTTTGTCTATTTCAGCTTTTTGGCCAGAGAGGACAAAACTAGCGAGGCAGCAAATGATCATACATAGCGTCTTCTTCCAGGTCATCTACCACGATACTTTTGAATTCGGTAACCTTATAAGTCTTGCCACCACCATCGACAAAGTTTACTTGTGTAAGCTCCGTAGGGATTTGCAGACCAGCGATCATCTCGTAATTTTCAAAACTCTGTTTGCTAACGATATCACCTGCAGCATTCTTGATCACGAGTCCGCTCAAGCGTTTTTGCCGCTGAGCAATGACTACATCACCAAAGATCTTATTGATTGCTGCTCCAGGACTCCAGGTTGTGATGACCAGGTCGTCTGCCATTTCAACATCACTTATACTGTAGTTCTGTTGGTCTTCCAGACCGAAAGTCTTCAACTGATTGTTTAGAACCAGATTGAAGAAGGAGTGTTCGGTGATATTAGGTACACCCTTCTTTTCGATAAGGGTTTTGGCTTGATCGAACTTGTACAACATGGTATCCTGAATGACCCATGTTTCTCGCTCGGGAAAAGCGATATCATAAATGAGCTTGCCGGAATTCTTATCGAAATACACCTTTCCCATTACAAGTTGCTGTGTACCGTTCACGTCCTTCTCTTTGATCGAGAAATCTGCCTTGACCCTAAAATAGTATTGCCCAAATAATGATTTGGGCAATACCATGGCGCAACAGAGTGCGCAGATGAAAAGTAGTTTCTTCAACTCTTCAATTTTATGTTATCTGACTTAACTGCCAGCCACTGCTACCACCACCCATATTAGGATGTATAACAAAGCACTGGTTACACAACCGTACAAGGCTTTCTTCGTTTCTTCGTCATCTTCAGTCACGAAGTATACTACTGCAAGACCAGAGACATTGAAGCAAAAACCCCAAACGAAGGCAGGAATACCAAGTGGCTCCATGTAGGAACTACCTGCCAAACCTAGCTCGATATTTTCATTCAATGAAATGTCGGCAATCAAGGCAGGCTCATTTGCACGAATTTCGCTGATCGTCGTGCCTTCATTTGCCAGCACATAGTCCTCAAGCTGCTCCATTTCTGCCAGTTCTGCTTTCACTTCCTCCTTGTCAATAGCAAACATGTCTGCATTGCTTCCGATTAGGCCAAAGGATAAGAGACTGAGGCAAATAAGTAAAAATAGATGTTTCATCATTAGCGGATTTGATTAGGGAAATAGTGCCCCAAAATAACAATTTTTGCGTGTTCTTGCAGCCTATCAGGAGCTTTTTAGCAAGGTAAATGCGGTTGATGACAAACAGTCATTTGATTAATGGCATACTGATTTTCCATCCCGAATCACAACAGCTGTTCTTGTGCTTCATTTTAAAGACAAGCACCTGATGAACTGACGCAAGATTTATTGTGTGCCCCCTATTACACGATCATATATTTTTGCAGTTTTCTGAGCTGTTTTCAGATAGGAAAAATTCGATGCTGATTTGTAAGCCTGCGTGGTCATATGCTCTGCCAGCGATCTATCTGACAGCATCTTGATAGCATTAGTGGCCAAATTGTTTGCATCCTCTATAGGACTTAATAGTCCTGTTTCGCCGCCTTGAACGAGTTCTGGAATTCCACCGGCTGCAGTCGCAACAATCGGCACTCGGCAGTACATCGCATCTATAATACTTGTACCCAGTCCCTCTGTTTTCGAGCTAATCATTGCCAAATCCAATTCCGGCAAAATTGACGGCAAATCCTTTCTAAATCCGAGCAGGCTGATACGATCCTTCAAGCCTCGATTCAATATCTCTTTCTCAATTTTGGCTCGCTCTGACCCATCACCAATCAACACAAAGTGACAATTGGCATCCTGTTTCAGGATAAGATCCGCCGCTGCTACGAAGGTCAAGAGATCTTTGTGCGGGGCCAGCGCGGCCACATTTCCGATCAGCTTGCAGTTCTGGGGCAGAGATAGTTCGCTTCTTAAACGTCCATCTACAAGGGCCTGATCGAAACGTTGAAAGTCGATTCCACTGTGTACTGTGTGCACCTGCTCCGGGCGCAATAAGTCAGGCACTATGATCTGACGGATTGCTTCCGATACACAGAGGATCGCTGCTATCTGTTTATGCCTGTACTTGTACAAACTGTAGGTGTTCTTTTTTATGGGAAAGTCTACCCGTCTGCTCAGTACCATTGGCAACTTCATTCCAAAAATATCGGCTGCAATGATCGCAAAATTGTGGGCATGAGCATCATGCAAATGCACCAAGTCAAAGTCCCTGCTAATTGCCAGTTTTGCAATGCTCTTGGCAAAGTGAGGATTGAAGGTCCATCGTTTGGGAACCGCATCAAGGGCGAGTTTCGATTGACGTGCATATTGCTCAATTTCGCTACCTGCAGCACAAAGCAAGTGTGAGTGCCATTGCATTTCTTCCAGTCCTTTTATCAGGTAGGCTATCTGCTGCTCCCCTCCCCTCCAGCTGAGAGCCGTACTGATATGCAAAACACTCTTACTACGATTCATCTTCCGTCCTCCAAAGTTCTGCTAATTTTTTGTAGCGCAGGTGTCTGCTCCATGCGCTGTTTTTGCAAATTTGATAGCCCGCTGCGCCGTCTAGAAAACCACGGCGAACGAAGAAGTTGTATAAGAACTTGCCGATAGGTTTCACATAGATTCGAAAGACACTGGCCTGTATGCCTTTGGCATAGAGATCTGCGGCCGCCAAGGCTGAGAATCGCTCAATCTGAGCCAGATGTTGCTCCCTTGAGTCGATGGTATAGTGTAGTAAATCACCTTTTAGCAGTTCTATTTTCCCAGTATCATTCAGTTGCACACGCTCATGCACACTGCCGCCGGCCCACTGAGCTTGTCTACGATCATAGAGTCGCAGTTGTCGGTCTGGGTACCATCCCGAGTACTTGATCCATTGGCCACAGTAGTTGTTTCGTCGGTTCATCATGTAGGCATCAGCTGCCCATGTGTCTCTTACTTGCCGGATTGAATCCGAGAGCTCTGGCGAAATCTGCTCATCTGCGTCGATTGATAATATGATTGAGTGGGTGGCTTGCTTAGCTGCGAAGTTTTTTTGCTGCACATAGCCTTCAAATGGGTGTCGGAGCACTCTGGCCCCTTTGCTTCGGGCGATTTCGATCGTGTCGTCTGTTGATCCTGAATCGACCACAACCACTTCTTCCACCAGATCAGACACAGAATCTATGCATGCTGCAATCTTCTGAGCCTCATTGAAAGTGATGATAGTTGCTGATATCTTAAGCTGCGACACTGGTATCTGTTTCTTTCTTACGAAAGTACGACATTGCCATCAAGGTAAAGACCAGGTAAAAGCTCACTCCCAGATGCGTTTCCAAAGGACTCTCAATCAAGAAAGAGCTAAGCAGTGCAATATTGAGGCAACTAAGGAGCGGATCTGACCAAAACAAAAAATTGATCATTACAGGTGTGAGTATGCAGATGGAGAATATAATTAGTCCTACCATTCCTAAGCCTGCCAGAATGTAGACAAACTGATTGTGCGGCATAAGTCTGAGTTGCGGAGCAACAGCTGGATACCTATTGAAATAATAGCGATCCACTTCTTGTTGAAGATTGCCCATTCCTACCCCAAATACTGGATGCTCTTTGGCCAGATCGAGACCCATTTGAATACTGCGGAAACGACCAATATCTGAGTGTTGCTGATTGACATCCTTGCCTGTTACTAAAGCGGATAAGTAGGCATTGCTATAGTTTAGCTTTTGTTGAAAGGAAGGAACCAGAAGATAGGCGCTAAGCGGAATCAAAATGACTAAGCCAAGTATAGCTAAAGTTTGCTTTACCTTTCTGGCCAGAAATAGCTTTCGACCTGCCAGATACAGTAGACAAAGATAAATGGCCAATAAGCCGCTCCTTACAGCAAGCAAGTGCAGATAGGCAAAGAGCAAAACCGAGATGGCCAGATACAGCCAAGGTTCCAGTCTATGAAAGTTGACATGATTTCTGGTAAACAGGTAATGTCCCGCACAGACGGCAAAGGCGTTCATGAGGCTAAAGCGAATGTGATTAACGGGGGTGGGCATCACTTTAGCCTGATAATAGGCCTCATTGATAGCGGCAAAATCCAGAGCATACTGCACCGCACTGATGGAACTGGCTACAAAAACGAGTACCACAAAAAAGCTAAGTAAGGAAAAATACTGCTTTGCTTTCAGTGCCGGCGCAAAAAAGAAGCCCAGAGGAAGCAGCAGAAAAGGCAATTTGATCCGCCATTTCAGTAGCATAAAGTCTACATCTTGCAGGGTCCAGGAACCCAGAAAATAGAGCAGGAATATTCCGCACATTGCTGCGACCAAGCCTGCGGCTTTGCTGTCTTTTTCTAGCTTAAATCGCCAGAGTGCATCCAAGACAATAAACAAGACGCCAATGCTTTGCAGCGCACTGGAATACAGCAAACCGATCAAAATACACAAACAGCCAATTATTGTCATTCCAGGTGTTTAATTTGCTCATTTTTGTTCAGGACCCCAAGTACTACAAGGGCCTGATTACCAAGCAATTCCCTATTGGTAGACACGAAATTGGCTTCTGAGGTTGTTTTATCGGTAAAAAATTGAACTCAAAGTTGATTTCACTGGTTGTGGTATCACAAAAGATGTTATCTTTAAAGCATTCGAGCCTATGACAAATTTAGGCATAAACCACTCTAAATTACCCTCCTGCATGCAGGAAAACGGAAACAAAGCGGATGACGTCTTCAACGAAGAGTTTTTACCTCACGGTGATGCTCTTTTGACCTTTGCTTACCATTTGACTTATGATGAAGCACAGGCTGAAGATCTCGTACAGGAAACCTTCATGAAGGCCTGGAGATTTATTGATTCTTATCAACGAGGGACCAATGCGAAAGCGTGGCTCTTCAAGATTTTGAAGAATGCATTCATCAATGATTACCGCAAGAAAGCAAAACGACCCCATTCTGTTGATTATGAAGACTTTTTGGCTTATCACGATTCTGAAGACTCTAGTTACAAGGATCTCGATACCAACAATGAAGTTTTCCAAGGCATGATGGGTGATGAAGTTACAAAGGCACTAAACGATTTGCCAGTGAACTTCAAAACGGTGATTCTCCTTTGTGATATCGAGGGTTTCACTTATGAAGAAATGTCTGCCATAATTGGTATTCGAATTGGCACGATTCGATCAAGGCTACATCGGGCAAGAAACATGCTCAAAGATGCATTGCAAGGTTATGCAGCAAATCTAGGATACACAGAAAAGGAACACTAAACTTTAGAGAAATGGGAATACGAATTCCGGGAAGACACAACACAAATTGCCGATGCACGGACGAACGAGTCGAGATGGCTTTAGATGGTGCATTGAGCCGTAAAGAGCAAGAGCGATTTCTACAAGAAGTAAAGCTCTGCGCATACTGTAGCGAAAAATACGAACGCGAAAAATCCTTCAAGCAGTTCCTCTGCAACAAAGTGAGTCGTAAAGCGCTTTCTCCCAGCTTTATCAACTCCCTCAAAGAAAAGATCGGTAAGCAGCCTGGTCACGGCAGGTTTATCAACTAAAAATAGCTCCACACTTGGACCATCGGCTTAAGCAATGGCCTTCTGCTATTGCAGAAGGGAACTTTCGGTTGCTCGCTCGAGCCATCTCTATTGTAGAAAACGAAATTCCTGGCCATAGTGAATTATTGCGTTCGCTTAAGATAGGTTCGGCACCCATTCTCGGATTTACTGGCCCACCTGGGGCCGGCAAAAGTACTTTAGTTAATGCTCTCGTCGAGCAAGTACTTGATCAGGGAAAGAAGATTGCCGTTATTGCCGTAGACCCTTCCTCTCCTTTCAATCTAGGCGCTCTGCTCGGGGACCGAATCAGAATGGCAGAGCACTTCAACAATCCAAATGTATTTATTCGCTCTGTAGCCACTCGAGGATCACTGGGTGGACTGTCTGCGAAGATCATTGAGATATTAGATGTAGTACGCGCAAGCTGTTTCGATTATATCATTATAGAGACTGTAGGAGTCGGACAATCGGAAGTGGAGATTGCCGGCCTCGCAGATGTCACTTCGGTGATACTGGTTCCTGAGTCAGGCGATGAAGTACAGACTATGAAGTCGGGCCTAATGGAAATCGCCGACATATTCATTGTCAACAAGTCGGATCGAGAAGGGGCTTTAAGGTACTTTGCAAATCTCAAGAAACTGGTCCATCAACAAAGTGCAAGCGAATGGAATATTCCGGTGCTCAAGACTGTCGCCCATAAAAAAGAGGGCATTTCTGAAGTGATTGAGCAAATAAATGCCTATATTAAGATGAATATTCGTTCAGAACGAAAAACTTTGTTGCTGACAAGAAAGGCTTTGAAGCTTATAAAGAACCACAGGATCAAAGATCTGGATATTACCCGGTTGAATCAGCAGCTAGGCAAGGAGTCTTTGCGGCCAGAATTCAACCTTTATGCCTTTCTGCAACAATTCTACTACTAAGTATTGAGCGGCGAATGTCCGCTTTTAGATTTGCATTTCAATAGCGCATAGTCGAAATTTAGCTACAAAGACTATTATTGACAGAGACAGGCAATCATGACTGAGATTGCACTAAATTTCTCTCCTGATCTTAAAATTGTCATTCAAGTTTTTGTAACTTATAGGAACAGGAATTCTTTTTCTCTTCACCAATAAATGCTAGCATATGAATATTACGTTCGAAGAACTTCGTAAGATCAAAGACAGCCTACCTGTAGGTAGCATTCATCAGATCGCACAGCAATTGGGCGTCAGCGATGAGACTGTCAGAAACTACTTTGGAGGTAAGAACTACGACAACGGACAACCAGTCGACTTTCACATTGAGTCGGGTCCGGGAGGCGGCATTGTCCATCTTGAAGACACTAAGATTATCGAGATGGCCCAATCAATTTTAGCTACTGCAAATCAGAATTAGCCAGTAGTACGGAAAAACAGAAACCCGGTTGACTAAATTAGTCAACCGGGTTTTTGTGTTTCTATTGGGAATATACTGCCAGTGCCCGGGGCACAAAGTTCCCAGGGCACTAGCTAATGATACTATTAGCCTTTGGTGGCACCGCTGCTGTCTTGTTTTGGTGGAGCGAGTTAGGGAGGTGAAAACTAGCCGCGGGCGCAATGGTATGAGGTGCCTGACTAGCGTCGTGAATGCCGCTGCGCAGTAGCTCGGAGCAAAGCGGAGAGATGCTGAGCAGCGAGCAATGAACAGCTAGACGGGTGCCGAATATTAATGGAGCACGTGTAGGGAGCTGCCACGTG
>JAHDDV010000033.1:4501-16192 GCA_020629205.1 Chitinophagales bacterium | reverse complement strand
AAAAAAATCGGGATTCCACGAGGGAATCCCGACTCTATTGGTGCAGATACCTTCTGTCTATGAGGCTTATGAAGCCTCCATAGCTAATTGTCTTTGCTTGATTACTTCTGCTTGTATCTCATGTGGCACCTTGGCAAACTCGGCAAAAGATTGCGTGTGCTTGGCTCGTCCCTGAGAAAGCGAACGCAAGGTGGAAGCATACTTATAGAGTTCGGAAAGCGGAACCCGGGCCTTGAGCAATTGATAGACGCCAGAGGCTTCCATACCCATAATGATGGCACGCTTGGTTTGCAAGTCGCCCATGATGTCGCCCATGATATCGTCGGGTACCAAAACCTCCACGTCGTAGATTGGTTCCATGAGTTGCGGACTTGCATCTAAAAAGGCCTGCTTGAAAGCAGTGGCGCCGGCAATCTGGAAAGCCATGTCATTGGAATCAACGGCATGCATCTTTCCATCGTAAACGCTCACGCGAACATCAATGCAGTAGGAGCCAGTCAATGGACCGTCTTCCATTCTTTGACGGATGCCTTTGAGAATGGAGGGCAAGAATTTCGTATCAATAGCGCCACCTACGATACTGTTGTTGAAGACCAACTTGCCACCCCATGGCAGATCGACGATCTCCGTCTTGCGGATCGGGATGTCTTTGGGATCGGGCATGCCTTCATAGTAAGGCTCCACCAACAAGTAGACTTCGCCAAATTGCCCTGAACCACCGGACTGCTTTTTGTGGCGGTAATTTGCTTTGACCGTCTTGGTGATAGTCTCTCGGTAAGGAATTTTTGGTGCTTCAAATTCGATGGACAGCTTGCTGCTGTGATCTAGCTTCCACTTAGCCACTGCGAGGTGCATCTCCCCCTGACCGTGGAGAATGAGCTGCTTGAGCTCGGCGGAATGCTCAGCAATCAAGGAAGGATCTTCTTCTTGCAATTGGTGTAGGCCCATGCTCAGTTTTTCCATATCCCCTTTGGAGGCGGTCTTCACTGCCATGCTCAAGCGGGGAGCGGGAAATTCGATGGGTGCGATATTGTATGGCTGGCCTTTTTGGTGCAGGGTATTATTGGTGTGCGTTTTTTTCAATTTTACAGTGGCGCCAATATCTCCTGCTTTGAGGCAGTCAACAGCTTCCCGCTTCTTACCATTGATCAGATATAGCTGGGTCATTCTTTCACTGGCAGCGGTCACAGCATTCTGCAGATCATCACCAGAATTGACGGTTCCTGAATACACTTTAAAGAAGCTCATATCTCCCAGATGTGGCTCGGAGATCGTTTTGAAGACAAATAATGCTGTAGGGCCATCGGGATCGCAACTGAGTGTCTTCCCGCTTACTCGCTCAGCCGGTGGCATATCGACTGCAGAAGGGGCGACATCATTGAGGAAGCCCATAATTCGGCCACTGCCCATGTTACGTTGGGAAGAGCAGCAGAATAGGGGGAAGATATCGTGATTGATCATGGACAGCTTCATTCCTTTGGTCATTTCTTCTTCTGTTAGGGTTCCTTTTTCGAAGAAGAGTTCCATCAGTCCTTCGTCATTCTCGGCGATAGCTTCTACCAATTCATTGTGTAGTCTTTTTGCTTTTTCCATTTCCTCTTCTGGAATTGGCAGCTTTTCAGGCTTGCCTCCATCATCGTGAAATTTGTACATCAACATCTTCAGCACATCTATTATGCTGTCAAAGCCGATGCCTTGATTATAAGGATATTGCACGACAGTCACCTTGTTGCCAAATCGTTGTTTGGCCATACTTACTGTATTTTCGTAGTCTGACTTTTCGCTGTCTACCTGATTGACAGCAAAGATCATTGGAGTCTGAAACTGCTCTGTATATTCCCAGATCAGCTCTGTGCCTACTTGCACCCCATGTTGAGCATTCAATACCATTACGCCTGTATCTGTGACGCTAAGGGCACCGATCACCTCTCCTACAAAGTCATCAAATCCGGGCGTATCCAGGATGTTGATTTTGCTGTCCTTCCATGGAACGTGCATGAGTGATGAGAAGATGGTGTTTCTTCTTTCGTGCTCAAGTTCGTGGTAGTCTGATATAGTATTGTTGTCATCTACAGAGCCACGACGGGTAATCAGACCACCTTCAAAAAGCATACACTCGGCAAGTGTTGTCTTTCCCGAACCCGCATGGCCCAGTAAGGCGATGTTGCGGATATTTGGAGAATCATAAACTTTCATAACTTGGACTTTTAATGGTTTGGTAAAATATCTCTACAATTCGATTAGTTCTGTAATAGATCTCCACCCGGCTCTGTTGATTCTCCTCAATGCACCAGATAAACCATGCCCAGGCCACACGTAGCTGTGGCTCTACAATCATTGGGAGAGTATCAAAAAATGGGATGTTGAAGGGAAGGTCTTCAACGCACGATATGTAAGGAAGCTTGCCTTCCTTTAATGACATTAATATACTAAAATTATCGGAAAATTGTTATCACTATATTTGCGTTTTTAAGCGCGGAAGGCTTTATCAATCAATTAATAGTCAAGATGTTCAATTTGCAAGCAGGCTCTGTATTCAAGGTATTCATTGTTACTATTTTGTCACTCACTGTATTGCTACACAGTCAATGCAAGAAGGACCCACTGGATGATCTAAACTGCAGGGTGGATATTGTGTCCTTCAGTTCTGAGATTCAGGCCTTCTATCCGGGGACGGATTTGACTGGTCTCTTGACGGTATCGGAGGATCTGGAGGACATTGGTGACGCTGAAATCAGACAAATGATCAGCATTTACTTTTCTGAAGATGCTTTGTACAATGATACTGACACAGAAATCCAATACATTCGTGGTTCGCTGACAGTGGATCCAGACAATGAAAACCGCTCAATAATGGAATGGAATCTGACGATGCCATTCGGCCTTGAGGCGGGCAATTATTATCTGCTGGCGCGGATTCAGAATCAGACCTGGGTCTGTGGTACCAATGGTGATGACTCGGTGTGGGTGTTGCCGGAAACTTCTTCGATGCCGATCACGATTTTGGAATGATTTTTACGTCGATAATAGCTGTACTGCTTCTTCGATCTGTGAAAGTGCAGTATGAAGCATACTTTCAGGTAGCATACTGAAATAGTTTTTCTAATCAATTCAAAGAAGCCCAGAATGGCAGAGCAACTATATGGAGTGGGCACTCGGGTAGAGCATCCACAATTCGGATTGGGAGTGATTACGAAGATTTTGTTTGGTTCTTATGAAATTACCTTTGTAAAGCGAGGCCAGATTGAGATTGCACATCACTTTCAGGACATGGAGATTATTGAAGAGGTCTGGCCAGACAAAAACACGGTCGAAATGGCTGTGGTGAGTAAGACTCTTGAGGGAATACTACGCAAATGGAGCGACTTTTTACCAGTGATCCCTATGGGCGATCGCTGGGAGGGTGGCACAATGATACTGAAGCCTGCGAATCCTCAACACAAATCCAAGGAGATTCCAATCGAGACCTTCTTTCACAAGATTGTGATGGTCAGAGACAGGCTGCGGGTGATGGAACAAAGAATCAACAGTAGTAAACTGAGCGATGAGGAGAAGGTCAACCTACAACAATACATCTCCAGAATTTACGGCTCACTGACCACCTTCAATATCTTATTTGAAGACAAGGAGCATCACTTCAATTCGAAGCTTGAAAACCCTGCCTGAGTATACGCACATGCAGCTGGCTTTACGCAATGGCCAGGAAAGGGAGGAGATCTGGGTCGCCTATCAGGGCTTGATCTATGATGTAACGGAAAGCCGTTTATGGCGAGATGGTAAGCATTACCAGCATTGGGCTGGCCAGGATCTAACTGAGGAGCTTGATGCCGATGCACCGCATACGCAAAAGGTCTTTGAGCGATTTCCGCTTGTTGCAAGGCTCAAGACCCAGTAATAAAAGAAAACCTCGTCTCGGCATTGCCGAGCGAGGGTTTCTAAACCAAACATCTAACTGAAATTTCTTTGGAAGGATCCGCTCCAATATGGCACGCTTTAGAAGCGTCGCTGCTCTGGATTGCGGCTCCTAGAAGTAGTATCCGAACTGAATACCGTAAGTATTCATCTGATACAACTCTGTCGTTTTTACTGCTTTCATTCCCTTCTTCATCTGCAGTCCGGCGCTGAATGTTCTACAACCAAGTGCAAATTCCATCCCCGCTCCGATTGTCAAGCCGATATTGTACTTGTTTAAGTCAGAAGGCAATTGCTCTTGTGTTCCTTTCTCTGCGATCTTCTCGATTGTATTGCCATCGATTAGAAATTGATTCACAATACCGGCCTGCAAGAAAGGCTTCATACCTGTCTTTACTAAAGGAGCTCGGTAGCGGATGCCTACTGGAATCTCAACAAAGCTTCCTTGATTTGTGATTTCTACGGTTCTGGTATTATCAAGAGATTTGGTATCGTCTGTGATTTCACTATCGTAGGTCATGCTTCTGTTGGAGAAGTTTGCACCTGTACTAAGTGCCAGCGTCTTTCCAATCAAAAATCTTTCATAAACAAGACCAGCTCCAAAACCAGTTCCAGTACTCTGCACGTCCAGATCTTGAAGGTTAGTTAGACGGTTCATTCCGGTTTCAAGATTCAAACCGATTCTGTAGGCTTCGTTGTGATTATGACCACAAGTCTTAGTTGCCGCTTCCGTCTGGGGAATAACTTCCATTGTTGTTTCTTGTGCACTCAGATTGCTTGTAAACAATCCGCATACTAGCATGCACAAGGCTGTCATTAAAATGCTTCTCATCATCCAAAATTTATATTACACTGATTTAATAATAATCTTCCAAAACAAGTCTCTTCGAGAGGTTCGAAATAAACATGTGTATTTGATTGTAAAAAATTATTCTATAAGCGTAATATTAGGGTTCGCCTTCAAATGGCTAATTACTAAATTTAAAAAAACAGTAAGCTGTTTGGTTGATCAGAACTCATCTGGTTTATGTATGCAAGATAATAGCAAGCAAGAGGGCAAAAAAGTTCAAAAAATCTGTCGTTCCAATCTTTTTTGAGAATCAAAACTGCGCTTATCTCACTCATATCAAGTTCCAAAACACTGAATACCAACCACTTAACTCAACATTAAAATCGTACACGATTTGAAAAATACAGCTAGATTCCTTTCTGGCTTCCTTTTCAAAGGGGTCCAAATGGGACCAAAAAATTTGCCTTAAGTTCACTTTGGAGAAGCAAAAAGGGAAACGAATTTGCCTCCTGCTTTATTCTTTTCTCTACGGTAAATTTCAACGCACGGCCATTATAACGGATAGCATTGCCGGAAGTCACAAAAAAAATAGCAGCCGATTTGATCGGCTGCTATTTCCTTCGCTCTTGCGAATTCTTTAACACGCAGTTAATCTATCTGAGCATTAAAAACGCTCTATGATTCCTGCAATTCCCTGACCGCCGCCAACGCATGCAGTTACCATGCCATACTTTCCGCCTGTGCGCTTTAGGTCATGGAGAATTTGTACCACTAGTTTTGTACCTGTACATCCGAGCGGATGGCCCAAGGCAATGGCACCACCATTAATGTTCGTCTTCTCAGGGTCTAGTCCAGCTTCACGTACTACAGCCACTGTCTGGGAGGCAAATGCTTCATTTAACTCTACCAGATCAATGTCGCTCAGTTTCATTCCAGCCTGGCCCAAAGCCTTTGGAATCGCTGCCACTGGTCCGATACCCATGATGCGCGGCTCCACCCCTACGGAGGCAGCTGTCACTACTCGGCCGATCGGTTCGATACCTAGTGCCAGTACCATCTCCTCCGACATCAGCATACAGAAGGCTGCTCCATCAGAGGTCTGGCTGCTGTTTCCAGCTGTCACCGATCCGCCTTGTGCAAAGACCGGACGCAGCTTGGCTAAGGCTTCCATACTGGTGCCTCTTCTAGGACCTTCATCAGTATCTACTACAAACTCACGGGTCGCGCGCTTGCCATTGCCATCGACGTAGACCTCATTAACGGTAATCGGGCAGATGCCTTCCTTGAAGTATCCCTTGTCAATGGCATTCAGTGCACGCTGGTGAGATTGAAAAGACCAGGCATCCTGATCTTCGCGGCTCACTTTAAACTCATTGGCTACTGCCTCAGCAGTCAAACCCATTCCCAGATAGTACTCTGGGTGATTCTTCGCTACTTCGTAGTTTAGAACCGTCTTCCATCCAACTGTCGGTACTAAAGACATCGACTCCGTACCACCTGCAATGATACACTGCGCCATTCCCGATCGAATCTTAGCTGTACCTACAGCCAAAGTCTCCATTCCGGAGGCACAGTAACGATTGATCGTCATCCCAGCAGTCTCCTTAGCCAGGGCACGTACAGAGATCATGCGACCGATCTGCATGCCTTGCTCGGCTTCTGGTACCGCATTCCCAACGATCAGGTCATCCACCATCTCTGGCTTTACCTGTGGTACCGACTTCACCAAATGATCAATTACATCCACTGCCAAATCATCTGGGCGAGTGAATCGGAAACCACCTCGCTTGGCTTTTCCAACTGCCGATCTGTAGCCGGCTACTATATATGCTTCTTGCATTTCTGCTTCAATTTTAAATTTGAATAATTATCCTGACAAACAGCTCTTAGTTTCTCACCGGCTTACCTGTCTGTAGCAATCCCTGAATCCGCTCCAGAGTCTTAGGCTCGGTCAGCAAACTTAGGAATGCCTCACGCTCCAAATCCAATAGGTAAGTCTCTGAAACCTTCGTTGGTGAACTCAAATCACCTCCACAGAACACATGTGCAATCTTTCCGGCAATCTTAGCATCATGCTCGCTGATATACCCACCAAACTTCATGGCATACACTGCTGCTTCAATCGAACCTAGCGCAGTTCTACCTTGTACCTTAATGTCCTTGCGCTCCATTGGTGCTGTATAGCCAGCCTCGTGTAAGTCTAGTACTTCCTGCTTAGCGGCCTGAATCACTCGACTACCATTGACTACGATGCGATCAAGATTCTGACGCAAGTAACCCAGATCCATAGCCTCATGAGCAGAAGTACCCACCTTCGCCATCGCAATATTTACAATGGTATCAGATACGGCATTCAACTCTACATCTCCCTTGCGGAAGCCATCGGAAATACGCAATGCCATTTCCTTGGTTCCTCCACCGGCAGGAATCAATCCTACACCGCTTTCTACCAAGCCCATGTATGTTTCTGCTGCCGCAACAACCTTATCTGAATGCAGACAAGTCTCACAACCTCCACCAAGCGTCAATCCATGCGGCGCAGAGACTACAGGAATAGAAGAGAAACGCAGTCGTGAAGTCGATTGCTGGAACATACGCACCGCCATATCCAATTCATCAAATTCCTGTTCCACAGCCAACATAAAGATCATCATCAGATTAGCTCCTGCTGAAAACTGTGGTGCATCATTTCCGATCACCAATCCTTTCCAACCTTCCGCCTCAGCGATCTCCACACTCTTATTCATTCCTTCCAATACCTCACTGCCGATAGCATTCATCTTGGTCTGGAATTCCAAACACAAAACACCATCTCCAATATCGTGAAGCGTAGATCCCGAATTAGACCATACTGCCTTATTGCCACGTAGGTTATCCAAAATGATCATGCCTTCGGTACCTGGAATCGAAACATATTTCTTCGTCTGTGGATCGTATACCTTACGTTGGCCATTCTCAATCTTGTAGAAAGTCTTACAGCCAGCCGCCAACATCTCGTCTACCCAATTTGCAGGTTCTAGTTTGGAATCTTTCATGGCTTTCAGACACTTCTCTACACCAAGCACATCCCATGTCTCAAATGGTCCTAGCTCCCAACCAAATCCTGCTTTCAAGGCATCGTCTATCTTGTACACTTCATCCGATACTTCTGGCAAACGATTAGAGGAATAGCTAAATACACTGTACATCAAGCGATTCAAGAACTCAGCCCCTTTATCTTTACCGCTGTGCAACACTTTCAATCGCTCCTTCAAATCTTCAACAGGCTTTGCCGCACCAATGGAAGCAAAACGAGGCTTTTCCGGCTTCTCATACTCCATCGTCTTTAGATTCAAAGCCAAAATCTCCTTCTTGCCTTCCGCATTCTTGCTCTTCTTATAAAAGCCCTGACCTGACTTTGTGCCCAACCAACCGTTTTCGATCAACTTGTTGACAAACTCCGGTAGCTTGAACAATCCTCTTGCCTCATCCTTAGGGCAGTTATCAAACACACCATTAGCCACCTTGGCTAGTGTATCAATACCTACAACATCAGCCGTACGAAAAGTTGCCGACTTAGGACGACCACTAATCGGCCCGGTAAGTGCATCCACTTCCTTGACACTTAGTCCCATGTCCTGCATAAGGTGGAAAATCGCCATGATAGAGAAGACCCCAATTCGATTGGCAATAAATGCTGGCGTATCCTTGCACAGTACCATCGTCTTTCCAAGGAATCGATCACCGTATCCCATCAAGAAATCCAATACTTCAGGATTCGTTTTTGGTCCCGGAATAATCTCCAGCAACTTCAGATAACGCGGCGGATTGAAAAAGTGTGTACCCGCAAAATGAGCTACAAAATCTTCACTACGCCCTTCAGTCAACTGATGGATTGGAATACCCGAAGTATTGGATGTAATCAAAGTACCTTCCTTGCGATACTTCTCTACTTTCTCAAATACCTGCTTCTTGATATCCAGTCGCTCAATTACCACCTCAATAATCCAATCACAATCCGCAATACCTGCCAGATCATCATCAAAATTACCCGTCGTAATTCTATCCACTGTCGTCTTATCGTACAGCGGAGCAGGATTCGTTTTCAAAGCATGCTTCAACGAATCATTCACGATCCGGTTACGCTGCTTCTTATCCTTCTTTTGCTCGTCTGTAAGATCAAATGGTACAATATCCAGCAATAGGACTTGCACACCAATATTGGCAAAATGACAGGCTATTCTCGAGCCCATCACACCCGACCCCAATACGGCTACCTTCTTGATCTTTCTCGAAGAAGTCTTACCGACTGATTTCGGTTCTTGCATTACTGCTTCCATGTTGTAGGAAATTTTATGTTGAATAATAATTAATAATCAAATCTTTCACATACCAAACGTTCGTTTGGGTTTGTGTATTAGGCGGCGCTCAGCAAGTCTCTGAAACGCCATACTTCTGATAAATCCGTTGATGCGCACGCTTCAAATAATCCTGCTCCTCAAAAATCCGCATCATCATCACTGCCCCTTCAATCTCGGCCACACTCTCCTTTCCAAGCGCCAGGGCCTTCTGCTCATCGTACTTTTTACTAAATACATGAGCCATCGCCGCTATCCAGTCACTGAAAAAAGCTTTGATCAAAAGGCTCACTTCCGGCAGCACACTATTGGTCTCCAGGGCGATATTTCCCATCAAACATCCATTATTACTGCTCAAAAATATCTTCTCAGAAAATTCGCCCAGACGCTTCAAGCGCTCCATCGGTTCCAGTCTCTCATCATAAGCATAGATAAAAACCTTCTGCTTGTAATGCTCATGCATCTCCAGAATCACGGCCTTCATCAGCTCCTCCTTACCTGGAAAGTAATGGTATATGCTCCCCTTGTTCAAGCCACATGCCGCCCCAATGTCCGCCATCGAGGTATTATGGTAGCCCCGCTCCCTAAAAACCTTCAATGAAGCCCATATCAATTCCTTCTCACTTATCTTCTGCTTCGGCATCCCAGCTATTTTTTGCGCAAATTTACCAAACGTTTGTTTGATAAACCATTTCAGGGCCTTGAAAGTTCGTACAATATCGGACATTCGAATGCTAAGAATTGGGCCAACAGGGAAGAGATATTGAGGATGACTCTGTTGACATTAAAATATGCCCACAGTAATTTCAGAGGATGGGTATCGGCTGTTTTTAATCGGTTTCTCCAAGGCTGAAATTTTCTTTTTGGAGCCCAGCTGCACAGTCCCGTAGCAGCGACCTACCCGTGTTCCGCTAATACTCAGCACTCAGCTAGCTACTACAGCTCAGCCACTATCGTCTCCTCCTATCGTCGGAGCCGCTATTGGCTGGCTTCCGTCACGCTATCTGAGCACTTCGTTCCGCTTCACCCGGGGCTAGTTTTCACCGCCATTCGATCGCGGTATAGAGCTAAATTCGGATTCAAAGACCTCCCTTTTACAAACCATTACTTGCAAATAGTTTATATTTATGTGTTCCTTTACAACTGACTGAGCCATGATCACCCGCTGCCTCCTCTCCCCTCTTTGCATCTTGCTACTACTGCTGTGTTCAAGCGGTTCGACCATGGCAGACTCATGCCCGATCGGAGAACGAATCATCACGAGCGATGAAGAGCTAATTGAGTTCGTCGAACTGCTGAATAGCAACGACTGTACAGAAATTGTAGGAGACCTATACCTACGGGACGATGATGATGTCTTTCCACTGACCGACCTATCCCCCTTATCCATCTTAACAGCCATAGACGGAGATCTATACATCGAAGAAGCAACGGTACTGTCTTCCTTACAGGGATTGGAAAATCTGGAAGTCGTCAGCGGCGCGGTTAGAATCAGATACCTCCTGATCTCTGACCTGCAAGGTCTGGAATCCCTACATACCATTGGAGGCTTTTTGGAAATCCACGATAACGATTCGCTACAGAATATACAACTGCCTCTCCTGGAAGATTTTCTAGGTCTGCTCCGAATCGAAGAAAATCTTTCGCTGGAGGAAATACACTTTCCCCTGATGAGAGAAACCTATAATTGCCGTCTCACTGATAATGCATCTCTAACATCAATCACCATGGATTCACTTAGGAACATTCGAGGTGACTTTGATCTAAGTTACAATGGCTTGATCGAGCAAGTATCCTTGCCAGCGTTGCAACTAGTAGAAGATGATCTACTCATCAACCACAATAGTGGTCAATGGAACTTCGAGGGTTTCCCTTCTTTGAGAGAGCTCGGAGGTAGCCTTTTGATTCGAGCCAATGATGGACTCCAAGTGCTCGACTTTGCAGCAGATTCTCTGATCATCGGCGAGCATTTTCACATTTATGAAAATGCAAACCTTCATACGATAGCCGATACAGCCTTTGAAGGACTCATTGAAGTAAGCATGAATCTGTATGTCACTGACAACGAATCACTGGTCGAATTGGGTGGATTTGCTTCGCTGCAGCGGGTAGGAAACAATTTTCGCATCAAGCAAAACAACAGTCTTTCGACCCTAACGCCATTCAGTACACTGGAACTCGTTGGAAGAGACTTGGTGTTTCAGGAAAACCCTGCCTTGACTGCGATACTAGGGTTCGAATCATTGAACAGCCTTGGAAGAGAAATACTGATCATAGACAATGATGCTTTGAGCGCTATAGACCTAGCCCCTGCGGTCGAAACCATAGCTCAAAATCTAAGCATTAGCAACAATCCAGCTCTGCTAAGCATAGCCGGATTTGGCCAGCTATCGTCCATCGGTGAGCTTCTTGAAATTTCGGGAAATCAAGCATTGGTAAGTCTTGATGGCTTTGAAAGCATGGATAGCATTGGCAGTAGTCTGTATATACACGAGAATCAAGAATTGGCCGAGATTGACTTTGCAAACAATTTGGAATCTATTGGTCTGGATTTAGAAATTTCTAATAATCAGTCACTGATTAGCATTGCTGGTTTCGAGAATATCCAGGACATTGGAGGAAACCTACTCATCCAAGAGAATCAAGAACTAG
>JAHDDV010000033.1:0-4401 GCA_020629205.1 Chitinophagales bacterium | reverse complement strand
GAGAATATCCAGGACATTGGAGGAAACCTACTCATCCAAGAGAATCAAGAACTAGGACAAATTGACTTTGCAAACAATTTGGAATCTATTGGTCTGGATTTAGAAATTTCTAATAATCAGTCACTGATTAGCATTGCTGGTTTCGAGAATATCCAGGACATTGGAGGAAACCTACTCATCCAAGAGAATCAAGAACTAGAACAAATTGACTTTGCAAACAATTTGGAATCTATCGGCCAAGATGTATTGATTTCCTACAATCAATCTCTGCTTAGTATCGATGGCTTCGAAGAACTCAGACACATTCATGCGAACCTGCTCATCATCCAGAACGAGATGCTGGCTGAAATCGACTTTGCCAATCAGCTGGAACACATCCACCATAATTTGGAAATCGCTGAAAATCAATCGCTGACAAGCATAACTGGCTTTGACTCGCTTGGCAGCCTTGGCTGGAATCTTATCATAAGGAACAACCAAGCGCTGGAACTTATCAATTGTGCAAATCAACTACCAATCATTAATCTTGACCTGAGGATTATTGAGAACGCTGCCCTAATCGACATTTTAGGCTTTCAGTTGCTCACTGAAGTAGGTAGAAATCTTCTCATATCCGGTAACGAGCTTCTAGAGGAAATTGACATTGCTCCTAACCTTACTGAGATCGACGGAAATCTTGAGGTCTCCATGAATTCATCCCTTAGCACTTGGCAAGAATGGGAAAATCTGCAAATTATCGACGGAGATCTTGTGATAAGCCAAAATCCTCAGCTTCAAATCTGCCCTACATTTGCTGCCCTAAGCTACTTGAAACTTAACTTAATCATTGAGGGCACAGCGCTTAATCTTGATTCATTTGCTGTGCAACTACCAGAAGTGAGACGTAACTGCATCATTCGCAACAACCATGGCTTGATAACGCTACCCCTCAATTTTTTGCCATCTGTTAGTGAAATCGGAGGTGATTTAGAGATTGCAGAAAACCAAAATCTCAGCTCCATTGCAGCCTTTGATAGCCTGACTGTGCTACGTGAGGATCTCAGGATTCTTGGTAACAATAGCTTGCAAGAGCTGAATTTAGCTGCCAATCTCCAAGAGGTGGGTGATTCTTGTGTCATTGCAGCCAATCAAAATCTCTATGAGATAAGTAGCTCTTGCTTTGCTTCATTGGAGAGCATTCAGCTTGGCTTACGCATAAGCGATAATGATGCGCTGACAGTAATAGATGGATTCGAAAATTTAACCAAGATTAGTCGCGGCTTCATCTTTAGAAACAATGATGCTATGATAAGCCTCGATTCTAACCACTTTCCCGCACTGCATACGATCACACGTGAATTGGTCATCGATGGAAATGAGCTGCTTGAGCACTTCCAATCTTTTGATTCTCTGGTCGAAATTGGATACAAAATAGTAGTACAGGACAATTCTAATCTGAACTCGATAATCATAAAACCACAACTGCAGGAACTAGACGATCTTAGGATCGAAGGGAACGGCCAGGAAGGTGAAGACTTGGACATTAGTATCAATCACCCGGAAATTCCTACTGGAGATATTATTATTCATGACAACCCTGGGCTACAATCGCTTGTCACTTTCCCTTTGTTGCAATCGATCGGCGGTAAGCTGGAGATAACAGACAATGCAAATTTGCTTGCCATCACTGGCCTAAGCGCTATCGAAACCGTCGATGATGACCTTAAGATTTCGGGAAATCATCCCAATCTAGCGATCAACCTGGCCGATAGCTTAGAAAGGATCGAAGGCAATTTAGTCCTCACTGGCGGGCTATCTTCAGTGGCAGATTCCAACTTTGAGTCCTTGATATTTGTTCAAGACAATCTTGTCTTACATGACTTGTCAGGCCCAGAAGCTTTACCAAACTTTTCGGCCTTGGAACATATTGGCGATACACTGGCAATACGATTGCCTTTTGAGTTAGGGAGCATAGATTTCCCAGAATTGATCCATACACGTGCACTTCGTATTGAGGGCAATGCAGTGACGACTCAATTGCCAGATATTCCGAATCTTGTGGAGATCTCTGAAGAGATATTGATTGCCGAAAATCCAGCGCTCACCAGTCTGGAAGCATTAGAAAATTTAGAGCATAGTCCCCTTTGGCTAAAGATTGTTGGAAACGATTTGTTGCAATCCCTTCCTCTATTCGATTCTATGATGCTAAACAACAACTCCGCATTGGTGCTGAAATACAATCCAGCACTTAACGATTGTGCTTCTTCTAAGCTATGCGAATGGATTGCCCTAAATCCAAACCTGCACAGCGTGCTGCAAAATGGACCTGACTGCCAAACACTTGATGACCTGGCACGACAATGCGGGTTCCTGCCAGAGGGCACCTGCAGTTTCTCCGATATCAGCTTTGGAGATTATAAGGATAGTGATTTTCTGGAGCAGTTTCCCGAATGTCACAGCATTTATGGAGATGTATACATAGAGGGAGCTTACTTAGAGTCTTCTACGCCTATTCCAGTATCTGCCATATTGGGCAATTTGGAAGTAAATGTTTGTGACAACTATGGATTTGAAGAACTTGACTATGTTCAAGAAGATCTAACAATCAATTGCTTTGACTTTTCAACAGTTGAATTGCCCGAGCTCGATTCTATTGGAGGAAATCTGGTGCAGGGACAAAATAACAACTTCATCCACTTCCCTGATTTTCAGGCACTTCAAAAGATTGGAGGATCCTTCCGTTTAGCGGATGTTACGATTATGGATGCCATAGATTTACCAGTACTTCAAGAAATAAGTGGTGACCTTGAATTCTCGGCTTGTATCAATCTTGATTCTCTCATACTTCTTCCACAACTCTCAAGAGTTGGCACGAATCTCAAATTTGAAGATCTTACGCTGCAATCAGAACCAGGTACATTGTTACCAACACTGGCTGAAATAGGAGGTGATCTTGATGTTTTATCCTGCGCCAATGTTGATCCAACTGACTTTCTTCCTCTTCTCAATGCAGTAAGTGGAAATGTAAAACTGGAAAATGTTGCCTTTGAGCTTGGTGCAACTTCATTATTCCCCACACTTGAAGTCATTGGAAATGATTTAGAGATTTTATCTTGTACCTCGACAGATTCGCTCAACTTTCTTCCACAGACTACAAGAGTTGAAGGAAATCTTAGATTGGAAAATATTGCCCTTGGATTTGCAGATAGCACCCTGTTTCCGGCACTGGAAGAAAACACAGGCAATTTTGAAATCTTATCTTGCAGCATTGAGGATACCCTGACAATCGCTCCGCACTTATCTTCGCTTGGTGGTTCCTTGAAGATAGAGGAAATCAATGCCTGGAATGCTCCTCATAGACTACTTGAAGGCTTCCATCAATTACAATCCATAGGCGGATCACTTAGCATCGCCAGACTTCCATATTTTGCCAAAATTCCAGCCTTCGAATCTTTGGAGCTTGTCGATGGATCCATCAGCTTTCGTGCGATCTCATTGCATGAGAGTCAGATGCTATTCCCAGAACTCAAGTCCGTTGGAGGTAGCTTGAGCCTCCATGAGCTAGGTCTTACCCAGCTTTCAGGGCTTAATAAGCTAACCGAGATAGGAGACAATTTGTCGATCTTGAACAACACCAATTTGGAAACTATGTATGCCTTTGACGCCTTAGAAGAGATCGGCAAGCATCTAATTCTATCAAGTAATGTCTCGCTTTCCGAATTGTGGGGTTTGGGACAGCTCACTACTGTCGGAAAGAGCATTCAGCTTGTCAATCAATACCGATTACAAAACCTCGACGCATTTTCTTCTTTGACATCCATGAATGGTCCCTTAAACATCAGAGACAATAACGATCTCATAAACATCAAAGGCTTATCAAATCTAGACCCATCTGGAATTACGTCAGTATTCATCAAAGGCAACGATGAACTTGACTTCTGCAATATTACCTGCATTTGTCAATGGATTAGTGAAAACCCCGGAGAAGGAACCTTTGACAATAATTGGCTAGGTAAGTGCAACCTTTTATCTCAAGTCCAAGAGACCTGCGATCTCTCTGATGAACAAGGCCTGACAAGTGAGTCAATCGATCAACTGGGAATCACCCTCTATCCCCAACCAGCCAAAGGCACTTTACACCTGGAATTTGAGTCAGTGGGTTCCCCGCTGTATGGACAGATATTCGACCTACAAGCGAAACTACTGAAAGAACAAGAAATCACTGAGCCAATGATCGACATCAGTTTCTTACCGGAGGGCCTATATATGCTTCAATTGACACAAGGTCAGGAACTGGTCAGATTGCCCTTTTCTGTGATCAGATAAAAGCTCACGCGAGCTTGTGCTGGTGAAAAATAGCCCCGGGTGAAGCAGGGTTGATTGGTTCTAAATTTATGCCGTTATTTGTCTGAAAAAGTGAAG
>JAHDDV010000409.1 GCA_020629205.1 Chitinophagales bacterium | reverse complement strand
GGCTCTTCCAATAGCTCCTTGATTCGAACCAGGAATGTAACCGCTTCTTTGCCATCTACGATACGATGATCATAAGACAAAGCCAGGTACATCATCGGCCGGGCAAGGATATCGTCCCCGATCACCATCGGACGTTTTTGAATCTTGTGCATGCCCAAAATTGCGGACTGCGGTGCATTCAGAATAGGGGTCGACTGAAGGGAGCCGAAGATACCGCCATTACTAACCGTAAAGGTACCACCCGTCATCTCTTCCATCGTCAACTTGTTGTCCCGACCTTTGACGGCCAAAGCATAAACCGCTTTTTCCAATTGCATCAGATTCAGGGATTCTGCATTGCGAATCACCGGAACAACCAATCCCTTGGGAGTTGAAACAGCTATTGACACATCCACAAAATCGTGCGTGACAATATTCTCGCCTTCAATCTGGGCATTCACCATCGGAAAATCCATCAAGGCCGTCGCACTGGCCTTGATAAAAAAGGACATGAAACCAAGTCCGATGCCATGCTTTTCCTTGAAACTTTCTTTGTATTTCTTGCGCAATGCAATCACCTCTGTTAGATCCACCTCATTAAAGGTGGTCAACATGGCGGTGTTGTTCTTGGCATTTACCAGGTGTCCTGCAATCGTCTTTCGCAATCGAGACATCTTCTTCTGGCTGGTACCACGACTAAAGCCACTGGCCCCAGAGACTGGTCTCGTGTCTACAGCCTTTGTAGCCGGAGCCGCCTTTTTGGCCGGAGCTGAAGATTTGCCATTCGTTCCAGCTGCAATGGCTTGTTCCACATCTTCTTTCAGAATGCGACCATCTCGACCGGTGCCAGTAACAGCACTCGCATCCAGCTTGTGTTCTGCCATTAGCTTCGCCGCTGCAGGAGAGGGATGCCCTGCAGCATAGCTATCGGATGACTCTGCCACTGGTGCAGCAGGAGCAGCCACCGCAGCAGCCTCAACTTTCTTTTCTTCTTTTGCCGGACTAGCTGCCGCTCCACCAGAAGCACTCGTATCTATACTACCGATTACCGCGCCGACCTCTACATCTGTGTCCGACTCTGTAATTATCTTGATCACACCTGCCTTCTCTGCCGGAACTTCAAAAGTGGCCTTATCTGATTCAAGCTCACAAATCGCTTGATCCATCTCTACGTAATCACCATCCTCCACCAACCAGGTGGCTAATGTAGCCTCAGTAACAGATTCTCCAAATGGAGGGACTTTTATCTCGACGATCATAATTCTAGTTTATTTTGCTCGGTAGTAAATTTGTAAATAGTTAAACACCTTTCCCTAGGCAAAGGCTCGCTCCAACAATGCCTGCTGCTCTGCCACATGCACCTTCTTGTAACCTGTCGCTGGTGAAGCACTGGCTTTCCGGGCAATCAAGACCAAATCAGGATTACGATACTTACAAGCAACATAGCCCCATGCCCCCATGTTCGAAGGCTCTTCCTGAACCCAATACAACTCAGCACCCTCGTACTTCTTGACCACCGCATCGATCTGATGACCAGGAAGTGGATACAGCTGCTCAACTCGAACAATAGCCACATCATCGCGACCATGTGCCGACTTATGTTCCAGCAAATCATAGTAAATCTTACCAGCACAGAAAAGCACTTTCTTAACCGCCTTTGCATCCGCTATGCTTTTGTCATCAATGACTTCCTTGAAGTTTCCTTCAACCAATTCACTATAATCGGACTGGCACATCGGATGACGTAGCAATGACTTAGGCGACATCACAACCAATGGCTTTCTAAAGGGACGATTCAGCTGACGTCTGATCGCATGGAAGAAATTGGCTGGTGAAGAGATGTTGGCAACTGTCATATTGTACTGTGCACAAGACTGTAGGAATCGCTCCAACCGAGCACTGGAATGCTCAGGCCCCATCCCTTCATATCCATGCGGCAACAACATCACCAGTCCGCTCTGTCGCATCCACTTCGACTCCGATGCCGTGATATACTGATCTATGATGGTCTGAGCACCATTCGCAAAATCGCCAAATTGCGCTTCCCAAATCACCAAAGACTGCGGGGATACGAGCGAGTAACCAAACTCAAAACCAAGCACTGCAAATTCAGACAGCAAGGAATTGTAGATACGAAATTTGGAATTCATACCATCCACACCTTCCAGTCGATTATGCTCTGCACCCGACTTCTCATCAACAAAGATGGCATGACGATGAGAAAAGGTGCCACGCTTCACATCCTGACCGCTCATACGAATGTCATGGCCATCCAACATTAGACTTCCATAGGCAAACAACTCTGCCAATGCCCAATCCACTTTTTTATTATCGACCAGTTTCTTCTGGCCTTTCAATATTCTATTCACTTTACGAAGCGGCGAAAATCCATCCGGCATAGTCGACAAACCTGTCGCAATCTTATCCAATGTCGACTCAGCTACACCAGTTTCTGGAGACACTAGAAAATCCTCCGGCTTAGAACTACGAAGTTTCTTCCACTCAATTTCCGGCTTTTGGTAGGTATAGGGAAATGGCTTCTGTTTCACCATATCCAGTCGATCCTGCAGAGTAGCTTTAAACTCT
This sequence comes from Chitinophagales bacterium, assembly GCA_020629205.1. Lineage (GTDB taxonomy): Bacteria > Bacteroidota > Bacteroidia > Chitinophagales > UBA2359 > JAHDDV01. The sequence continues at coordinate 1,901 of JAHDDV010000409.1, read as the reverse complement.
GTCTCCATAGTCTCCGCAAGCTCCTTATTCACATCTCCACGCGATGTCAATTGCTCGATATAAAGATCACGTGGATTCTTATGCTTGTCTATCAGCGCATACAGTTTAGGCTGTGTAAACTTCGGATCATCCGCCTCATTGTGGCCATGGCGACGATAGCAGACCATATCAATAAAGATATCTGCTTGAAACTTCGCTCGATAAGCCGCTGCCAAATTCGCCGCAAAAACAACCGCTTCTGCATCATCCCCATTCACATGAATGATCGGTGCACCAATGGTTGTAGCAATACTTGTACTATAGTGAGAAGAACGAGCATCATCAAAATCCGTCGTAAAGCCCACCTGATTGTTGATCACAAAATGTATCGAACCTCCCGTAAAATAACCATCCAATTGAGACATCTGCAGCACCTCATACACTGGCCCTTGACCAGCCACTGCCGCATCACCGTGAATCAATATCGGTAGGATCTTTCTAAAATCTTCCCCATACACTGTATCCGCCTTTGCTCTAGCAAAACCTTCTACTACTGGATTCACGGACTCCAAATGCGATGGATTCGGGACCAACTTTACCTGAACAGTCCCTCCAGCTCTAAGCGGAAACTGCGTAGAATAACCCAGGTGATACTTAACATCACCATCCCCCATCGTAAGATCGTACTTGGTATTTGACTCAAACTCAGAGAAGATATGATCATAGGTCTTGCCCATGATATTAGCCAAGACACTCAACCTACCACGATGTGCCATTCCGATCACCGCTTCTTCCATCCCAAGGGCAGCAGATTGCTGAATGATCGCATCCAGTGCCGGAATGGTACCTTCACCACCTTCGAGTGAAAATCGCTTTTCACCCAGATACTTATTACCCAGAAATTCCTCCAGCACAACTGCCTGATTCAACTTAAACAGAATCTGCTTTTTGTCTTCGATCGACAAACCATAGCCACTAGGCTGAGATTCTACTTGCTGGTACAACCAGTTTTTCCTTTCTACATCTGTAATGTGTGAAAACTCAAAACCAATAGATCCTAAATAAACCTCCCGAAGACGATCCACAATCTTACGCAAAGTGGTCTTACCAAGACCAACCTCTGCCCCTACGGCAAATTCCTTATCCAGCAATTCATCACCGAGACCAAAAACTCGCGTATCAATACTGGCCTTACGATCCCTCCGTTTTCGAATCGGGTTCGTATCAGACTCCAAATGAGCCCTTTCACGATAGCCCTGAATCAAAGAATAAACCTTCAATTCATCCGCATTAATGGCCCCACTCACTGCCCCTGCATGACCATTGGTCGCAGCAGCTGCACCATTGCCATTTGCATTCGCTTGAGCAAATTCAAAGCCTTCAAAAAATTTCTTCCATTCGGGATCAACGCTCGCCGCATCCTTTTGATAGTCTTCATACAAAGACTCTATATAAGATGGGTGCGCATTAGAGATGTAAGCAGTTGCCTTCATACTAGGTAGGTTATGGGTCGCAAATATCGTTTATTTTCGAGAAACACACATTAATTATCAGCTGTTTGGACGTCAGAATCAATAACAAAGACACATTTATAGGCAAAAAGGCCTAATGTTTTGGAGCACAGCAGACCAGGCCGTGGCAACACCCGTCTCGTGCTACATTAAATTCGGCACTGGTCTAGCTGTTCATGCCGGGCCATTGGCGTCTCTCCGCCTGCGCTACGAGCCACCACTGGCCTGGCATTCACCACGCTATCCCAGCACCTCATACCATTGCGCCCGAGGCTATTCATCACCGACCTTCGAGCGCGCTGGCTTTTCTTACCTGGCCAGCCCTCCACTCAATAGTGACTTCCTTTTCTCTCCAGAATATATAAAAATGGGAGCAGCTCAAAAATCACACCGAAACGAGATGACTGACTG
>JAHDDV010000408.1 GCA_020629205.1 Chitinophagales bacterium | reverse complement strand
GCCGGGGATAGCGTGTGAGGCATGCTGTATGGGGGCTGCGACGAAGGAGCAGACCGCAGACAGCATAAGCCGAACCGCTAGCACCAAGGGGAGTATTAGCGGAGAGCCTGACCCGGAGCTGGCTATGCAGACCAGCCTAGGCTGGTCTGCATAGCCGGCGAAGGGGCACGCCCAAAAAAAGACCTTGCCTATGTCATTTGGTCTTAGATCAATCTGTTACTTCGACTTCAAAGAAAATGAATTCAGCTACATTGCGAACGCCGTCATTGGCGCCAAGAGAGAAGCGATAGCTGCCCGTCACCAGGGTCGTGGGCACCTGATAATCAAAATCGAAATCATAGCTCGTATCAATGGTATCATCGAAGGCAATCGCCTCGCCAGTGGCGAAGGTGTTGCCGGATGAAAGGTCGGTGTAGGACAGATAGAGCACACCATTGCCACCATCGCTTAAGGAACGATTGTCCGTGACCTGGCCCTGGAAAGTAATCTGCTCTCCTCGCTGGACAGTAATAGCATTGGTACCTGGAATTTGCACCGTGATCTCAGGGCGGACATCGTCCAAGGGATGCTTGATATTTAGGGAAAAGAAATTGGCTGCGGGATTGTCATTTCCGGACTCATCGATCACTTGTATCTGGAAGTGATAACTGCCGGTGGTCACGTTTTCCGGGACCTCAAAGACCCGATCTACGGAAGCGGTGCTTCCGGAGATATTGTCAATTTCCAAGACCGTCCAATCGGTGGTAAGATTGTCGACATTTGTGATAACGAGGGAAGGCGCAGAACCGCCCCCATGACCATGGCAATCAAAATTATTGTGGATATCGACCTTGTACTGCGATAAGGCTTCGTCGTCCTGAAAGATGACATCAAAAGCCAATTGATCTCCACCGGTAAGATGGAATACATTAGGCTCCGAGCTGCCACAAATGTTGCCTTCAAGAGGGGAAGGTGTAAAACTGAGCACCTGCATTGTGGGTGGTTCCAAATCTACGCTGTCCGAGCCACATGCGAGCATGAACAAGGGTAAAATTAGCAACAGGTAAATCGTTTTGTTCGTGTGATTCATGGAAACTATTGATGACTTTGTCCAAGAAGGTGCCTTATAAGCATTTGTGCAAGTTTCGAAGCGATGCAATGAGTCGTCTCAAATCTAGCCTTTCAGACATGAATTGAACGCTAAACCTTTTTGCAACGTTGTTGCAAATATATCCCAATTTTCTTTTAATCGCCCCAAGTTGCCTTATCTTTGTGGCGCGAAAGTGGGTTGGAAATCAAGATCTGTCCGGGCCAAATCTCCTATATGCAGCTATGTCTAGCAAGTCTGGTGGAAACCTGCAAAACGGACAAATACGGATTGGGTGAAGATCTTCTTGCCAGTGTTACTACCCTAAATTTACCAATTGGATTATCCGATGAAAGGCTACCCCATCTTCATTGTACTTTTGCTGATATGCTGCCTGACTGAGCTCTCGGCACAAATTCAGGGGAGGGTAATGGATGAACACCGCCATCCTCTACCGGCAGCCAATGTGCTCTTGCTTCCTGATAGTTTGCTGGAAGTAACGAACGATCAAGGTCGATTTTCCTTTCGCGATCTGAAGGACGGCAGCTATCAATTGAGCACTTCCTATATTGGTTATCTGACAGACACGACCACGATCAAACTCAGAAAAGGACAGACCAAACAGGTCAAGATCAATCTGAAACCGAGTGACATTTTATTAGGAACGATCGTGGTATCGGAGGAGCATGCCAAGCAGGAGGAAACGCTTCAGGCGGATCATTTTCATGAGGATTTTATCCATGAAAACCTGAATGGCACTTTTGCAAAGTCTATAGAAAAGCTGCCCGGTATCAGTGCGATCAATGTGGGTGTGGGGATCGCCAAGCCGGTCATCAGAGGGCTTTCATCCAACCGCATTATTGTCAATCATCAAGGGATTAAGCAAGAGAGCCAACAATGGGGCAGCGATCATGGATTGGAGATTGATCAGTTTGATGTAGAGAATGTGGAGATCATTAAAGGTCCGGGCTCGCTGCAGTATGGCTCGGACGGTTTGGGTGGAGTGATCAACATTATGCCTGATAAGATTTTGCCAGAAAACACCTTTGCAGGGACCATCCTTGGTGTGCGAAAATCGAACAATGATCATTGGGGTGGATCTGCGAAGCTAGGTTTCAATGTGCACAATTGCTTTGGGAGTGTACGATACTCTCATCAAAATTTTGCGGACTATCAGGTTCCGAGCACTTTGTTTAGCTACAATGGTATAGAATTGCCCATCGAGAATAATCGTCTTAAGAATACTGCCGGTCGCGAGTCTAACATCAGTGTGAATATGGGACTGAATAAGCCTTGGGGAATCACTCGTTTATTGTACAGTCATTATTCGCTTGATGCTGGTTTGTTTAGTGGTGCGGTTGGCATTCCTCGCTCTTATGCCTTGAATGATGATGGCAATTATCGCGACCTCGACGTACCGCAACAGAAGGTAGACCATTACCGATTCTCCATGAATCAGGTCTTCTTTTTCGGTACAAATCATCTGGTCATTGATGCCGGATTTCAACGCAATTTGCGCAGGGAGTTGACGGAGCCGGAGTTTCACAGTATCCCGCTTTCTCAGCTGCAAGATCCGAATGACAAACTAGCCATTGAACTGCTTTTGGAGACTTTTAGTATTGCCTCCCATTATGAACATCAAATACGTGCCGATTGGAAGAACATAGTGGGTCTCAATGCTCAGTGGCAAAGAAATGAGCGAGGTGGATTTGAATTTCTACTGCCGAACTTTCGGACTTTCCGAGGTGGAGTATATTCTATCACTCAGAAAGAACTCTCAGACGATTGGCTCGTAAATGGAGGACTGAGATTGGACCTTGGCAATAATGATACGGACTTCTACCGACAATATATTTGGAACAGCAATGAGACCATCATTGATTCCTTACTTTCGCCGGCAACGGATGATTTATTTGTCAATTGGTCGGCCTCCATCGGCACCAACTATACTTTCTGGCAGGATCGATGGACGCTGAAGGCAAACTTCGGCAAGAGTTTTCGCGTGCCTTATCCGGCGGAGACCGTATCCAATGGTATTCATCACGGAACTTTTCGACATGAAGTCGGCACTCCGGATTTGGCTACCGAGCATGGCTATCAATTGGATTTAGGCACCTACTGGAACTATGACAAGATTGCTGGTAGCTTCTCGACTTACTTCAACTATTTTGACAACTACATATATCTGGGGCCAACGTTTCCAGCCCGCTTTTCACCCCTGCCGGAAGCGGGGCAAATTTTCCAGTATCGGCAAGACGACGCGATCTATACCGGCTTTGAGTTGCAATATGATTGGCAAGTCTTGTCCCAGCTGAGCTTCAATCAAAGTGTAGATTTTGTACAGAGTTACAATCCCAAAACCAGTTTGGCACTTCCCTTCACACCCCAGCCTTCGATACGTACAGATTTGAACTTCAGCCCATACCTGAAGAGTCCGTGGCTTGAAGAATCCTACGTTGAGCTTTCGCATCAATACCACATGGCTGCTTTCGGCAATTTACGGATTGACCGTTCTGAGACATCCACTCCCGCATACCAGCTTTGGGATATCTCCTTGGGCACCACTATTCATGTAGCTGAGCAGGAATTAGAGCTAAAAGCACAGGTTCAAAATATTTTCAATACCGAATACTTCGCCCATTTGAGTCGATACCGAATCATCAATGTTCCTGAGCAGGGAAGGAACTTTGTATTGACAGCTCGATTGAAGTTTGGAGGTGGATTTGGCCATTAGCAGAAATGCAAAATTCCCATGGACCCACAAAAAGGAAAGCCCAAGGCATAATCATACCTTGGGCCATCAGATTTCCATCCAATCTATTGCTCTTGTGGAGCAAGGGAGCTGCTTGTCGGTTCATCAAACCAACAAGCCAATTAATGTCAATCAGCTGAGTCTAAACTTCCAGATTCATAGCTAATGACTACGAAAGACAAAATTCAGCCTCTGCTGTTTCCTTTTCTTCACAATCGTGATCTATGCAAGCTTCCACCTCCAGGTGAAAACAAGTGCCTGCAGGATAATCACAAAGGTTTACTTCCTGCTCAAATTGGATATCTGCATCATGTGAGTGCTGATCATAATCGATAATTTTGTCCTCTACATCTCCTTCCGGATGAAGTACAACCTCAAGCTCGTGATTTTCATCTGTAGCTTCAACGTCTAGATGTATGAGTACGGCTGCGCAGTCAGAAATTGTTTCGCCATCGAGTGGCTCTACAATGATGATCGTGATTTGATTTGAATCATCGTCGTCGTCGCTACATGCCACGAAGAACAATGCCCAGGCAGCTAGCGCAATTAGATAAAGTACTTTAATATTTTTCATTGAACTATTTTGTAAAAGTGAGACCAAACACTCTGTGATCAAATTAATCACCCTCAAAGATAGTCCAATAAATCGCAAATGCAACAATGTTGCATTTA
>JAHDDV010000032.1 GCA_020629205.1 Chitinophagales bacterium | reverse complement strand
CTGAACGTGCCAGTCAAAGGTCCGCTTGGGTTACCTAACAGACCAGGCAGCGTCGTCGGCAGCGAGGCTGCAGAAGGCCCTGTCCAAACAAGGTCAAACTGAGTAGGGAAAGCAGGGAAACATGCATTGTCAGTAGCACCACCAAACTCGAGTGTCATATTAACCGATCCATCATTGATAATTCCATAGTCATCGTTGGTATTACAAGTGATACTGTAGCCATCACCATTAGGATCATTTTGTTCCAATCCAAGTACAATGTCCGGGTAAATATAGAATTCACTACTCGGACTGTATGAATAGCAAGCCCCAAGCTCACAAAGAGCCGATGCCTCAATGGCCGTAGGACAAGCTCCGGAAGCGGCTACGATTCCAGCATCCAGATCTGCAGGTGTCAAACCAATCCAGTCAGCGCCAGCAGGGCCAGTGATATTGTTGAAGTTATAGGAATATACCTGATAGCATCCCACATCTTCATTGAAGGTATGTGACAGTCCAGGATAGTAATTTACAAATGTTCCTGCAGTAATATCCAAAAGCAAGAATCCTGTTTCATAAAGTGAGCCTTCCAATCCAGCATTTAGATAAGTAGGGCCTTGATTAATCACATCAAATGGACCGATTGGCTCGCCAACACAGTGCTCTGTATTTCCTGCAAAACCCGTCCAATCCGCAAAACCAGGATCAGTAATACAACATACTTCTACGCAGAATGAGACAGACTCACGCTCACAACCCTGAGAATCGTAAACTACTGCTGTAAAGAAACTACCCGGCACAGATCCACCGCATGCACCTGGTACCATACCATTAGAGGCACCAACAACATTTGGTCCTTCACCGGGGACACCACCGTTCACTGGATCTCCATTGAATTGTACCGTACCACCTACAGTCAGCGCTTCCGCTGGAACCATTAGGTTACCTGCATCATCGTAGATGCCTACTGTAAACTCTTCGGCAGCATCGTAACAGTTCATACCACCAGTTGCAGAAATAATCACATTTTCACAGGTATTTGCCGGTACCTCGACTGTGATTTCGATTCTTTCCAACATGATCAACTCAACTTCTGCACCTTCATCGTAACAAGCCCCTTCTGGGCCACCACAAGTAGCACCGTCACCGCCAATGCCATTAACATCAGCTAGGTAGGGCTTCACATATGTGCCGGCACACAAAGGATAGGTACCATCATTTACGAAGTTAGCGTTAAATGGTGCGGCAGGACCAGCGGTTGCGATTTGTGCATTTGTTCCTGTACCTGAATCCCAACCTGAGGTCGCACTCCAACCCCAATGCACATCGTCATTGGTATTACAGCTGTACAATACATAATCATCAAAGGTAAGATCAACCTGATCATTCCAACATACAAAAGTCCCTGTGGCATCAGATTCCACATTGTCAACAAAGTTTGCTCCAACATCATCTAGTCCATCACCAGCTCCAATTACAGGAGCGTTGGCCACGGCAGCGGCCTCGTCGATCACGGTAATTTCCCCGGCATCAGAAGTAATTCCACAGACTTCAAAGGTCCAGGAAGCAGCACCACCAGCTAAGTCTGCTCCGCAGCCTGACTGCAAAGTCATAGTATAAGTTACACAAGCATCGCAGATTATGTCACCAACCAGAGTCCCAGTTGCACCTTCAGTAATCCTTCCAGAATCCCAAGTGGTTGTTCCATCTGTCATCTCAAGAATATACGTTTGAGCAACATCTGCCACACAGCGAGGAATAAACTGATAATCCAGTGAGAATTGAGTTCCGCAAACGACCTCTGCTCGAGCATCACCATCCACGTCGATTGGAGCTTCATCTCCAGCAATATGACTGTCCTGATAAATCACGCCAATTGGCGCATTGAATTCACCTTCATCTTGGTTCAGTACCTCACATGTAGTAGAGGACAAAACAACCTCATATAAGGCCGTTTCAGGACAAATGTCGGTAGAAACTGATCCTGCAGCTGAACCAACAGATGCAAAGCCTCCAGTCAATTGTTGAACATCAAATTCGAATACACGGCCTGGACAGGCTGTCATCGCCATGGTGGCACACCAGGTTTCGTAGGTAGCCCCAGCCAACTCGATGTTAATTAAGCTGGAACTTATAGCATCAAATGCACCGCAAGTGGCGCCCGCTTCTCCAACACTAAGTTCCACATAACCCGGACAAGGGAGAGCGTTGTCTGGTCCTTGATCGATGCAGGCATTGATTTGTACGGTGGCCTCTCCATTTGGACCGGTGTTACAAAGCACTTCAGGAAGACCTGATCCATCATTTCCAGAGTTTAGAGGTTGTGCGCCACCCACTGTATCTCCTGGTGGCTGACTAGCATCAATCGGTACACCTATGGTTCCGGCACTCCAATCATGGCAGGCATTTACATCTGGCGAGCTCATGACGAAAATCGACAGTGCGCACAGTAGTAGCACACTTCGTTGTAATAGTTTCTTCATCAACGAAAAGTTTAGTTAGACAGTTATTCTTAAATTTACCCCTTAAAGGTACAGACTTTTGTTCATTTATAAGCCTTCATGCAAGAAACAAATAGTTACTACATAGATTGAATGCTCCTTCGTTTGCGCCTTATGCCGCCTTGCCGACTAACTACTTTAAACTATTTTTGTGATCGATCGACCTTTATCATCCCCGGTGTTTCGAAATGGGATGATAGTGGGATCTATTTCGAATATTACTTCGGAAGCATTTGGAACCAGCAATAATTGTTTAGAGTTTTAACTAATTTCGTGCGCCAATCCACTATAATTACCAACCTAGTATCGTGCGAGAGAACTTCAAACAGCTAGTTGTAGCAGTACTTTTGTTTAGTCTTCATTTTGCTTGTCAGGCTCCAAAACCAGATAAACAGCATTCTGCCTTCGATAAGGGGTTCTTTCTTGACAACTTTGAAAATGCACGAGAAAACAGCATTTCTGTGGAGATCAAAGGGCGAATCCAAATCGAAGACCCAAGAGGATCATTGCTGCTAGCAGAATTTGGAGCAGGGAAATATGGCAAGGTTGCAGAGGCAACAATCAACCCTGACAGTACTTTTGAATTTAAAACATCCGTCAAGCATCCGGGTATCTATGCGATCATTCCTGGCGTACAATATGGTACCAGAATGATCACCGATTTCAGTGATTTTCGCTTACCGATAATCATCACGAAACCACACAAAAGCACGGTAAATATTGATTGGAGCAACAAGCAAAACATCAGCATACAGGCCGAATCAGAAGAAGGCTCATTAGCCTTGGGAGTACAAAAGGAAATCTACGTTCTTCGCCAGGAAAACCTTGAAATGGAGAACAACTGGCTAAAGGTGAAATCCGGAGAAGTGCAGCAGTTTAGCGTTTTAGGCATGCAATATGAAAAAGCATATGATCGCGCCTTGATTAAGATGAACAACTACATTAAGGACAAGATTAGCGACACAGATGTCCCCTACATCAAGTTATTCTTGTTAGACTACCTAGGTACTGAAGACGACCACCATCATCTGCTAACAATATGTCACGAGTTACGAAAACAAATGCCTGACAGCAGAGCCCTGAACCTACTGCTCCATCGATTGTACGCTCAAAATGATGGATTGTTGTTCCACAAGTTCAGGGATTTTTCTGGGACAACACTTCAAGGTCAGGACTTCGTATTGTCTGAAGCAATCCAAGGAAGAAAAGCATTGTTAGTCTTCTTTGTGAGTTGGTGTGAGTTCTGTAAGATAGAGATGGAAAGATACAAAACCTTAGCTGACAAATACCGGAAGGAAGGACTACTGATGATTGGCGTATCCATGGATATGGATAAAGAATTACTGAAAAGCAATCTTCAAACTTCGGATGTACCCTGGGACTACGTAATCACAACACCTGGCGGATTTCATTCTAAAATTCCAATGATTTATGATGTTAAGATGGTTCCGGGGAATTTGTCCATCGACGAATCAGGAGTTGTGCAAGCCATGAATTTGCGTGAAGATGAATTTGAGTCCTTCTACTCCGCAGCCTTTAGCAATCAAAAGCAATCCCAGTAATCACGAGATGAATAATAAGGCCAAATTATACCTGTATTTCTTAGCACTGATTGAAGGGGGAGCAGTAATGACCTGTGAATTGGTCAGTGCCAAACTAGTAGCCCCTTTTTTTGGAACCTCTCTGGTGGTTTGGGCTGCAGTCCTGGGAATTACCCTGGCCGGTCTGATGTGCGGATACTTCCTGGGGGGACTTGCGACTCGACGAAAAAACAGTGAGACAATCTTGTATCTGGCGCTTGTTGCTGCAGCGGCATTTATGGTGCTAATGCCATTCCTGGCTGAATGGACGATGTTGCGAACAATGTCCATGACCTTGCAATTAGGGGTTTCGCTGTCACTGCTGTTCTTTCTTTTCCCACCACTTTGCTTGCTTGGCATGGTCTCTCCATTGATAATTCATCATCTTACCACACATTTGGACGAGGTAGGACAAAGTGCTGGAACTATCTATGCGGTGTCTACTTTTGGAGGTATAATCGCAGCATTCTCAGTTGGATTTTGGGTGATACCAAGCCTGGGGCTATCCAAACCAATCATGATCTATGGTTTTATACTTGCGATTTTTCCATTGATCACACTAGTGCGAAAAAGGCAATTTTATTCCCTGATATTTCTTCTCTGCATACTACCAAGTGTACTGCTAGATGCGAAAAAGTTGGATTCATCTCAATTCAGCATACGACATATCAGTGAAGGGATTATGGGCCAAATCAAAGTGGTCGACATCAACATACCTCCCTACAAAAGCCGCCACTTGCTGGTCAACAACTTTTTACAGTCAGAAATGGACAGTGCCAATCCGGAATTTAGTTCATGGAGTTTTGCATCTCACTTCGCAGCTTTGATGAGCCTCTTTCCAGAAGGAAGCAAAGCCCTCGTCCTCGGTCTCGGTGCCGGCACGCATGTCAAGCAGCTGAACAGAGCCGGGTTCCAAACCGATGTTGTCGAAATCGATGAACGAATATGCCAGGTCGCTCACGAATATTTTGAACTGCATGAAAATTACACAAAGATCATTGATGACGGTAGACACTATATCAAAACAAGTGATCAAAAGTATGATCTCATCGTTTGGGACACATACCTAGGTGAAACGCCACCGGAGCATCTATTGAGTCTTGAGGCATTTGAGGATGTGCAAAAACTAATGAATGAAGAAGCTGTGCTACTGATAAACTTCTCGGGCTACATCAGCGGCGAGCTAGGACTCGCCACCAGATCTATTATCAAGACCATCGAAGCGGCAAACCTGCAGGCAACGGTAATCTCTGACACGCGACTTCCCGAAAACAAACGAAGTAACATCATATTGGCATACTTTAAGCCTCTTGAGCTCGAAGCTGTTGCATTTCAAGGGAAGGGCGGGATGAGAATTGATGATCTAAGTGAAAAGGTGATTCCGAAAAACACTTATCAAAATCAAAAGGCTTTCGTGCTAAGAGACGATCATCCAATTCTCGATCACCTCTATTTACCACTCTCTATCGAAAGAAAGCGGCTAAATAGCAAATCCTACGGTGAAAACTTTCGGAAAAACGGACTGCAGTCCTTCTTCTAAATGTCCCGGCAAATCACAGATTCCCGCCTAAGGATACTGCAACGTACTAATCGTAAATTTACTCTTGTTCTTCTTGTAAAGATTATAATCTGCGACAGTAATATGCCCATCAAAATCAACATCAGCGCATTCACTTGAATACACAAACAGACCAGAAGAATTGGACTCAAAAACATTGTAATCATCAAAAGTCATAACTCCATTTGAAGCAAAATCTCCAGCCGGCATGGCAAACTGGCCCTGTACATTAACCTGCTGTCCTGAACCCAGAGCCTGAGTAGAAGAGGTACTAAAAATGTAGGGTGCATTCATCGGTAAAGTGATCGTGCTACTCGACATAACGTCAAGATGATTACGATGCCTGATCACGATATGATATTCTTTTGCATAGCTTAGGTTGTGAAACAAAACCCCTGATTGTCCGTCGATGTCAGCAATATTCCCATTGCTTTCCAATAGACCTGCCCTTTGCTCAACAAGATTGAAACTTGCATCCCGTACTTCCACCAGCACCCAGTCAACTACTTTTGAAGGAATAGTTAACAGGCTTTCTGATCCCGCATAATTCCAGGGAGAATTTCCATATGGCTGCTGCAAGGGAATCAATCCTTTTTCGTTTAGACTTGTCGACATGATGAAGGAAGTACCCAAGGGTCCTTCAAGAAAAACCTTGGCGAAGATTCTATTTGAACATCCCTCCACAAGCACATTTTGCATCTGCACATCCTGGCAAGCACCAGAGCCAACTGTGTAAGTCAAGGAGTAGGTACCAGTCTGAACTAAAGTAGGATCAAAAGTGCTTCCGGAAACATTGGTACCAGACCAGGTCCCTCCACTTGTGCCCAAGAGTAATGAATTGAGATCAACAGGAGCAGAACAATTGCTAAAGATGATCGGATTCCAGGAAGCATTAGGCGCAGCACTCACACTGATCGAAAGACTCTCTGAAGCACAAAAACTGGGCGAACCAACACTGTAGGTTAAGGTATAATTTCCGGCTGCAGGCGGACTAAAGATACCAGCGCTAGACACATAACTGCCGCCAGACCACATACCACCTGGATCACCGTCAACAAAAACATTCAAATCTGAAGGCAGGCTGCACATGGACAAGGACGGAGCCAACCAGGATGCACTTAAATCCGGAGTACTAAAAGTCACTGCTTTACTAGGAGTATCCCCGATAGTTCCACTGCATACGGAGAAAACTCTAGCCTCGTAGTCAGCACAATCGTTTAGACCACTCAATGTAAAATTACCATTGGAACTGTTCGTGTAGCTAGACAGCCAGGAACCCGCTCCCAACTCCCTGTACTCTACATAGTACTGAGAAGCAGAACCACTGCTGGACCATGAGAGACTTGCCCCATTTTGGTTTACATTCCCAACCGACAAAGAGAGCGGGTATGGACAAAAGGGTTCTAATATCTGGAGTCCACCCCTTTCATTTCCGATGATAAACTCCGGGTGTCCATCACCAGTAATATCGGCACCGTGAATACTGGTATAGGTTGAGCCTGAGTCTATATAGTTCAAGAAGTCCGAATCCTCCAATACAAAGTTGTTATAGTAAATAATACCCTCACCGTTATACTTATAAATTCCTCCCTCCTCGGAAGCAACAAAAACAGTAAGTTCCTCATCTGGTCCAAAATTCGCCACAAAAGGAGCCGAATGTCCTTCTATTCCCAGCGAATTGTCAATGTCTATTTGACCCAATTGATTTGCAACAAGCGTAAAACCGATGCCTGAAGCCGGTGCATCATTTCTATAATAGTTTACATTTCCGTTTTGCTCTCCAACGATCAAATCCAGATAGCCATCTTCATCATAGTCGAAGAGCTGCGGCACTGCAGAAGCTCCAACATCAATCGACACAGCGGTAACATCAATTGTAAAATTGCCCCCATTATTTTCATAGTAAAAGACAGCGCCTGAGTCATCTCCAAGCATCATATCCTCATCACCATCTCCATCCAAATCGCCAAAGGTAGGAGCAATAAAAAATCGCTGCAGTGCCGAAATGTTCTGCCAATCTCGACTAATTAATTCAAAGGAGGGGTTACTTGCAGTTCCCACATTTTCGTATAGAGCCAACTGCGCCCAGTTATTGACGTTCTGATTATCATTGTATTTGTAATTGCCTACCACAATGTCCAGCAGTCCATCTTCATTGTAGTCAAAGAACACCGGTTTCGAATTCGTGCCAACATCAACCGTCTCTGAAACCAGAAAATTAGATTGCTGGAAGGAAAAAGTAGGATTGTCATCGGTCCCCGTGTTCTTGTAGTACCAGGAACAGTTATAATTTTCGGAAAAATTTCCTTTTCCATTTGCCGCTGAAACCCAATCCCGTTTACCATCACCGTCAATGTCTACATGATAATTTGCTGGAAAAAACTTTACATCCGCAGTCACATCATAGGAAGGGAAAAAGGAATCCTGCGAGGACATATGCGCAAAATTCACATCACCATCATTGGTCAGAAGGTTGGTTCTTCCATAACTTTGATCAGTAATCATCAGATCCAAATCACCATCACCATCATTGTCAAGTGCCATCAGGGAGGCCCCAGGATGGATTCGGGACACTGCCGATTGACTATTAGGTCCTTTATCGACCGGAGCACCAGCATCATCATCAAGCATCGGTGGATTTGCCGGACATTGATCAAAATCCACGATAATATCCGCGAAGGGTTTTTCTATCTCACCCCAGCACCAACTTGTCAGAAGAAATGCGTCCAAGCCACAGCCATTACCATTTTCCTGAGATTGATTCTCATAATACTGAACGTAATCTCCAGTGAAGTCAAAATTGAGAATATCTATGTCGCCATCACCATTTACATCCCGAAAAGCGGAAATATCTTTATACTGATTGAATACCGCAAGACCGTTTCCATCAAGCAAAACTGGTGTATGCAAGCTATATTGAATTTGCCCTCCAGAATAATAACCTTCGTAAGCAACAATATCATCGTTGCCCCCACAAGCCAGCAGGTCTCGAATGCCATCACAGTTAAAGTCCAGGCACACGCCCCAATCCTTAATTACCGGAAAGTTATCTTCATATTCAGGAGCATGGCTATAATCCACAGAGCCTGCAAGACCGGAATGCAGAAATGTTAGCTTTCGCTGCCCCACTCTATCGAAAACAAAAAGATCCAATTGACCATCATTATCCAAGTCAACATTGGAAAACTGAGGTTTATTTAAGCCACCAATAAATGGAAAGTCGAGATTGTTTCCTGACTCACTAAAAGTCAAGGGGCAGATATTGTATTGATTTTGTGCCACAGTGCCCAAAGAAAGAGACACCAGGATCAAGCATAGACAGTAAAAATTTCTCATCAAGAGTGACATTAACGGTACAAAAATTAGGGATTTACATGATGCGTTAACGGCTATTGATTAATTTCTTGCTTGCTTCAATCTAAGGAAATAGAGGGAGAATAAAGAAAAATTCAGGCAAAAACACCTAGCCGCTGCATTAATTGGCAAGGACTTATCCACGTGATGGGACATTCCTCATCCTTGTTTTATTCTGCGTAAATTTAGCTAATCAAATACGTAAACAAATGTATTCAAAGCTGCTTTCTGCCTTCTGTCTATGTCTGCTCGTCACAATAATGAGCCTTCAAGGGCAGAATAATGTCCATCTCCTTGCACATATGCCATTCGAATCTCTACTATCAGATATCAGCACCTACAGCACTGAAGATCAGGAGTATGCAATAATTTCACTTTACGACGGAATTGCTCTTGTCGATCTCAGCGACCAAAACAATCCCATCCTATTGCACTTCATTCCTGGACCCAGCACGCAATTCAGGGATACAAAGGTATTGGGTGACTATGCCTACTCAGGCAATGAAAGCGGAGGTGGCATATCTATTCTGGACCTCTCCGTCTTGCCAGAATTACCAACAATCACCACATTCGACAATAATGGCTCGCTTTCAACCGTACACAATCTTATCGCAAAGGATGAAAAGTTGTACGTCCTTGGACACAATACTTCCGGTGGACTGCAAGTCTACGACCTCGCCAATCCTTTGGAGCCCACATTGCTAGGAGAATATAACAACTTCTTCATAGATGATGCTTTTTTAAGAGGAGATATCTTGTATGCTGCACTCATTTTTGAAGGAAATATTGCCGCTATTGACATTTCTGATCCTAGCAATCCAGTTCCTATTAGCCTGGAAGAATCTCCGGGAAGCAAGCCTCATGGAACAGCAGTTTCCGAAAACGGAGACTACTTGTTTGTTACAGATGAAGCTCCTGAAGGCTGGATCACTGCTTACGATGTCTCAGAAGTAGAAGAGGAAATGAAGCAGCTGGGACACTATCAATCTTCCTACAGCGAAGCATCGATTCCCAATAAAGTATATGTAAAAAACGACTTCTTATTTGTTGCTCATTATTCCGATGGACTCATCCTGCTCGATGCCTCCCAACCACAAAATCTGGTGGAAGTAGGATACTATGACACCAGTCCACTTTCCGGCACCGGCCTGGTGGGCTGCATGGGAATTGATGCAAGTTTGCCCTCAGGTCTGGTGATCGCCGGCGATCAAGAAGAAGGCTTACTGTTGTTTTGTGTAGACTACCAAAAAGCCGCTTTTCTCTCTGGCAATCTGACCAATGTGGAGACCGGTGCTCCTGTATTCTCCGCCTCAGTGCAAGTCGAAAACTTGAATACAACTTCATCGCTACTGGGAGAATATGCCCTCGGCGTGTCTGATCCTGGCTCTTATAGCTTGCTCATTTCACACCCAAATTTCTGTCCTGAAGTGATCAGCAATGTTTGCCTGCAGGCGGATATGCCGACAATCCTGGATCTGTCTCTGAGCCCCAGTGACATGCAATGCGACACAATATATACAACTCTGACAGATAGCTGCATAAACATTCCCTTGGTATCTTCTTGCACGGAGCCAACAACTGTTGAGATGGCTGAGCGGGAGCTTGACTTACTTTTGTTTCCAAACCCTGCCCATGATATGATCCTGTGGAAAATCCCGAAGCTAGCAATTGAGCAAGTCGAGTGGCAAATCTTTGATCTTCAGGGCAATGTCCTCCTGCATGGAAGCAGCAAGGAAGTACAACGAACGATCGATCTCCAGGGCTTGAGCCCCGGCAGCTACCTATTTGTGCTGCGGGGAAGTTCCACCACTCTTACAAAGCGCTTTTGCAAACTGCCATAGACAGACTAAGCTTGATTCGAACACTTCTCAGTGCTGTTCCTTTTTTGGGGTTACGAGGCAGATTCGCACCTTGCGATTAACTGACCGTGTTCCAATATGAGTAGCGAGCCATTGTTAGCTTTCCTGCAGTAATAGCTTGATCGATCCTTAGTCATAATTCGTTGTGGCAGGGATAGAAGCGGAACGAGCCGCCGGGGATAGCGTGTGAGGCATGCTGTATGGGGGCTGTGACGGAGGAGCAGACCACAGACAGCATAAGCCGAACCGCTAGCACCAAGGGGAGTATTAGCGGATAGCCCGGCGAACAGCTGCCCGCCTCGAAAGTAACTTCTAGATGAGACCGCTTCCCTTGACAAAGCAGGTGATGATCACAACAATGCTGCCGGGCAGCTGGGCGGCCACCCTAAAAAGATAATTCAACTCAGTTCAAAGGTTTCCGACAAAAATAGATATCCTCGCTATCCATTAGGCCGTACCAGCGAACGGCTTCGGCGGGGAGGTTTTTGACGTATGGATCGACAGTGACTTCGAAGCCGGCAGCTTCAAGGCGATCTTTCTTATCGAGGCCGTAAGTACGGACATGATCTTCCTGACCAAACTTTTCTTTCATGACTTTTGGGTCATCCGTTTCAAGGTCTTCGATGGTCTTTGCGGCATTGTGATCGAGGGGCGTTTGTAGGACGGCCCAGCCACCGGGTTTCATGACCCTGCACAACTCGCTCATGGCTTTGTGATCATCCCGGATATGCTCCAGAACGTGATTGCAGAGTACGATGTCGAAGGTATTGTCGGGATATTGGATGTCGGTGATATCCATTTTCACCATGGCATTGGGCATCTCGATATCTGCGGAGAGATAGTCGATATTTGGGCAGGCCTTGAGACGCTCTTGTAGCATGTGCTCCGGGGCGACATGAAGCAGGCTGACCTGATCGGTGAAGATATTGGTTTTTTCTTCGAGGTAAAGCCAGAGCAAACGATGCCTCTCCAGACTGAGACACCAGGGACAAAGTGCATTTGGGCGCGGATTGAAACCGTAGGTCAGAAAGTGATCGAAGGATTTCTTGCAGCAAGGGCAATGGACCGCATCGCCTTGATTGGTGAGGGCGCTGGCACGTGTGAAGTACAGCCCTGCGATCCTAAGAAACTTCTTTGGGATCACACTTTCGGCGATCTCTTTTAGGCGGTAGGTATTCATTTGCTTTGCTGGATTAATGGCTTTGGGATCTTCTGTAATCATCCTATGATATCTGAATCTGCTTCGAAATTGAAACCCATGCGCTTTCCTGTCTTGATGGCCATGGTTCCTTTTTGCTGTAATACCTGTAGTACAGAGACTTCCTTGACACGATCATAAGGCGGCACTAAGAGATCAAAATCCATCGCATAGAGGATAGATGATTCGATGATGTTTCTTGCTGTGTG
Source organism: Chitinophagales bacterium (assembly GCA_020629205.1). Lineage (GTDB taxonomy): Bacteria > Bacteroidota > Bacteroidia > Chitinophagales > UBA2359 > JAHDDV01. The sequence goes on along the minus strand of JAHDDV010000032.1, from coordinate 14,546 downwards.
ATCATCGTAGATCGCATTTGCAAAGTCATTGTAGAGGAAGCCTAGTTGGCGTTTGCCTTCGACGAAGAAGTGCTTTTCGTGATTGATGAACAGTCGGGCGATCATGTAGCCAACGTCGTTCATTCTGTTGAAGCGGAAGGAATCGGCAAGGAAATTATAGATTCTTATCATACCACAGTAGGCGCGATGAGGATCTTGCTTCACGTAGTCCAATTTCTGGATAAAGTGGTTTTCATCGAAATTGAAGATATTGGTGTGCAAGGAGAAGATAAGTAAGTCGCCAGCAATGGTGAGGTGTACCTCAAACTTGCCATTTTCCTTGTATTCAATGTCCAATTCCTGGTTCATCTCGGCTGTTCCAGCCTTCAAATCCTCTGCAACTTGCTTGATTTCCTTCTTGAATGAATCAAACAACTGCAGCGATTCACGGTATATCTGCTGTTTTGTGACAGCGATGTCTTTCATCGTCGAAAAGATGAGCTCTTTGGTACTTTCATCATTCATGGGAATGGGCTATTTTTGATTAAATCAATCTGCAATCTCTTGTTACGAATCTGGCAAAGCAAAAATCGAGCGGAAATGTTAAATAATGCCGAAAAATCGCGCGTCAAAGATAATAATTTAAACTTTTCGATTTTGGGCTCGTCACTACACCAACTAAACCTAATATCATGACGAATTTCCTTAGAAACCTTACACTGCTCGCGCTTGCGGCAGTTTTGGCTTCGGCCGGACTAACTGCTCAGAACGACGACCTGTATTATACAGGTGAAGAAGAGCAGGGCGATGTCTATATCACTAACAACTATTACGGTGATACGGCCGAACCTGAGAACAAAGACAGCGAGTATGTCTTTTATGATGAAAACGAGTACGATTATTACTACGGTAATAACAATAACAATTGGAACCGCGGCGGGATGAATCCATATGCCTACGGAAGCAACACTTACGTGAATAATTGGTATGCTCCGGACAGATTCTGGACAGCGAGTCCATATTCTGGAATGTACATGACTAGTCCTCTAATCGTGGTTTCTTATAACTACAATCCGAATAGATTTTGGTGGAGACGCACTTGTCCAACAGCCTTTCGCTATGTAGATCCATGGAGCTATAATCCGCACTATGCTTACAATAGCTACAATTTCTACGGACCTACAGGCTATCACTATTTTAACAACTTCAATCACTACCACCATTCACACAGCTGGTATGGACATCATGCATCCGCCTATGCTAGTCCATATTACAACAATCCATACAACAACTACTACAATGGATACGGTGTCAGTGATTACAATTACTACAACAATAACACAAGTGCCAGCTCTAACGGCAGCAGTGGCTACTACAATGGCCCACGCTACGATCGAGCGACCAATACCTCTTCGCAGGGTATGAACACCGGTGGAAAGAACAGTCCAAATGTTGTTAGTCCTGGCACTAATGGTGGGAAGAACGGTGCGGATCGCCCTGCTACTATCTCTACAGGAGATGCAGGAATTCGTCCAGTAAGTACTGGTGGTATTGCTAGACCTACGGGCACTCGTCCAGTGTCGAAGGAAAATACAAGCCCTCGAAGCACTGAGTCTCGACCAGCGGTAAACAGTCGTCCTAGTGCGGAGCCTTTAGAGCAGAATCAGCGCGAGTCAAAGCCTGCTTCATCTGGTGAGTGGAATCGTTACGAGCCAAAAGACAGTCGACCAGCACAGACACAGAGCAGAGGTGAGTTTTCTGCTCCTAGACCGCAGAGTGCTCCAAGAAGTGAGTCAGCATCTCCGAGAAACTCGAGCAGCAAGCAGACTAAGAGTCGACCTAGTTCAAAGCCACGCAATAGCAGCAAAGCGAAGAGCAGAAACTCTTCAAGAAGTAAGTCCAGCAAGAGTCGAGCTAGTTCTAGCAAGTCTCGTTCAAGCAAGTCAAGCTCCAGCCGCTCTGGATCTAGTAGCAGAAGCGGCAAATCCAGCAGCTCATCTAGCTCAAAAGGCAAGAGTTCATCTCGCCCTAGATAAGCCCACAAAGTAATAAACCTTCTTACAGCGAAGGATGCACAAAGCATCCTTCGCTATCTCAAAATGATTTGCATCTTTGCAAAATCAGGAGAGTTGTAAGCTCTAAAAACCCAAAACCATGAAAAATCTACTTGCCGCAGCGGTCTTAATCCTTAGTTCACTCAGTCTAATTGGGCAAAGCGAGGTCGACGCACTGCGATATTCACAGACTTACTTTGGAGGAACAGCCCGATCGATGGGTACAGCCGGAGCCTTTGGCGCCTTAGGCGCTGACCTGACAGCTATCTCTGTTAACCCTGCGGGGGCAGGAATGTACCGTTCTTCGGAGTTGGTTTTTACCCCATCTCTGTACTTCGCCAATACGGAGACTAGCTACATTGAACAGAGTAACAATGACGATAAGTCCAATTTCAACTTCAATAATGCTGGATTGGTATTGACGAATTTGATGCGAAAGAAATCAGGCGAGCGATGGGTATCTACCACCTGGGCTTTTGGAATGAATCGTTTGCAAAATTTCAATTCTCGTTATTTCATGCGCGGAACGAACGACGCTAATTCAATCACAGATCATTTTGCTCAACGTGCTCAAGGTATTGCACCTGATGACCTTTATAGCAATGAAGCCGATCCTTACAGCTCTACTCTGGCCTATGGGACCTATCTAATCAATGATGTAGCAGGGAGTTCTACCTATGTGCCTGTGGTGACCGATGGGGGTGTGGAGCAGGAAGAAATCAAGGAAAACAAGGGCGCAATGGATGAGTACTATATAGCCTTGGGTGCAAACTATAACAACAAATTGTACATGGGTGGTAGCATTGCTTTTCCATTTATCAACTTCAAGTCCAATACTTTCTACAAGGAGAGAGACAAAGACAATGCTCATGCTTCCTTTGACAATATGGAGCTAGCTGAGTTTCTTGATGTGACGGGTCTAGGGGTGAATGCGAAGTTTGGTTTGATGTATCGTGCACATAAGCATGTACGTGTGGGAGGAGCCATGCATACACCTACACTCCTTACGATTGATGAGAGTTTCAGCAGTCGAGTTACCTCAAATGTAGCTACGCCTGGCAGCAATGAAATAGAGCTATTTGAGCAAACTTCGCCAATCGGCAATTTTGAGTATAAACTGAAGACACCATGGAAATTGGTGGGAAGCGCCGCATATGTTCACCCTTCTTTTGGCTTTGTTTCATTGGATGTGGAGCGTGTGGATTATGGTCAGGCTTCTTTCGATTTCGATTCTGTGAATTCGGACGAGGTTTCCTACGAGGTAGACCTGAACAATCGCATCAACAATACTTATAAGGCCGCTACTAATGTGCGTTTGGGTGCAGAGTATAAGAAGGACATCTTCCGATTCCGTGGGGGTATTGCACATTACGGAAATGCTTTCGCCAACGATCAGGACAGTGCTCGCAATAGCTATACGCTTGGTTTTGGAATGCGAGAGAAAAAGTTTTATGCTGATGTTGCCTATGTGCACAGCAAGACTAAGGACTTCTATCAGCCATATAGTTTGGCCTCACAATCGGTGCCAAGTGCGGAGATTGAAAGAGTCAACAACAATGTGGTACTTACTTTCGGATTCCGATGGTAGTTACAGAATAAAAGGTTTAGTATAAAGAGAGGATGGTGTCGCGCGGCATCATCCTCTTTTTTTTGGGTCCTCGAACAGAAAAAGAAAGGCTCCTACCCTATTCTTCTGTCTGGGCCTTGTCTGAGTCTGGTTGCTTTACCTTTTCCACATTGTTCTGCTTTGTGCGATTGAGGAACGCTATGTTTCTCGTTAATCCGGTGTACTTGGTACGTTTGACTGCGGATCGTCTAAACACCTCATTAAAGACTTCTTTGCTAAGGTCCGTCCATTCGCTTTGGTTCATCTCCAGAAGTTTGGGATGTGCTTTGAACTTCTCCTCCTGATGTGGTTTGCTGAAGCGATTCCAGGGGCAAACATCCTGACAAATGTCACAGCCGAACATCCAGTTCTCGAACTTGCCTTCAAAGTCTGATGGTAATTCGTCTCGCAGTTCAATTGTGAGGTAGGAAATACATTTGCTAGCGTCGAGCACCTTGTCGGCAATGATTGCATCGGTTGGGCAAGCGTCTATGCATCTGGTGCAATTGCCACAGTGATCGGTTGTAGGACCATCATAATCAAGCTCTAGGTCTATGATAAGTTCAGCAAGAAAGAAATAGGAACCCTTGCTTTTGGAGAGCAAGAGTGAGTGCTTGCCAATCCACCCTAGACCGGATTTGGCAGCCCAGGAGCGTTCCATTACCGGAGCGGAGTCGACAAAGCAGCGGCCAGCGACCTCCCCAATATTTTCGGAGATGAAACTGAGCAATTCTCTTAGCTTAGCTTTCAGTACTTGGTGATAATCTTCCCCGTAGGCGTACTTGGAAACCTTTGGTGCTTCCTGAGGTTGATTATCTTCAGTAAAGTAGTTGTAGCTTAGAGAGATTACAGACTTAGAACCAGGCACTAGTTTCCGAGTATCCAACCGCTTGTCAAAGTGGTTACCCATGTAGGCCATTTGGCCATGCATGCCTTTGTTAAGCCACTGCTCTAATCGTGGTGCATCGTCTTCGAGAAAACCAGATGGGGATATCCCTATTTGATCGAATCCCAGTCTAAAGGCTTCTTCCCGGATCAGATTGGTGTGGTAAGTAGTGGACTTCATTTCTGGATTGCGCCAGTCGCCTGCTTAACCGAATCTGCTTGACTGCGATTAAGTGCTTGACTTTCAAATAGCTCAATTTAGACACTTTCACTGGCTTCTCAGAATCTAGCCTTCTCATCTCTTCGAAATCAGCCCAAAAACTTTGTTCCCTAAATTCTCTATAGTCATTATACGACATAGGCCTCTCCCAGGCTTCGGATTTTTGTTCCTGCTTCATGGTGTGTGCTTGTAGTGTATGTTTAGAATAATCCATCGGATCATTCATTTGGTGTAGTACCCATACAAATACAATTTTGGTGCCTAAAGGCCAGAATCCGTGCCAGCATCGCAGGAAGAATTAGTCGTCCAAAATACACCTAAATTCAGATTAATCTTGTCAATGGCTTAAAGCATAATTATTTGAGGGAGGACATCGTTAAATGCTTTGATTGCTGATTAACAATGGATTACATCGAAACGCAAAGGTGATATTTTGCTGATATGTTGAAAGAGTCCTGATTAATCGCGCCAATCGTGTGTGAATAACAAAATTTAATTCGCCCGTATTTTGCTTCTTCCAAATCTTTAGAATGTCTGCCATTAGCACTTGCTGGACGCCATTGTCTATCCAAAACCTCTCTTGATTGTATCAAATTCTGAGAAAATAGTCAGGGATACTGTCTAAAAATTGGAAAAAAGGGAGGATTTGGCGTTAAAAGCATGTACTTTGTTAGTATTAAAGCCAGAAAAATGGCTCCTGGTTTCGTCAAAAACAGGAGCCATTTTTATAAAGATGTCTAATTCAGGCACATTAGTCTATACACTTGCTAAGCATCTGTAAGTTTCTCTGTCTTTCTTCCTTGACAGCTTTCTCAAAGTGCCCCTCGGAATGCATCATTCTCAGGTCAGTGATAGTAGATTTACTGAGTGCGGCGGCATTTTCTTCGCTAAGATCATAGTTCACATTGGCCACCCAACGCTTTTCCTTTTCAACATGACGAGCTTCAACGTCGGCATCTGCCTCCAGAATAATGGTAGAATCGTCGCTACACAAGAAGATCAACTTATCTCCCTTTGCTACTTTGAAGGCATCCGGGTCCATATATCGTAGGATCAGGCTCTTTTTTCCATCGGCAAGCTTGAGTTGTGCCGACATGTTGTTTCCTGTGACCAAATGCGCCCATAATACGCCTCTTTTCGTCACCTTTGTCACTTCCTTGGTAAATTTATCTACTTCATCAACTTCGTATTTGCACTCCTGAGCATTGACGGAGAATCCAAGAAGAACTATCACAACTAGAAAGAGTAAATGTTTCATTCGATATTTTTTTGAGAATAGGTGTTTGCGAGAATTTGATAAACCATGCCTTAGACCTTCACAAGCCAGAGGCGTTTAATCAAGCACTTTAAAAGATTCAGCGATGTGTTTTGTTGCTTCAGCATAGGTTTCTTCCCACATATGCCAAGTCCATATGGTGATTTGATATGTAGACGATTTTCCTTTAACAAAATATAGATCATAGAGAATCCTTTCCGATACTCCCTCATTGCCTCCAACGACTCCATTCAATCTCAGCAATCGCCCCGGCAATCCATTTATTTCGGTATTCAAACTATCCGTCAAAGTGGGATTCTCCAGAAGCCCCACCAATTCTTGATAGGAAGCATTGATAAATGACTCATAGTCCTGCTCGGAGACCTCTTTTTCCAGAACCAATGTATAGTAGTTTCTGAACTTGTTGCCATACTGCAGTAATCCATTGGGATTAAGACCCTCTAGCTCGTAGATGTAGTCAGGAAGCTCAATACTGAACTTGTCGTCTACGGTGACCTGCTCAAACTTATTGTCATAGCTACATCCGCTGACAATAAGCAAGAGTAGCAGAATCTGACAAAAGTGCTTCATGCTTTTCTTACAAAAATAATAAAGAATGCTTGTTAGGCAATCATAAATACTGGACAGTAAAGACTGCCTCTGCTCTTCGTCCTTTGTCATCGACACAAGTGACCCTGTTCTTGCCGGGAATTGGCTTAAAAAAGAGTCGTTCCTGTGCCTGCACTGCTTGAAGGAAACGTCCATTTGCATACCAGTAGACAATCTCAACATCGTTTGGAATGTGGCTTTGAAGCAGCATTTCATCGTTGAGGCTTCGATCTATGAGATACTCGCTTCCGGCATTAGGTGAGATCACAACAGGCCCCTTTCCTCCAAATATACGTTCGCATTCAGGATTGTGTGGTGGAATGCGATGGTATGAAATCAAGTTTCTTTCAAAATAGGTGATCAAGGCTGGTGGATAGGTCGGCATCAGTGCTTCCTTGTATCCAAGTTGGGGAAGGCAGGAGCGACAATAGGAGGACTTTTCGTCAGCTGAAAGAAAGACCGTTTGCAGGTGCTTACATCTATTATTGGGGGAGACAAGTGGGACAAAGTAATCCATGATTTGATCTTCACAGTGGTCCCCAGCCGGTAGCCCTGTTTCTGAACACACCCATCTGTACTTCATTTCTTCCGATGGCAGGTACCAATCCGCGCTGGAATCGTAGTCTATACTATTAAAGATCTTAAAAAGCAATGGCGTGGCGATGTCCGTACCCGTCAATTCCTTGACTCCTTTTGCTGAGAAATTGCCGCACCAGACGCCTACGGTATAATTTTGATTGAAGCCGATGCTCCAAGCGTCTCTTCTTCCGTACGAGGTACCGGTCTTCCATGCCACTTTTGGTAGGTGTTTGCTATTGCTGAAGTTCTGCGGTAGGTCGGGTCTTCCCAGTTTTGCAAGCACATCATTTAGAAAGAAAGCCGCTGACGGACTCAGTAGTTGTCTTTCGACATTCAGGCTATCTTCCGGAAACCAATGCAAATCTCGATACCTGCCCCGATTGGCAAAGCTAGCGTACAAGCCAACCAGTTCCTGAAGGCTCGCACCGCAGCCTCCCAAGACGATAGAAAGCCCCAGCTTTTCCCTCTGCTGATCGATGGTCTTAAAGTCGGCCGATATTAGGGTCTCCAAATATCTTGTCAAGCCGAGCTTATTGGCAAGGCGAACCGCAGGGACATTTAGAGAGCTAGCAAGAGCGTCTTCGGCAGTGATCGTTCCATTGAAGACTCGGTCAAAATTTTGCGGGCTATAGTCTCCGAAGTCCGTGCGCACATCCAGCAACCTTTGCTTTGGCGTAATTAGGCCCTCATCAAAGGCCATAGCATAGAGTAAGGGTTTCAAGGTACTACCTGGTGATCGAACAGCTGTTATACCATCCACCTGGCCGGCATCCAGGACATTGTAAAAGTCAGCCGAGCCAACATAGCTCAGTACCTGCATGCTCTTGTTGTCAATCACCAAGACAGCAGCATTGCTGATTCTCTTTCGTCTAATCCCTTCGACGTATTGCATGACTATACGCTCTATCTCCTTCTGTTTATTGAAGTCAAGGCTGGTGTAGATGTTTGGCTCATTGCTTTGCTTTCGAATACGGCGACTAAAGTGAGGTGCGAATCCGGGGGCATTCTTTCGACTGGCCTTAAGTGGCTCATTAATTGCGTCCTGGAGCAGCTCATCGGAAAAGAGGCCAGCCTTATGATAGCGTCTTAGCCATTGATCACGAGATGCTACAACTCGGTCATTATGCTTCCCAAGGGCGAGAGATCCTGGGCGATTAGGGATCACGGTGAGCGCAGCAATCTCCGCAGTGCTGAGCAGTTCCGGGGATTTTTCCAGAAACAATACAGCGGCTGATTTGACCCCTTCAATATTCCCTCCGTAGGGCACAAGACTCAGATAGTAAAGTAAGATCTCCTCTTTGCTGTAATTCCATTCTAATTGCAGGGCACGGAAAGCTTCGACGAGCTTGCTTCTGTAGGTACGAGGTCTTGGCTCAAGCAGTCTTGCTAATTGCATAGTGATGGTCGAAGCGCCTGAGGTCCGTTTAGCAAAGAATAAGTTATTGGCTAAGGCGCGAAGAATGGCAAGAGGGTTGACTCCCGGATGTCTATAAAAATGTTGATCTTCCTTGAAGAGGAACGCTTCTTTAAGTTCCTCGGTGAGCTCTGTGGACTCTACCTTCATCCTCCACTTATCGTCATTTGTGAGATAGGCGTTTAGAATTTTTCCATCTGATGCTCTGACTACTTGTGAAAACTCCAGATTGACTTTGAAGGGCATCAGCCAGTTGAGTACAAGGAAAACAAAAAATAGCAGCAACAGGCTAATACCTGTTGCTGCTACAATACTCTTCCTTTTACTGTTTGTTTTCGAGGTCATCCTTGTTGGCTTGGGTGCATAACGACTCACCTGCCCACAAAATTACCTTTCTTATTCGGATTAGATCAAGCTAGCTTGTATCAGTGCAGAAACTACTGGTGAGCGCACGGAATTGTAGCTCAAAACTTCTTCCTCTTTCTCTCCAAGCGATTCAAGGACTTCCATTTCGTCTACCTCTTCGCCATCCACACTATCTTCTGGAAAGGCGACGTTCTCCAATCTCTCGATCATTTGATCTTTGTATCCCATAAAATCGGGATAGTAGGCCTTGTCAATTGGTTTGGCTGCTGGAAATTTTTGACGCAAGGCATCTACCTGCTTGCCATTTTTCCAAAATCTGTAGCAGACATGGGGACCTGTAGCCAGACCGGTACTTCCCACGAATCCAATTACTTGTCCTTGACGAACGCGGACACCGGGCCGTATGCCCTTCTTGATTTTGGACATGTGCAGGTATTGGGTATGATATACACCATTGTGTCGAATCTTGACATAGTTTCCGTTGCCGCCACGGTACCTTGCGTCTGTGATTACTCCATCGGCAGTCGCGTAAATAGGTGTGCCTCGTGGAGCGGCATAATCTGTTCCCAAATGCGCCTTCCAACGCTTTTGGACAGGGTGAAATCTTCTTCTACTAAATCGGGAGGAGATTCGGCTAAACTTTACAGGTGCTCTTAGGAACTGCTTTTGCATGCTGCCCCCTGTTTCATCAAAGTAGCTCACGCCCACAGAATCTTCTGGAGTCTGGTAGTGAAAGGCGTAGAATTCATCTTCATAGTGGCGGAATGATGCGGCTTTGACACCGGCAATTCCGACAGACTTTCCGTCCACAAATTTTTCTTCGTATATCACTCTGAATCGATCTCCATACTGAATTCTCCAAAAATCTATCGACCATGCATACACCTCTGACAAGCGGTCTGTTAATTCGTAGTTAATGCCCAAATCGGCCATGGTAGCTGAAAGCGAGGTAGTAATAATACCGGCAGCTTCTTTCTCAACAATTTCCACTGGCTTTTGGTAAACAGCGGTGGAAATATCTGATTCTTCCACTGAAAACACAACCCAGTCGATAGCGGTATGCTCATAAAGAAGTAGTCTGGCATCTCCACTTTCAGGATCACAAAGAACGGTATATGGTCTTCCCGCCTTCATGGTACGAATGTTAAAAACATCCTTTGAAGACTCCACCAACTGGTGGATTCGTGGATAATCCACGCTGCAATCGCTCAACATATTGCTGAGAACTTGATTCTTCTTGACTATGTCTTCGTGGACGGTGTATCCCTTTTCTACGTTCGCCTCTACGACGACGGATGGGGAAAGGAGGCTGATTTCCTCCGAGGCAAGTGTACCGAGCATGCTTATCATGATCAGCATCAGCAGGCAAAAAGTAAATCTCATATTTCAGAATACTAACATAATGAACCTTGACATTCAACATGCTTCATTCGTTGAGGATCTAATTTTGCCAATGTCTACCTGGTAGATTAGTTGCTTGAACGAATCTAACAGAGAGATGTTTTCTATTTGAAATGAAAAGTAATCAGCAGAAAGCCCTTAGGTGAAAGAATGCTATTGAATTAAGGTTTGGTGTTGTTATTAAATTTAATTTCACGTAAAAATAAGAAAGGAGATGGAAAGGTCTAGCAATAATGCGCGCTTTTCCTCCCTTCATTCGTTTCTTATCCGACATGGAGCCTACTTTATAAATACATAAGCAGGCCATGTCCCGTATCAAAATGCTTATTCATGGTTTCAATTGAGCCTTTTGTTACATGCAGGACTTTTATCGAAACCAGACAAGAGCAGAACCAGAGGACAAACAATTAATGACAAAGAAATCTCAAACAAAGCGCAGTTTCAGTTTTGCAGCAGTGAAAGACCTGCCGAGACTGTTCAAGATCTTCCGGTACATCTTGCCGTACAAGTGGCACTTTTTGTTAGGCCTCTTGGTACTGCTTCTAAGTAGTGCTGCTTCTTTGGTCTTCCCTTATGTAATAGGCTTGCTGGTAGATGCAGCTGGAGATTCAGAAGGCGCCTTTAGTCAAAACATCAATTCCATCGCCCTTGGGCTGATCGGCATTCTGATTTTTATGGCTATCACGAGCTTTTTGCGGGTGGTGTCCTTTGCCTATATGACGCAGAAGTCGATGGCGGATATCCGAAACGATATCTATCAGCATATGTTGTTGCTGGGCATTCCATTCTTTGAAAAGCGACGTGTAGGAGAGCTAACCAGCCGTATCACTGCGGATGTCTCTATGTTGGAGGAGGTCTTGCAGTACTACATTGCTGAGTTTGTTCGACAGGGGGTTACGATGATCTTCGGATTGGTCATCATTGCCTGGATCTCACCACGCTTGACCATCACTATGTTGGTCTCCTTTCCTCCCATAGTCATCTGCACTATCGGCTTTGGCTATTTCTTACGACGCATTGCACGTCAAAGGCAGGATGCTATGGCAGAGGCCAATGTAGTGGTTGAAGAAACCTTACAATCAATATCAGACGTCAAGGCTTTCACCAACGAAGCATTTGAAAGCAGGCGATATGCTGCTAGAATCAATGAAGTTGTCCGTCTGGCTTTGAAGGCTGCCTGGTTTCGTGCCGGGTTTTCCACCATGATCATTGTTGGCATCTTTGGGGGAATTGTAATTGTATTATGGAGAGGTGCTACTTTGATTGAATCTGGCGAGTTACTTCCGGGTCAGCTGATTTCCTTCATGTTGTACACACTGTTTATTGCAGCAGGGCTCGGGAGCTTCAGCAATATTTTCAGTCAACTGCTAAAGGCGGTGGGAGCTACCGATCGTATAGAGGAAATCCTCGTCGAAAAGACGGAAATTGGTTCTCTGGAAGCGTCGAATCGGACTGAGATTCAGGGCGACATCTTGTTTGAAAATGTTAGCTTTTCCTACCCGGGGCGTCCCGAGGTTCAGGTCATAAAGGACTTCAATCTGGAACTCAAACAAAGCAGCAAAATTGCCTTGGTTGGTCAGAGTGGAGCCGGGAAGTCAACCATCCCTTTATTACTGATGCGATTCTATGAACTTGAGGGCGGACAAATCAGCATAGGCGGGAAATCTTTGGAGGAGATTGATCTTCATCAGCTGCGTCACAATATTGGAATTGTGCCGCAAGAGGTCATCCTATTTGGCGGGAGTATATCGGAGAATATTCTGTATGGAAAGCCGGGAGCCTCGCATGAGGAAGTGCGAGAAGCTGCTCGACAGGCCAATGCATTAGAGTTTATCGAAAACTTCCCGGAAGGCTTTGAAACGATTGTCGGGGATCGGGGAATCAAGCTCAGTGGTGGCCAAAGACAGCGTATTGCCATTGCAAGAGCCATACTCAAAAACCCCTCCATTCTGGTGATGGATGAGGCGACCAGTTCTTTGGATGCCGAATCGGAAAAACTGGTGCAATCAGCACTTGATTTGCTAATGGAAAACCGAACGACCATCATTATTGCCCATCGTTTGGCAACGATTAGAAATGTGGATTGTATCTATGTATTGCAGCAGGGCGAAGTAGTGGAAAAGGGCACTCATGAGGAGTTGCTGCTCAAGGAGAATGGGGTTTATCAAAATCTCTTGAAACTGCAATTTGATTCGGCTTCGCTTGCTTGATGATTTGTCTTGGTGCAGGCATTGCATAGAAAGTTCGTGAACTTTCTCTACGTTCTCATGATTGAAGGGTGTTCGTAAGAAAGTTCGTGAACTTTCTCTACAGAGGCAATCTTGAAAGGCATTCGATAGAGAGTTCGTGAACGCTCTCTACTTGGATTTGGAATGAAGGGTATTCGGTGGAAAGTTCGTGAACTTTGTCTACTCTTTTGGTTTGAATAGGTCGTCCCATTTCTCCTTTCGACGGTCCTTACGCTCTTCCTTTTCTTTGGCTTTCTTACGCTTTTTGAGGTCTTTGTGTGTCACGAAGATGTATCGGATACTTATTCCGGTTTCCCATTGCGTGGACTTGCTGTGGTTTAGGTGCGCCATAGGTTTGAAATCTGCTGAGAGTAGCAGGGGCAATGCAGGAATCTTGACTTCCAGGCCTAAGAGCACATCCATGCCGTAGAACTGCCCATGATTCCTCCGGTGGCCAGTGTGGATACCAGCTCCAATGTAATAATTGAGCCCTTTGTCGATAATGGGATAGTGGTATTCAAGCAGCCCATGAACAGAGTATTGTTTCAGACCAATCATGACCAGTGCCTCAGCTGTCGTTCGAGGCATTAGGCGCTGTTTGAGGCTGATTCCCATTTCGCGACGACCAGAGCGAACTCCGCCAGCCGTTCCATAGCGTTGGGCAAGTAGATCTGTTGAAAATAGAGCGATGAGCATGCTCGCAATCAGTAGGGTTCTTTTCATCATTTGCACATTTCTTCAAAGAGAACTGAAAATCAGTCCTTCATGGTATAGTGTTGGTCAAATCTTCTGATGGAAACTCTTGGGTGCAGTTCCTCTTCTTGGCTAAGAAAATTGACAAATTGGGCGGCTAGCAAGGGAGCCAATGAAAACCCCTTTGAGCCCATACCATTGAAAACGCCTAGTTGTGGATACTTCGGATGAAGGCCAATGAGCGGTCGTCTGTCCTTTGTAGTGGGTCTCGGAGCCGCCTTGTGTTCCACTATTTCAAAAGGTAGCGGTAGCATTTCCTCGAGCTTTTCCAGAATCTTTTGCCTGCCGGATTCCCTTGGGATCTCATCAACTTCATTGTGGTTGTAATTGCTGCCCACCCAATAGTGGTTTGGCTTTTCCACGGGAATCAGCGTTTGGCTAATCTTGGCACAGTCTTTCAGCTGTAATTCCGGGCAATGAATGATGAGGCGATCTCCTTTCGCTGGTATCATAGGCAGATAGTTGAAGTAGGGATTGTCTTTCATTCGGAAGCCTTCGGCAAAGATCACTCGCTGGTATTCTTGTTCTTTGTAAAACACTGATCCGGTATCAGAGAACCGCAATTGGGAGAAGTCGAAAGATGCATCTGTGAGTGTCCGCTGCTTTTGAAACCATTTTCGGAAAGCTGGAAGAAGACGTGAACCCAAACTTATTGCAACACCATGTATGAGAATGGCTTTTGCCTCCCCGTAGCTCAGTCCTTGTAGTTGAGAAATATCGATTGCTTCAGACATCCAGCCATCGTACTCAGGAAGCTCAACTCGTAACGAGAATTCATTGCGTTCTTTTTCAGTTTTGAGTAGTCGGAACAATTGGGTTTTGGTAAAGCATGAGATGCCTAGGAGCTGTTCTAGTTCTGGATAAATTTGATGCGCATATTCTGAAAGCCGATGAAAGAGCCATGACTTTGCTAATACTCGTCCTGTGATGGGGTTAATCAGTCCGGCGGCAATTCTAGAGGAGGCATTGGGGTTTTGTTTATCTATGATTTGGTAGGCTAAGTTGGCTTTGTGGAAGTGGTAGGCGAGCATGCTGCCTGCGATTCCTTGACCTATGATTAGGGTTGTTTTGGAGGTGGGTGGTTTCATTGGGCTTGAAGATAGTTTTTTTTGATGACTGATGACTGATTACTGATGACTGGGGACTGGGGACTGGGGACTGGGGACTGGTGAGATGAATATAATGAGTGCTAGTACG
>JAHDDV010000407.1 GCA_020629205.1 Chitinophagales bacterium | reverse complement strand
TGCTCGTCAATCGCGTAGCTAAGGCTATGCTCCATCCTCACGCCTCATCTGACAAAAAGATAAGCTCCTCAAAGGTGTCACGAACTTTGTTCACGCAGCACTAGTTAGCGGTTTGTTAGGAGCTTTTAGATTCGGCTGCGGATGACATTAGAAAGAGAGAGATACCCCTAGACTCGGCAAAAATGGCAACTGATCGACACGCTCGTAACGAATGCGATCGAAGTAGAATATATTGGCTCGATCGTAGACGTTGGTTGCGCTGGCGATGGCTTCCAATTGCGAATCGCCGAATAGTACCCAACTCTTTTTGAGCGAGAGATCCATCCGGTGGTAGTAGGGAAGTTGGCCACGGTTTAGTTCCTCTTCGTAGAGCACGCCCAGATTTCCGTTTTGTGAATTGAGGTCGGTATTGAGCCCATTGTCGAAGCTCAACTCCTCGTAGAAGCCCTGCGTTTTGGTGAATGGGAAGCCAGAGCCTAGATTCCAACGAACGCTGAATTCCCAATTAAGCGCCGGACCAAATGTGTAGGCACCGAGGAAATTGAGGTTGTGACGTCGATCGAAATGCGGCGGATAAATCTGATTTCCATTGTCGCGATTTACGAAGCTATACGAGTAGACACCCCAAACGTACCAGTTTTTGAAATCGTATTTGGCGAGGAAGTCTATACCATAGGCATCACCTTCTTCGATCGTGTAATCCGGATCGGTCGGGAAGAGCTTGTCTCTGTTGATATTGATCAGCTGCGGGAAGCCTTTGTAATAAGCCTCCACATTGAACTTGAGTGATTTAGTAGGATCGATTTCAACCCCACCGATCAGGTGATAGGCGGTTTGCAGATTGTTGTTGGCCTTTTCGCCGTTGATCTGTAGCAGGCGTTCTTCCGGAGCGGAGAGAAAGCCGGTAAAGAGATTGACTACATCTTGATCTGATTTGGTACTGATGAAGTTTTGTGTGTAGATACCGGTTGCTGCTTTGAATCTGATCTTGTCGGTCATATTGTATTTGAGACCAAATCTTGGTTCAAAGCCCCAATCGGAAAGGGAGGCGTAGTAGTTTAAACGCAAGCCCGGCTCGATCAACAATTTCCCATTGGCCAGTATGCCTTTGTATTTGAAGAAGCCACCAAGCTCCGTTGTATTTTCGTTTTGATCGATCTTGAGTCCGAGAGAATTGAAGAAATCGAAGGTCGTTGCGAAACCACCCACATTGATCCCGTATTTGATATCGCCGTTTCTTAAGAAGTAGGAAAATACGAGGTCGAGATTGAAGCCTCCGATACTGGAAGTACGTGGCTTGTTGTCTGCCTCAATCAGCTCCATATCGTACTTTGAATAGGAGAAATGACCATTGATGATGACCTTGCTCTGCCCAGGAACAATAATGAAATTGGTTCCTCCACCGAAGGCGTCCCAGCCAAAGAGGGAAGAGCCACGGTAGTCGACCTGGTCTGACTGACGATAGCCGGAGAGACTCAGTTTTGAGCCATTATTGCTATTAAGCGAGACCTTGCCATAGAAGTCGGTAAACTTGAAAGGCAGGCCGGCGGTATCAATGTATTCGTAGAGCGTTTTAGAGGTTTGATCGAGGTAGGAATGCTTGGCTGCCAATACATAGGACATGCTGGTACCTTCTTCATTCAGCTTAACGATTGGACCTTCCAGGATACCTTTCACCATGAAGGGGCTGGCGGCCACTTTTCCTGCCAATTCACTCTTATTTCCATCCTTGGTTGTCACATCCACGACGGCGGAAATACGGCCACCATGCTCGGCTCCGAATCCACCGGTCATCACGTCTACGTTTTTGATGATCTCTGTCTCGAAGATGGAGAACAGACCGATGCTATGAAAGGGGTTATACACCGTTATACCATCGAGCATCATCTTGGTCTGGATGGGCGATCCCCCTCTAATGTAAAGTTGTCCCCCTTGATCTCCCGTGAAGACAACACCTGGGATCACTTGTAGATATTGTGCAAGGTCGGGCTCCCCTCCTACCGAAGGGATTTTCTCGATTTGCTTGGGCGAAACTTTGATAGAAGACATACGTACTTCCGTCTTTGCTTCTTCTTTGGCAGCGGAGATCTCGATGGCATCGAGCATGATTCCGCTGGCCGAAATGTATAGCTTTTGATTGAGGATCTGACCCGCCTTGAGTGTAATAGCGACCCGTGCGGTATCGTATCCTACATAAGTCGACACAAGCGTATAGTCACCTGCAGGCACCTTTGAAATGGCGTAGAGCCCTTCGATATCGGTGGTGGCTCCCATTGTGGTTCCTTCAAGATATACATTAGTGAAAAGAATGGGTTCTCCTGAATCTCCATCGTAAACGAATCCACGGATGTCCGCTGTCTGCGCGCTTAGGGTATTGACAAACAGTACCGCTAATAGCAGCGAAAACAGCAATCTTAAACATTTCACCAACATATCCAGCTCTTGTATTTATTCCTAATAAATCAGCTCGCCCCTTCCTTCGCGAAGTATTTCTACTTCTCCTGAAGTGACATCCACTACGGTCGAAGGTTCGTCATGTACGAATCCACTGTCTATGACGATATCGACCTGCTTATAATACTTCTCGTAGATCAACTCGGGATCGTTTCTAAGTCCTTCATCCTCTTCGCTCCCATTAAGGGAGGTACTGAGAATCGGACGCCCCAGAGTGCTCACCAACTGCCGTGCTACATTATGGTCCGGCACTCGGATACCAACGGTCTTCTTGTTTGATTTGAATAGCTTTGGCACTTCGCGGCTAGCATTGAGAATAAAGGTAAAAGGCCCTGGCAGATTCTTACGCATTACCTTATACACAGATTTGTCATAACTCGCGGCGAAGTCTGCCAAATGACTCAGATCATGGCAAACAAAGGACAGTTTGGCTGCTCCTGATTTGATGCCTTTGATTTGACAAACTTTTTCGACTGCCTTTTGATTGAAGATATCGCAACCGAGGCCATAAATGGTATCGGTTGGATAGATGATCACACCGCCTTGCTTTAGGCATTCAACTACCTGGTCAATTTTCCGTTCCTGTGGGTTATCCGGATTGATTCTTAATAGCATTGCTCCACTTTTCATTTCAATTAATTCTTAGCCCTCACATCAGGAGGCTCGATGGGGTTGATCGAGCACAGATAAACTGCCATTAAAAAACGGCTTCAAGCTATCAAATAAATTGATGCTTAAAGCCGTAATTCACTTTTTGAGGGGCTCTTTTAACTTTCTTTAACCTTGCTCGAGTACGCTCTGTACTTTTTCAGCTGCTTCTTTCAGCAGGATAGCAGAATGTACCTTAAGCCCGGATTTATCAATGATTTCTTTTGCCTCTTCTGCATTGGTTCCTTGTAGACGCACGATGATCGGAACTTTGATCTCACCGATATTTTGGTAGGCATCTACGACCCCTTGAGCCACACGGTCGCAACGAACGATACCTCCGAAGATATTGACCATAATCGCCTTAACCTGAGGGTCTTGCAGGATAATTCTAAAGCCTGCCTCTACGGTCTTTGCATTAGCTGTACCTCCTACATCCAGGAAGTTGGCCGGAGATCCACCTGCAAGCTTGATGATATCCATGGTTGCCATAGCCAGACCTGCACCGTTTACCATGCAGCCCACATTGCCATCGAGTTTGATGAAGTTAAGATTGTGCTTGCTCGCCTCTACTTCAGTAGGGTCTTCCTCACGGGTATCGCGCATCTCGGCGATATCTTTATGGCGGAAAAGCGCATTGTTGTCGACGGTCAATTTGCTATCAACCACCACCATCTTATTGTCCGATGTCTTCAGCAATGGATTGATCTCCAACATGCTTGCATCCAGCTTGAGGTAAGCATTGTAAAGCTTCCCGATAAACTTGGTCATGTCTTTAAATGCAGCTCCCGAGAGGCCCAGATTGTAGGCGATCTTTCGCGCCTGAAAAGGCAGCATGCCCGTAGCCGGGTTGATGCTCTCGGTGTATATATCTTCAGGTGATTCCTCCGCTACCTCTTCGATATTCATGCCTCCTTTTGGCGAGTACATTACCATGTGTTGATGGTTGGCCCGATCAAGCAAGAAGCTTAGATAAAACTCCTGCGGCTCCGACTCTCCTGGGTAGAACATATCTTCAGCAACCAGTACACAGTGCACCTTCTTGCCTTCTGCTGAAGTCTGTGGAGTCACCAATTGCATTCCCAGAATCTGATCAGAAATGCTTTTTACATCGTCAAGCGACTTGGCCAGCTTTACTCCACCGCCTTTTCCCCGACCACCTGCATGGACCTGAGCCTTGATCACCCACCATTCGGTTCCGGTGTCTTCATTCAGCTTCTTCGCTGCAGCCACTGCATCTTCGACCGATTCCACAGCGATTCCTCGTTGTGTCGGCACGCCCAGACCAGCCAATAATTCCTTTGCTTGATACTCGTGTAAATTCATCTTCTTGTTTGTTTTAAGCGGCCGCTAAATTAGCCACTTGCTGCCTGATATCAAAATGATAGCCAAAGCATTAAGCCCTGCA
>JAHDDV010000031.1:15784-27115 GCA_020629205.1 Chitinophagales bacterium | reverse complement strand
TGCGCCAGTGAAGCCGCCTGCATGCTGGCACGACGATAGGAGTGACGGCAGGCAGGCTTGGCTGAACAAGCAGGCA
The DNA here is from genome assembly GCA_020629205.1 of Chitinophagales bacterium. Taxonomy (GTDB): domain Bacteria; phylum Bacteroidota; class Bacteroidia; order Chitinophagales; family UBA2359; genus JAHDDV01. The sequence continues at coordinate 27,039 of JAHDDV010000031.1, read as the reverse complement.
AGTGCCGAATATTAGCGTAGAGCGAGTAGGTCGCTGCGACGAGCCGAACTGCTGGGCTCCAAAAAATGAATGATGTAGAAATCCCCGTTCAGGCTCTGATGAGCTGAAGGCATAAAAAAACGCGACGTCAATCACTTGACGTCGCGCTCGGGAATTATGTGTGTTGTAGTATTATTTTACTTTCCGATAGGTCCAACACTCAAACCTTCAGCATATGCCATTTGAACACCGGCTTCGCTCAGTGCAGTCTTGACATTCTTGTAAGTCTCAAAGTATACATCCCAGTAGTCAGCTGTAGTAGCGTAAGGACGCACTGCGATCTTGATATTGTGGCTTTCAAATGAAAGAATACCGACATAAGGGGCAGGGTCACGAAGAACTTTAGGCGTCTTAGCGATTGCGTCGTAAATCACTTGCTGTACTTTTGGGAAGTCTTCAGCATAACCTACCTGTACTTCAAGATCAACTCTCAAAACACCTTCTGTAGTTAGGTTGGTGATCACACCGCTGATTGCCTGACCGTTTGGTACAATTACTTTCTTGTTGTCCAGGCTCTTCATGATTGTGTTGAAGATTTGAATCTCTTCAACGTGGCCAAGTTGATCTTGAACGCTTACCAGATCGCCAACTTTATATGGCTTGAAGATTAGGACCATAACGCCTGCGGCAAAGTTTGCAAGGCTTCCTTGCAATGCCATACCTACGGCAAATCCAGCAGCAGCCAAAACGGCTACGAAAGAGGTAGTCTCGATACCTACAATGCCAGCTACTGAGAATAGTAGCATAACTTTCAGCAATACGCTGATTAGAGAACTTAGGAAAGGGACAAGGTCTTCACCTAGTCCGGCTTTGACCAAGCCTGCACGAATAAATTTCATTACCCGGCCAATGATCCAAAGACCAATGATCAGCGTAACAATGGCCATAAGCACTTTGGGAGCATAGGCAATTGCCATGTCGACAAGGCCGCCTAATTTTGCTTGTACATCCATCAGATTATAAATTTAGATTGTGTGAAATTAAGGTTTAGTGTTATTTGTAGCGTGATTTTGTAGGAAATCAAATGGGCTTATTCGATGCTATGACATACCTCGAATGCTCCGGCTTAGATAACACATGCACTTAGGAAGAAAATCGAGCACGTTTGTCACACATTTTGGGCTATAAATGCTGCTAAGCACTAATTTCCATGGTTTTATCGCTTGAATTTGGGCAAGTTTTTGTGGTTAACGGACAAATAGCTAAATTGAAGTTCCTATGCGAGTACCTCATTGATACTGAAAGACTCACCTTATGTTAAATCAGACAATTGCTGTAATCTTCTCTGCCATGTGTATTCTTTCTGCTTGCACACAGAAACCTGCGCAAACCAAAGTGCCAGATAGGAACTTTAACCCGCCATCGCATACTACGGTGGAACCTGCAGTTGAACAAAGTGCTACAGAAAGCGCCAAAGGTAATTTGACAAACCTTGAGTTGGACAGCCTTGCAGTTTTGAATCAAGACAGTGTTAGTACTATGGCTGTAGATTCCACTGTGCAGGAGAAAGAGGCTGCTGGCTTGCAGGTAGGGGATGCTAAGATGGTAACAGGAGAGCGAAATCCTGTTAGCAATGACGGTGGTATCGCTTCAGGTCATACAGGTGATAAGGAGGCGAAGTCGGGCAAGGAGACACCCAAGCCGGCCTTGGATCTAAATACCGTTCCTACTTGGGTTAAGGAGTTGATGGCGGGCAATTTTCCAAAGACCGAGATTCAGCGAAGCTCTAAGGATGGCATGGACTACTTTAAGGTAAATCGCTGTGTTGGCTGTTCTGACAATATGCTGACCATCTTTGATGAAAATCAAAAGTCCATCTGTCAAATAGGTGGGATAACCGGTCGTGACACCTGTGCCGAGCAGGGACTCTCCTTCAGTGATTGGGAGGTCATATATCAGTCACCAAGGGACGCCAAGATCGAGAAGCCTTCCGGCTCCATTTTCAAGAATAAGTAATCTTAGGAGTTTTTTGTTTCCGCCCTATCAGGGAATGCTTGTGATGACCATCCTATCGAGATAGGTATGTCCATCCGATTCTGTAGCAAATGGCTGAGAATGCGGCAGGGCCTACTGTATCTTGCTCCCGCAATTGAGGCATCCAAGCGAGTTTTTTAGTGTTCTTTTTTTCCCTCAGGTAAAGCAATAGTAAGTGCTTGATTAGCAAATTGACAGGGAGCAATTCCTTGTGCTTGGGATAGCGTGGCTTGAGGTCTGCTTAGTTGTTAACCAAAAAAATAAGGACTTTTTTTTGTGAATTGGCACTTCATTTGTCACTGTTTGGGCATAACTCAACTTTTCAAATCTATTCATATGGGTGCATCAGTGATTGAGGCCTTATGGGGTTCAAGTGCAAGGAGGTTTACGACGGCTCTAGCTTTTGCGATACTATTTACCGGTTTCGGATATAGTATGGGATCCAGCGGTACTTCAGAGGCCAGACTATATACACAGCAGGCAGGTTTTAGTGCAGGGTCATATAATTCTACCTTGGCTCAGTCAAAAAAGAAACCCAAAAAACTGCGGAAGAAGAATAAGGGGAAGAACCAAAAGAAGTATAAGAATAATCGAGCCAAGAATCGGACTCAGAAGCGACAGGGAAACAATAAGAGAAAGAAATCCAATAAAGGAAGAAAGAAGGGAAACCGGAGATAGCAAATAGCATTATCCGTATGACTTAGAGATGAATAAATGGGTGAGTTTGACTTATCCATTTTTTTGTGCCCTGGCCGAATTTTACATGACAGCCAGTTTTGAGGCAGATACCGTAGTTTCTGACGATTTCGATGTAACTTCGTGTTGGTACTTGTTTGGTAAGCAACCATTGGTTTATTAGATCGTTTGTAGAGTTAATGAATAGATTAGTTTCAATTCTGGCAATGTTATTTGCCTTATTTTGCCTTCATTCCTGTAGCCAAGGTGATTCCGACCAGTTAGGAGGTTTGATTGAGGGTATTGTGATTGATGATTCGAACAATAGCCGGATAGAGGGGATCGCTGTAACAGTATATGAAGACTGTGCCACCTATATTGAGGAGAACAATAATACTGCTTTGGTGGTAGGCAGAGATTTCACTGCTGACGACGGAAGCTTCAGAGTTGAGTTGCCGGAGTTGACCTTTGAAGATCTTTGCTTGAGGATAAACAGTTCCCCGATTGATGAGAACTTTTCTACAGGGCTCTTCTACATCGCCTCTGGAAATGAATACTACAAGGAAGTACGTTTGACCCACTACACGGGGCTAAAGGTGATCGCCCAATTGGGCTTCTCTTCTTTTGTAACCGATCTTGAGTTGGCCATTCCTGGGGAATCTTGCACTTGTAATGATTTGACAACAAATCGAGCGCTTGGTAATCGCTACAATCATGTGGAATGGAAAGTGACTACACCTGAAGGCTACTTCATTCGTCAGGATTCTATCTACTGTCCGGTCGGAGAATTGACCGAATACATCATTCAGCTGTAGATTGGCTACAAAAATATGGTAAGAGATAGATTTATTATTCTGATTGAAGATGATAATGAATGATACTGTAAATTATTGTTTGTGTGGGCTTTAGAGTTTTGGTCGAATTATCTTTGACCTAATTGATAGTTAAAACATTAACTTTGTGCTGCGAAGAATAACTATATGGTTATTCTTTTTTGTTATTTTGGCTGCAGAGACTCTCCCAGGTCTCAAATTTTATCAAGCAGTTAATATCATTCCCATGCGCACTACAAATCTGGTCTTTCGGGACCTGGGCCTCGCTGATATAGAGGAGGTCTACGAATATGCCACTGATGCATATACAGTTAGATTCTTGAATTGGATGCTGAAAGATCTCGATGATACTGGGCTCTATATTCAGAAAGTCATCGCCGCTCAACAAGAAACCCCAAGACATTTATACAAGTTCGGAATAGTCGAACAGTCCACAGAACAGCTCATTGGTGAAGTGGAATTGGTCAAATTGTACAGCGAACCTGCAGGACGATTCAGATTAATTTTGCACAAAAAACACTGGAATAAAGGCTATGGCTCGGAGAGCGCTGCGGCTATGTTAACCTTCGCGTTCAAGTTGCTTCGCCTAGACCGTGTTTACGCCAACTGCCATGTCAGAAATGAGGCAGGAATCAAAATGCTGGAGCGACTAGCCGCAAAAAGGATTGATCCCCAAGCAGGCGGTAAGATGGCCAATGCAATTGGCATGGATCAGGTATTTTTTCAGCTGAGTTCGGAGGATTTTTTCTCCAAACAGAATATCAGCTTTGAAGAGCACTTTAGGCAAGTGAATGTGGATAAGTAGCGCCTATTTGTTAATAAGTGTGATTTTTTGTGGATAAAGTGTTCTTTATTCTACCTTCTTTTACGTTGTATGCGCATTATCAATGGCATCTTGTGAGGCAGCCCATGTGTCTTAGGATTCCAAGCTTCTTTGCCATACCTGAAGCTGGATTGAAGGCATGTAAGGCTGCGGCTATGCCTTGAGAATCAGTCGATTTTCAGGATTTGGAACTACAATTGCTGTACAAGCAGTATATCCACAGTACAAAATCCAGACGGAATGAAATCAATCAAAGTTTTTGCGCGTGAAGAACAGTTGGAAGGTCTAGGCTTGTGTTCTCAGGAAGTTTCCTTAACAGAAGTGTCAAACAAAGTTAGGGAGCAGGAAATGGTAGAACAAATGGACTTGAACGTGAAACGCGCATTTGGAACTTTGATTGAAGGATATTGGCATCACAAAAAGGATCAGACCTTCAAAGGCAAGAAGATTCGCAAACGAAAGGCAAAGTCAAAAGCCACTGCAAAGTCGCAACAGTAATCTGCTAGTGCTTCATAAACTTGAGCACTTCTGCCTCTCCCGAAATTTTCAAGAAGTACAAGCCTGAGGGCAGCAGATCAGTTGAAACTCTAGTATGGCCTGGTGATAACTGACCTTGCAAGACCCTAGCCCCCAGCAAATCACGGATGTTAAAGTCTTTACCAACTTGATCAAGAATCTCAATATGTAGATCATCTGTCACAGGGTTGGGCCAGATCGAAACACTAGCTGATTTCAGATTTTCAAGACTTGTTCCCGCATCCAGATTAAGATCATTACTATGGTCCCAATCCAGATGACGATTTGGGCGGCTGGGATAGAATCTCAGTTGCAGAGGTGCATTTTGCACAGGTAGGTTCAGGTTGGGGAAATTGATCAGGACTGATGCTCCTGGTTCGATGCTCTGCTCATCATAAGCCTCAAAGGTTGGGAAGGAGTCGTAGCAGATAGCGAAGCACTCATTGTTGTAAAGAGCATTTACTTCGAAGTAATTGATCGCCTCTTCTCCAAGATTGGTTATCCGCATCGTTATATCTTCAAGACTATAATCATAGATCGGCAAACTCTCGCAGTTGCTGAAAACAGAATCGACCTGGCCGATGTTTAGATAGGTGATCGATAGATCTCTGATTGGTTCGTCGGATTCGAGCAGTGGATTGGTGGTCTTTAAAGCAGCAAAATTTCGCTCATTCAGACTTAGTGCTACTGCATCTCCAGTAAAGGCCATACCCGCTGCAGACCGATGTTCGGGCATGTTGAGGATTTGTACAATCTGCAAATCCTGATCAAGTACCAGAATTCGCTGCGCGGGGGCTATGCCATCAACAAAAGGCTTTCTGGCAATAAGATAGTAGTAGTCTCCATTGGCATAAATGGAGGCGGAATAGGTCACTCCATCAATCTCCTCTGAACTAGCCAACAGCTCCAAGGATGAATTGTACTTGTATAATCGTGTACCTGAATAGTACAATACATTTAGGGAATTATCAAAGATCACCGGTCCATAGTCATCAATTGCAAGTGAAGCCAAACCTGTGCCTTCTTCGTCTATTATCTCCAATTTTTTACCGCTGGCACTATTACCGCATGCGGCAATTCGCTGTGCCTCCAGATTGGTGTCAAAGTCATAGGCATAGGTCAGGGAGGAGGAAAAAGCATCCAGGGTTTCGCCCTGTTGGTCCACTACTTCAAAGGTCTCCTGCGAGAAGCCCGCAATAAGTACGGTCTCGTTTTGCCATAAACTTCCTTCTTGCGCAAAAAACTGTCCATCAAAATAATCGTTTATGTAGTTGATTGTGCCATCAGCGGCTATGCTGCCGATAAAGTCTCCGCCCAGGAAATCACAACCGCTGGCTGTCCCTATAAATAAGGTGCTGCCGTCTTCCAAAGGAAAAAGCATTCGGATATTGACATCTTCAGTTACTTGAAAGTAGCTGTTGGGGACATCTGTGATCCATAATAGCTCTCCTTCGCTGGATACTCTTCGTAAGAATACCTGAGAACTTCCCCAGCCACCTGCTACATAGTACCGTCCCGTCTGGATCATGTCACCATTGGGGTATGACTCGATCACTGCAGCTGAAGTGAAGAAGCCCTCTCGGTATGTTGTTTCAAATAAATCCTGAGCTTCCAGAGGAAGACAGGATAACAGTACTGCCAGGAGAATAACGGATCGTAGCATGGGACTGGTTTTGTTACTTTCTTAAAACTTTGCACTCTACATAAAGGTAAAGCAAATTGTTAGCGCACAATTTATTTTCTCAAAAAAAGAAATGCGACAGACACCCTTAGGTGTTGTAAGCGCATCTAAGAGCTGTATGGGACATGCATGCCTCCATCAATTGCAGAAGCAAATTCAAACAAACAATAGAAATTTGAGACCATGAAACGGCTAATATTTATACTTCCTATTTTAATAGCAATCTTCTTTCTAAGCTCCAATGGAACTATGGAGCGTGAGCTCTGTGGCATCGTTGTCGATAGTGAAACAGGAGAGGGCCTGATTGCTGCCACCGTAATAGAACTAGAATCTAAAGCTGGTACAGTGACTGACTTTGATGGCAAGTTCTGTCTAAGCGTTCCTCCAGGTTCCAAAGAGCTGATCGTGACCTATATCGGATATGAGACCCTCAAGCTGGATCTGTCAACCATAGAGGAAGGAGAGGAGCTGATCTTGAAACTTAATACAGCGGCAGTGCTTGACGAAGTAATCATTAACGGTTCCAAATTCGCCTCCGGTTCCTCAAAGCGAAGGACACGCAAACGGAAAAGACCGGGGGCTAGCTCGGATGCTAGAGTGGTCAAGGAAAGCATAACGACTAAAGCCGCCTCCTCAAGAGTGGAAAGTGCCTCCTACACGATGGACAGTGCAGCCGGAGCAGCTGGTCCAGCCGGTCCTGCTGGCCCTACACCTCCTCCCGGTGTCGACATGCCACCAGCGCCTGAAGCCTATGCTGGCGATGCAAAAAAATCAAAGGCTGCTGGCCGCAAAGCGGAAATCAGAGATAGAAGAACCACTGATGAGGCCGATGCGATTGCCGAAGACATGATGCTGCGGGATGCTGAAGAAGTTACTGAAGAAGCAAGTACCGCGGGAACTCTAACGGCTGGAGAGCTAAACGATTTTAGCAAGTGGGATCTTTGGCAGGATCTCACAGAGCGAGAGTTGAGTTCCTTCCCGGATCGTTGGAAATTCAATATGTCTGATCGATATGTCGTTCAATTGATGAGCGAAGATAGTCGCCCATTGATAGATGCAGAAGTGAAATTGGTCAATGACAAGAATTCTACATTATGGAAAGCGAAAACAGACAATACTGGAAAAGCGGAGCTATGGTCTAGTGTTTTTCGCCCCGAGCAAACGGAGGGACTTAGTATCCAGGTTTCTTACGAGGGCAACCTAAAGACCGTCAAGGATATCAAGAAATTCAAAGAAGGGGTCAATACCATTAGCATGGATGCGAACTGCAATGTGCCACGAGTTTTGGATGTAATGATGACGGTGGATGCAACGGGGTCCATGGGTGATGAAATTGCTTATCTCAAAGCGGAATTGCAGGATGTGATTGCTCAGGTGCAAGCGAAGCAAGAGGACTTGACCATTAATCTCGGCTCTGTTTTTTATCGCGATACCTATGATTCATACATTACTAAGTCTTCGGACTTTTCTACAGACATCAATGAAGCCATGGACTTCATGAAAGAGCAATCTGCCGGTGGAGGTGGTGATTTTCCAGAGGCGGTGGATGTAGCTTTGAGTGAATCGATCGAACATCAAAACTGGTCGGAGAATGCAGTGGCTCGAATTATGTTCCTGGTATTGGATGCTCCTCCTCATGTAAATGAAAAGACATTACAAACGCTTGAAGCACAAATTAAGAGTGCGGCTGCGAAGGGCATTCGAATCATTCCCATTGCTGCTAGTGGCATTGATAAGAGCACCGAGTACCTGATGCGTTCTTTCTCCCTGGCAACCAATGGCAGTTACGTTTTTCTGACGGATCATTCCGGCGTAGGAAATGCACATATTGCGCCCAGCACAGACGATTATGATATGGAGTTTCTAAACGACCTCTTGATACGATTGATTACACAGTATACAGAGGCGCCGGATTGCGACGAACCGCAAGTAAAATACAAGGATGATCCAGAAATTCAAGAAGAGATTGGCGAAGCCAAGATCTATCCGAATCCGACCAATGGCCCAATCACGATCGAAGTACCAAAAGATGTAGAAGAGCTGTTTATTACGGATACAAACGGAAAAGTGATTCTTCGTTTGACGCGTCTTCAGAAAGGAAAACTAATGGCTGATCTAAGCGGCTTCCCTACGGGTATTTACTTCGTGAAGTTTCAACAAAAGGACAAGGAGTATAGCGGAAAGGTAGCCATCTTCCGATAGGAAGCAAAAGCAAGATCACTTGATGATCACCTTCGCATTCTCCAACTTTGTCTTTAGCTCATAAAAGGTGTCGGAATCAAAATCGCAGCGCTTGACATTCAAATGCTCAAGCTGCTGCAGATTTTCGACAAAACAATCCGGCAGGTTCTTGAGCTTATAATTGCTCTTGAGATTCAATTCTTTCAATTGAGTCAATTGGCAAATCTCCTCCGGTAACTTGCTCAGTCCTGATCCCTCAAGCGATAGCTTTTCCAGTTTATGAAATTGTGCAATTTCAGCTGGTAGAGTTGCGAAGTTGAAATCGTCCATGTCAAGACTTACAAGTGCCTTATATGCAAACAGTCGATCGTCCAATGGTGTTTCTTCCTTATAAAAGATGGAACTAAAAGGAAGTCCGGAAAGGCTCAGATGTTGCACACTGTCTATTGGGTATTGGGCAGCTTCGTCCAAGGACTTGAAGCGAATGTTTTTTAGGTAAGGTCGATAGCGTACATTGCCCTCCAAATCAATGATTTCGTAATTGTTGGCAGGACTGTCGGCATATTGAATGCAAATCAAGTCGTCATTCAACATTTCGACTGAGCAGCAAACTGGTAGTTCCCTCAGTAGCTTGCCTTGCCCATCGTAGATGAATGGCTTCATGCCAGCGGTACGATTTCGATCACCGACGCTCTTGGCTTTGTCAAAATCTTCGACGGCCTTTCGCACAATGATCCGATCGCTGCTTGCTTGTACAATATTTGCCTCAAAATTTGGAGGAATGATGTATTCGCCCTTGGTGTTGATCAATCCATATTTTTGTGTTTCCAGATCCTGAACCCTTGCAAGCCCATGCTTGAAACTATTGATCGAATGGAAGGATTTGTCAATGGCAATATTGCCATTGGTATCAATGAATTCGTACTCTCCATTACCCATCGATGCCACAGCTAGGCCATCCGAGAAGCTGCTGCCCGATTTGAATTGCAGTGGGATGGCAAATTTTCCCGATCGATCAATATAACCGACCCCCTGGTCTCGCACCGACATTTTGCATCGGTCGTTGTGAAACTCAGTGTCTGTATAAGTGCCTCTAAAAGAGCGCACTGGCTCAAAAAGCATTTGTCCACTCTTGTCAATAAAGCTTATCCCATCTTCTAGTTTCACCATTGCCAAACCATCCTTGAAGTCTGATGCGACCAGATAGAGGAAAGGAATCACTACATTTCCCTGACTGTCAATGTAACCCCGTTTCCCGTCCTTTGTGACGGCAGCAAGTCCTTCAGAAAAGGGATTCATGCTCTTATATTGTGGCTCAACAACCACTTTGCCACTGCGATCAATGACTCCATAAAGATTGCTCTCCCGATGGCGGATCATGGCATAGCCTTCCCTGTAGTGAAATACATGGTGTGGAATTGGATCAGAGAGCTTTCCCAAAGTATCGAGCAGATAATAAGTCTCCACATCCCCTTCTTTCATTCGCAAGATTGCAATGTCCTGCACAAAACAATTCATGGGTGACTTCGAAAAGGCAGGCAATAAGTTGCCTTCAATGGTGGCTAGCTCATTTCCCTTGCTATCTATAAGAATTCGGGTATCAGAAGCAAAATCCTGCCAAACCAAAAAGTGATTCTGCGCCACAAGTGTAGGGCTACAAAGGCAAAAAACAAGGAGTAGTAGTATCCGCTGCATCCGCTACAAGTCTTTTAATGGAAGATAAATGGTCCCTCCTGTATTCACATAGCCCTCATAACCTGCAGGATGCTTTACAAAAAACAGTTCGGTCTTATCTACCTTTTTTACAGAAAGGAAAAGTGCATCAGCGATCAATCGTCCACTGCCAGTGGCTATTCCAATCAAAGGTCCATTGTACAAGTAGGTGGGAACGAAATGCTCTTTGCTATCTTTGATACGATCATATTTGAAAGGGCACAGTATCTCTTGATCCGCATTCACAATACCCAATTTCCCTTCGCGCTTGCAAATGGCATAGTTTATTTCAGGGAGCTTCGTCTCATAGCTGGTGTAGAGATCGATTGATTGGATTTCTTCTACATTGAGCAAGGTATCGATCTTTTCCTTTCTTGCTTGTCGATAACCCGGTACGTAGGAAATTCTCACCAGAAATGAGGGCTTCCCGTCAATTTCTACCTGTTCCGTTGTATGGCTCAGCTTATCTTCCATTGACTCCGCAACCTCTTCTATCATGGTGTCTCCCCACATCATCTCTTCAAAGACCTCTTCCATTTCTGCAAGAGACTTCTCCTCACCCCAGGAGTCGATGTATTTGATAGAGCCATCTTGATTCTTCAACTTGATATCCGGAAAGTCCGAGTACTTGTCAAGCACTTCTGCGAATTTATAAACAGGTTCGGCAATGATGTCACCCTTTCCGTTCACCACTCCAAAATTGCTATGTTGCTGCACAATCGCCACTGGCAAATTGTACCCGAAGAACTCAGGAGCAGTCTCGTAGCCAATAGAATTGATCACTCGGCCAGTTTGGTAGTCGATCAAAAAGTACTTTTGA
>JAHDDV010000031.1:0-15684 GCA_020629205.1 Chitinophagales bacterium | reverse complement strand
GCCAATAGAATTGATCACTCGGCCAGTTTGGTAGTCGATCAAAAAGTACTTTTGAGCTTTCTTGGCGACAACCATCTGTCCGTTCCTCCAATTGATAATAATCTCATCGTATTCAAATGGGATCAGCTCTTTGCCCTCATTATTGATCAAGCCCCATTGACTGCCTTTTCGAGCTGGAAGGACATATTCCCGCTCCTCTCCCCGCTTCATCCAGCCAGGCAACTCGATCTCCATGTACATCGGATTCAAAACAATATTCTGCTCCTTGTCAATCAGTCCCCAGAGCCCATCTTTTGCATAGGGGAAATTGCGTGGATCCTCCGTCTGGGCTGCAATGATTTGATAGCCGAAAATCAGGAGTAGTACCAATAATTTCTTCATTATCTCTTGTTTGTTATGGGATAGCTAAGATAATGAACAATGATCTTTAATCTGAATGCATGGAAACTTTAGGAGCGTTTATTCAAACGTTTTGCCCATTCTATCCAACTATAAGTCGAACTGATATAACGCTGCTCCTGAGGATACTTTTGGCAAAGTGCTTCGATGTCACTGCTTAGTTTTTCCAAATATTCTTTGCGCTCCCTTTTGGTGGAAACCCCCAACTTGCTGTTGGAAAAGAATTTTGCCAACAGTTTTTCTGTTCGGTTACTACCTTCGGAAGCCTTGATGGATCGATAAGATAAAGGTGCATCAATCAGCAATCGATCAAAGTCCTTACGGCAATACAAGAGCGCTAGATGCAATAGCTGCGAGAAAGTGTTGAGATTCTGCAAGACCCTTTTCTTCTTCGCATCCCCTTGAACAAATTGATCGAAGCACTGGCTTGCCGCCTCGTAATCTCCGCAGTACATATAGGCTAGAGACAAAGACACAGGCATGATTTTTTTTGCTGGATCCCCGAGCAAATCCTTTTGCAGATACTTGTCAAAATCAGATCTGGTCAGCTTAATCAATTTCCTGGCTTCAGCATCGCTTAGCTTTGCACCGTGTAGGTAAGCAATATGCGAAGGTGCGGCAAAGGAAAAGAGCAAGGCCTGCAATTGTATGTTCCTTGTCTTATGTTTCAAGATGATATCCTGATACTGCTTTGCCTCCTCAAACTTGTCGGCACGAATGGCTGCAGCATAGATGGAGCTCAAGGTAGACAGAACCATTTGCGGTTGCAATTCATAATGCTCCGGATGCGCCTTCACAGTTTGATATACCTGACTTGCCCAACGGTACTGCTGATTCTTATCTCCGATCAATTTGGAAAAGACAATCTTACAATTCATAAACAAGACACGCTGAGCTACTGACCCTTCAGGCACTTGCTCTTGCCAGGCTTCTGGCCAGGGTATCTGCTCTTCAAAATCTCCCTGTAGTAAGTACTTTTCATGAAACAGAGCAAGCAAGCAGGAGAGTACATAAAGTAGGCGGTTTTGCTTTTGAATCTCACCAATCAGCTTGGATCTTTCTTTCGATAGGGCACCAAGACTTCCCTGCTTATTGTTTCGTTGACGGCCCTGCACGAAGCGTAACTCCAATTGGTTGATCATCATCAAGTACTCCTGCAGGTCGAGCTTCTCCGCTATTTTTCTGGCTTTATTAGTCTCTGATAAAGCCCACTTATACAAGCCCTTTCGATACAGAATTGTCGCATCTTGTAGTTGATGCAAAATCTTTTCGATTTTGGTTTCTTTGCGATTTTGCAGTCGGATAATGCGGAAGATCATCTTCATCAAATGTTGCTGATGCACATCCACATTCTTTATTTGATGAAGGGCTTCTTCATCTACTTTTCCTTTCTTCTCCAGCAGACGATAGATTTTTACATAGGTGATCTCGTCAGAATCACGCTCACTTGCATTGGATCGAAAAGTTTTTTCAATGGCTCGTTTTTCAGACCTACTCAGGGCCTGAATCAAGTCATGAAGTTTTTTGTTTACGGACATCGGATCAATGGCTGTGATCACAACTGCTAGCTGGGTTCTTCGAGCAAGATCTTGACTTTTGGCGCGAAGTCTGTCCCTATCTAACAACGTCGCACCCAAGATTCAATATCTTGAGTCAAAGGTGTATTAGTACAGAGAAACAAATCAAAGTGCTTGACTGAACCACAAGACAGTGTGATCGATACGTTATAGAGGAAACTAGTTATATCCCTGCCAAGTTACGCATTTTTGTACAATTGGCAGTGGCATTAAATTCCGCTTGAATATTGTTAGTTGCTATGAGTTTTTGTAGGTGTATTCGTCGACACGCTGCTGAGTGCAGAGCCAGCTAGCCAAAGAACACCCTGATCTCCCGAATCAGTCCCTCGCTGATCTTGAACCATTCGCAAATCGGCATGCCCTTGTTTTCCCAGCGATACCAAATCACGATCTGTTCTCCTTCAGCTACCATGGAGATAATCTCATTGTCAAATGCGGGCATTTTGCCCCAACAATGCTCCATAAAGTCTGCGCGACTTTCAAAGCTTCGCTCTTTAGAGTGATGCTGAAATTCAGGGTGCAAGTGCAGCAATGTTTCATTACCTGTTTTCCAGGCCTCATAGAAGTCGGCTACTATTTTCTTGTTGGATTCCATTACAATGATTTTTTGATGCTTGATAGAGAACTATCGTTGCCCTACAATAAATCTCGTCCAAATTAGTGCCGACAGAAATACAGATATGCTTATCGACACCGCCATCCCATGGTCCACCAGTTGATAATTGTCCAGAAATAGTTTAGGTATCTTAAAGGCAATACCGTATACGGCCCCCTGAAGCAAGAAAGCAAGTCCGGGCTTTTCCAGACGAAAAACGAAAGAGGTCAGAATGTATATGGCAATGCCCAGTGTCAGTCCCATCGGAATCATACCGATGTCTTTGATACCCGTACTGCGATCCAGTGCCACAAAGATCTTATTGGAGATTGTCGCAATTCGAAAGGTGAAAATCAGGGCTAGCATGGACAGAAAAAAGATCGTGCCTTTACGCGCTTTAGCCAGTGATGCCAAAAAGCCCGCAAAGCAAGTTAGTCCCATCACAATCGTAGCGGCAGTCTTGTATTCACGGAGCTCCTGAGCGAAGAAGTGAATGCCAAGCATCCCCAATATGCAAACTAATGTAGCCACTACTGCCGGCAGGTATTTACTCACGATGCGCAATTGATTCTATTCGCTGCGAAGATAAGTAAAAGCCAGCATGCCGCTCATGTTTCCGCGAGCAATCTATGACCTTTGTCCAATGCTATGTGCTCTGATTTTTAGGAGCGGAGCGGCATAAGGGCGTGGCGATACCCGTCCTGCTCTTCGCTATTATGAGCCACCCCGCAGCTTGTTCATGCTCAGCCCGGTCTGTCTCTCCGCTGCGCTCCGAGCCAGTCCGGATCTGGCATTCACCACAGCTGCAGGGCGCCTCATAGCCGCTGCGATCAGGGCTATTTTTCACCCTCTGGTCGGCGTCGCAGCAATGCTGACCTGTTTGCGCTGAACTGGCAAAAAAACAATACAGAATACACAATGCACAACACAAATAAGAACCATCATGATAAGCCTGGAATCGACCGTCATGGAACGAAGTTTGAATAGGAAGTCTGAAACAAGACTACTAGATGAAAGAAGTATTAACCGGGAAATATGTTGACGAGTTGCTCCTTGTGGCGAGAAACTGCACCGACCCGGCTACTGCTTATGATAAGGCATTGAGAGCCAAGAGTTTGGGTCGAGTGCTTGGAGATCTGGGATTGCAAGCGCATGCGGATTTGGTACTCGGCGAAATATTAACCAGAAATGCTGCTTACGAACAAGCTCTGGAGCACTGTCTTAGTTCGCTGGCGTATTTTGTGAAATCTGGTCAATCGGTGTATGTTGTCAATTGTTGGCGCAGTATGGCTATTGTGTATGGTCGTTTGGGTTTGCGTGAAGAGCAGCTTCATTACAATAACAAGTGCATGAAGCTTTTGGCTACCTACGATGACGCGAAGGAGGAGCTAAGGATCAAAAACAACATTGGATATGGCTACTATGAGATGGGACGCATCGAGAAGGCTGTGGAAGTGTTTGATTCGATCTTGATCGATGATCGTGCTAGCGATTGGTTACTTTGTGTAGTGCTTAAGAATCTCGCATCTTGCTACTATCGCATGGATGATTATGAGCTTTCAAGGCAGTATGCCGAGGAGGGTTTTGAGCTCAGCGTATTGGTCAGGCATGAGGTGTCAATGTCGGCTTGCAACTATTGGATTGCTGTCATAGATATTGAACAAGGACTGTATAAGGAGGCTCGTGAGAAACTGCATTGTTCGCTGGAAGTATTTGAAGGCAGACCGAGCTTGAATGAGGGCAAGGGGCTGGTGTTGGAAGCCTTGATAAAGACATATTTGCATTTGAAAGATGTCGATGGTCTGTCGGTGTATTTTCAGGAATATAGTGAGTTTCAGAAGCAATCGAAAGACCTGGAGCTTCGCAAGGCAGCACAAGCAGCCAAATTCCAAATCGACATTACTGAAATATCTAAGCAAAGAAAGGAGTTGGAGGCAAGCAATGATTTGTTGCAGGCCAGTAATGAAGAGTTGGCAAGGCAGCAGAGTGAACTGGATCAAAAGGCGCGATGGTTGGAATTGGTGAACAGCGATTTGCACTCATATGCACATACCGTGGCTCATGATCTCAAGCAGCCGATACGGACAATCAAAGGGTTCGCAAATTTGCTGGAAGAATCGTTGGCCAGCAAGGTCAACAGCAATGAAAAGAAATGGTTGGGCTTCCTTTGCACGGCAACTGATCACATGGATCAATTGGTAGTTGGCCTTCTAGAGTTTGCCCAAATGGGAGACAAGATGCCGAAGGTGCGAGTAGACGTGGCGAAGGTACTCAAGCAGGTGCTACTGAATCTGGAGTCATTGATTAGGGAGAAGCAAGGGCAGATCGTTGTGGAGGCTACTCCAGATCTACACAGCAACAGTACCCTTATCCTACAGGTCTTTCAAAACCTGATTTCAAATGCACTGAAATTTCACAAGCCGGATGTGCCACCAGTGATTCACATCTCCGGCAAGTGGGAAGAAGAAAGGGCGGTCTATGAAATCAAAGACAATGGTCTGGGAATTCCTGAGTGCCGGCAGCGTAGTATTTTTGACTTGTTTTCGCGGCTGGAAGAAACGAGTGATCAGGAGGGAAGTGGTATCGGCCTGGCCACAGTTTGGCGTTTGATGAAGCAGACAGGAGGCGAATTGCAGTTGGTGTCGAAGGTTGATGAAGGGACTTGTTTTGTGCTTAGGTTTTAGATTTTGGTTTCTAGTGTTTAGTCTTTCGTTTTGCGTCTTGCCTTTTAATTTGTTTGCAGTGCTATATGTTGTAACTTGCAAATATAAGTTACCTCTCTTCTCCGGCATGAAAGATGCGCATGAATTCCCTGTACACCAAAAGTGTTGATCAGGTACCGTCTGACTATGTGAAGGCTAGTCCGGCATACCACCGAAATCTGTGGTTCGCACTTGCAGGCTTGCTGGTGTTTTTTCTGGGCTACTTCTTTCTGACAGCCTGGTTCTTCTACATTTCCTATCGCATGTTTTATGAGCTATTCTATGTGCTCGACTATCTTTACTTGAAGATCATAATTGGCCTCCTGTTTTTTGCTTTGGGTTGCTTTATGATTGCCGGAATTTTGATGAGGGAGAAGCCGGAGCCAGTAGTAAGGAGGAGGCTATGTGCGGATGAAGAGCCACTACTTTTTGATTTCCTGCATAAATTAGCGGATGAAATTGGCGCTCCACGGCCAGATAAAGTATATCTCTCTAATGCTGTAAATGCCAGCGTCGAGTACGACCAGTCGCTGCTCAATTTGCTGCGACCTTCACGCAAGAATCTTGACATCGGATGCGGTTTGGTCAATGTATTGAATCTAGGAGAGTTCAAGGCCGTTCTCGGTCATGAGTTTGGTCACTTCGCTCAGAAGTCGATGCTTGTGGGTAGGTGGGTTTATACAGCTCGGCAAATCGCTATGTCTCTGGTCAATGGAAGAATGTGGATGGCTACGGCTGAACTTTCACCGGAAGATCAGCCTATACTGGTCTACATCGTGATGTACGTTGGTCGGGCATTAATATGGGCCGTTCGGGCGATTGTGGAAGGTTTGTTTTTTCTGGTTTACTTATCCGATCTGGCTTTGCGTCGAGAGATGGAGTTTCAGGCAGATTTAGTATCCGTATCCGCGACCGGAAGCGATGCTTTGATTAATGCCTTGCATCGTTTACAGGCAGGAGATTCCGCATTTGAAGCGGCAGTGAATCACTTACAAGCACAGATACAAGCAGGTTATTCGATTGAAAACCTATATGCCATACAAAGTAATGCAATTGTAAAATTGTCGGAAGTCATAGATGATGCCTCCTATGGGCAGTCACCGGTAGTGCCGACACTGGATGCCAGTGAGCATCGTGTCTTCCAAATGCAAATAGCTCAGGCACCTGCCATGTGGTCGACGCATCCACCTAACTATGAGCGTGAAGAGAATGCCAAGCGCAGGTACCTTCGAGGTCATATTGATGAGCGAAGTTCTTGGGACTTGTTTCAACATCCGGAGGAACTGCAAAAGCAAATGACACGTGATGTCTATGAAGGAGTAAAGTTTGATCTCAGCTTGCAGGCCAATGCGGATACGATTGCGGAGCAAAACAAGGGCTACGAAAAAATCTACTATCATCCCAGATACAAGGGCGTCTACCTGCAGCGCTTTATCAGTTTGACCTATGATACTGCTGATGAGATGGCCAATGCTTCGATGAGCTTTCGAGAAGTCGAGCGATCGGTAGAGTTGCTATATCCAAGCTCTCTGTCAAAACATCTGGAAGCCTATCAGACGGTGATGACAGAGCATGATCAGTTGCTGGCCATTCAGGAAGGTTACCTGCATTCGAGCAGTCGGGGGAAGGAAATCTATCACCGAGGTCAGCAAATCAGCAAGTCGGAATTGCCGGAAGTGCTAGAGGACTTAAAAGCCGAAGCAAAGGACTTGGCGGATCGCTTTGCAGCACATGACCGGCTATCCCGATCTGTACATCTGCGACTTGCCGAGCAAAGGGGCAATGATTGGGCCGCTTATCTGAAGGGGCTGCATCAGCTAATTCATTTTGCAGAGCATAACCTCAGCAATCTATTTGATGCACAGTCTCATGCTGCCAGGACGATCATGTTAATGCCTCCAATAAAAAAATGGAATGATGCCGATCATCAGCGTGTTGGTGCGGCCTGCAATGAATTGCATCGGGCCTTATTTAGTCTGGACGAAAACCGCGATTTGGTGCAGCTGGATCAGGAGATTCTGAAGCGACTTGAAGTAGAGAATTGGTCGACCATGCTGGAGCCATTGGGATTGGGGAGTACCAATGTTCATAATGTCTATGCCTGGATGTCTGCTGCTGAAACTTGGGTATATGCCTATACGACATCTCTGTCCTTGCTTCATTCGGCAGCACTTGAGCTGCTTTTGGAGACAGAACAGTTGGTGAGGCGAAGCAAGGAAGAGCCGCTGCCGGCAGTGCCGGAGTCTTCCCAAGTAGGCTATGTATATCCAAAGTTATGCCCGGGCTATGAAAGAGAACTCGAAGTGAAGCCGAGCTGGTGGATGAAGTTTAAATTTGAACATGGACTCGCGGTCACGCTAGGTAGGTTTGTAGTAGCAGTAGCTTTGTTGGTGGCAACTTCATTTGTTCTTCCAAGGGAGACGGTCCACCCGGTCCACCCGGTCTACGCGACCAAGCATATTCTTTCCATCTACAATGGACTCAATTGTAATGTGAGTCTGAATGTTCATGGTACGACTATTTCCTTAGCACCACATAGCATGGAACGTATGCCCATTGTCGCGAAAAGTGGCTTTTTCATCCAAGCCAGCACTGCTTTTTACGCACAAATTGAAAGAGTTGCGCCAAAGTTTTCAAATGAGAATCACAACTATATATACAATATCGCTGGGGCGGGAGCCCTATTTGAATATCAGACAAGCGAGGCCGATTCTACTGAGTTTGTCATAAATGCTTTGGGAGCGCCGATTTGGACGT
The DNA here is from genome assembly GCA_020629205.1 of Chitinophagales bacterium. Taxonomy (GTDB): domain Bacteria; phylum Bacteroidota; class Bacteroidia; order Chitinophagales; family UBA2359; genus JAHDDV01. The sequence continues at coordinate 7,654 of JAHDDV010000031.1, read as the reverse complement.
CTAGTGAGAAGTCCTTGTTCTTTCCCGAGGAAACGGGGGCATTTAGTGCGGACGAAAATGCTACCAGACTTGGTTTTGAAAGTCAATGGTCTCCTGCAGAATTGCTGGCTGCGATTGAAAATGAGCATGAACGAAATCAACTGCTCCGATCGCAAATTCTCTGGGCTTCGCCTCGGTCTCAGGAGCTACTTCCCTGGTTGGAGTATGCCGCAGGGACAGAGAAGGGCATCGGCTATATCAAGGAACGAATACTGCAGTTCCCTGATGAGGTGATTTCTGTTCGGGCTTTGCTGGATCAGGCTCCTGTCGCTGAACGAGAGGAACTATGCAACAAATATCGAGAGCTGAATGCGCAGCGCCCAGATGTCTCTGATTTTCGCTATCTGGCCATTCGTTGTCAACCTGGAGGCGAGCAGCAATGTGCGGACTTTGTGGATGCATTTTCAGACATGAAGCAAAATGGCTGGCTAGCCTGGGCGGCTGCCAATTGTCTGATAACGAAGGACCAATGGGAATCCGCCTTCAAGGCGTTTGAGGCTAGTTATTACAAAGTTCCTGTGCTAAAAGATGCGGCAGTTGCCCGCATGATTCGCATTTCCCGACTCTTGCAAAGTCGAGGGGGAGAAGCCCATGTCTCCCGGAACATGATAAGTCGGCCAGTGCAGGAAATAATAGAGATTGGGTCAGGCAAATCTTCAGATCCCTACGCGCAAGCTTGCTACCTTTTGACTCAGGGCAAGCTTGTTGAAGCCCTTGCTCAATGTGCCAAAGAGGATCCAAGGTCAGTTTCTATGCAATTATTAGTAGCTGCATCGGAGGGTGCCAGCAAGTCCATGGTTGCTGATGGCCTTGCACTCGCGCATGCATCACTGGATGTTTCTGCGATCCACTGTGGTTTGGGCTTGGCCCTACGTGAAGGGCAGGATTGGCGTCCATTTGCCAGATCGATACTACCTCTTTACAGTAGCCATGAAGTCGATCTAAATCAATTCATGAAGCATTTAGAGCAGCAAGAATTTGCCGCGGCGGATACCATCCGTAAGTCTGCATCTTTGGAGTTTCGAGCGCATTTGGCTATGCTGGGGAAAGTAGCTTTTCCAAAGGATATACCGGCAGAGTGGGGGCGGGAGGCCAGGCATTTGCTTTGGGCTTTTGAGCGGCCATATTGGAGGAAGTGAGGCTAGCTTCTTTTGAAAATTGCATCTTTGCAGCATTTCCGTTTCGATCGGGGCTTAGGTGGCACTGGTCTTGTCGCGTGGGGGAGGTCGTGAAGTGGCAGGTGCATAGGGAAAAATCCGCTTGATTTTTCCACCTATCGGAAAGCTTTGTACATCTCTCAAGGCAAATTCCAAGAGCGAGCCTGCTGCTATCACATGTAGTTCCGGAATTTCCTCGTAGAAATATCGTAGCATTTGAATAGCCTTGGGCGATTCTTGAATTGCATCTATGAACAATAGGTTGGGTTCTTCTTTCTTTCGCTTCAGGTTGAAGGAGAGATACAATGAGTCCACTATTCTCCTGGCGTCCTCCATCCTCTCAAAGTAGTCGCGATGCTCTTGCTTTTCGAGATTTAATAGGATTGACTGCCCGTATTCCTGCGCAAATTCCTTCACAAGGGTAGTCTTGCCCACTTGCCTGGCTCCGCGAATAATCAGCGGTTTTCTGTAATTGTTTGATTTCCAGTCTTGTAGGTACCTGTTTGCTTCTCTGTAAAAGGTCAAATCAGATGTTTTTGTAACAAAGTCAGGGTAAATTCCCCCCTTTTTTGTAACAAAGTCAAGGTGGTTTTGGTCAATTCTTGTAACAAAGTCAAGGCAGTTTGATGTTTCGGGAGATTTCCTGTGGAATCATGGCAGCCGAACAAAGGTAAGGATCCACTCGCCACGCCCGAAAGACTGTGCCCAATAGCCGCGATAGAAACGGAAATGATGGTGCTCTGCAGCGCCTGAGTCGCTGCCCTGCAGCTGGCTCGACGGTAGGAGAGACGGATGCAGTGCAGCAGCGAAGCCGCTGAAGAGTGCCATCATTGGAGAGTATAGCGCGTAGGTCGCTGCGACGAGCGATTTTGTTGGGCTCCAAAAAGAAAAAATATTTATTAGTCATAATTAAAAAACGATTAGCTATCCTCCAAAACCAAGAGCTCGTGTAGCTCCTGATTGGACAAGTCGCCAATCCACTTTTCTCCTGTTGAGACCGTCATGTCTGCGAGTTCCTTTTTCTTTTGAATCAGGGCATTGATCTTTTCTTCAAAGGTGTTTTGACAGATCAGCCGATGGACTTGAACCTTCTTTTTTTGACCGATTCTATAGACGCGATCTGTGGCCTGCGCTTCCACGGCAGGATTCCACCAAAGGTCATAGTGAATCACATTGCTTGCAGCCGTAAGATTGAGCCCAGTTCCGCCGGCCTTTAGCGAAAGTATCAGCACTTTTGAAGAATGATTGTGCTGTAGGTCTGCCACCATTTCATCTCGCTTTTTTCTGCTTACACCGCCATGCAGGAAATCCGCTTTCAGGTTCAGCTCTTCGACTAGCATTTGCTGAAGCAGCTCCCCCATCTCGCGGTATTGCGTGAAAATCAAGGTCTTTTCCGCGCTTTCCAATATGCGCTTTTGCAAGGCGATGGTGGCCATGGCTTTGCCCGAGAGATCTGAATTCTGTGGGCCGGACTTTAGGAAATGTGTGGGGTGATTGCAGACTTGCTTGAGGGCCGTGATGAGCTTCAGGACCAGACCCCGGCGCTGTATGCCATCGCTAATTTCCACCTGTTTGAGGTTTTCTTTTACTACACTTTCATAGAGCGCAACCTGCTCGCTGGTCAATTTGCAGAAGTGGTCTTTCTCGATCTTGTCGGGTAAATCCTTGATGATGCTCTTGTCTGATTTCAACCTGCGCAGTATAAAGGGAGCGGTGATCTTTCGAAATCGCTCCAGTACCTGCAGATTGCGATCTACCTCAATTGGGACAGCATAGCTCTTCTTGAAATTTGCCAGGCTGCCGAGATAGGATTTGTTGGTAAAATCGAACACGCTCCAGTATTCTGCCAAGCGATTCTCCACAGGGGTGCCGCTCATGGCAATGATGGTGTCGGCCTTAATCTTCTTCACTGCTTTTGTCTGAATGGTGGATGGGTTCTTGATGTTTTGGGATTCATCAATGACCAAAACTGCCCACTTCAGTTTGCACAACTTTGCTGAATCAGATCGGACTACACCATAGCTGGTGATGATCACATCGAAGTCTTCCAGTACCAATTTGCGACTGCTTCCGTGATAGACCGAAGCTGCCATGGAAGGCGCAAACCTGGCGATTTCCCGTTGCCAGTTACTCAGTAGGGTAGTGGGCACAATCACCAGGGCCTTTTTCTTTTTCAGCAGCCCCTCCTCTTTCAGTTTCAGGATAGTCGTGATCACCTGTATGGTTTTACCCAGACCCATGTCATCCGCCAGCAAACTGCCAAAGCCCAATTGGGAATTTTTGTACATCCACTCGAAACCACGTTGCTGGTAGGGGCGCAAACTTGCCTTCAAGCCTTTCGGAGCTTTGACCTTTTTGAGTTCTTTGATCTCATCTATCAAGCGCTTCGCATTTTTGTTGAAGGAGATTCGTCCGCCATCATACTCTTCGCTGAGGGCAATTTGCAGCAGCTCTCTGGGACTGATCGAAGGAGGATCTTCCAGATTTTCCAATAGGGCTCTCACTTCATTTTCGTCAAAGAAGAGGTACTGCTCATTGTGTTTTACGATCCCACTCATTTCGGAGACCATGCGTCTAAATTCCTCAATGCTCACAAACTGATCACCAAGGGCTAGCTGCCAATCAAAATTTAGAATGCTGGCAAGGTTGAGTCCGGAGGCACCTTTATTCACATTGCCATCATCGGCTTTGACGCTTAGGGAGAGCTTGGGCCGGGCAATTTTTCTGAGGCTCTTGGGCAAGAGCACCTTAATGCCAAAGAGACGAATGATGGGAAGAATCTGAAAAAGTACAGTGGCAAACTGATCAGCATCAAAGCTGGCTACCTCCTCTCCCCGAGTAGAGATCACTGACTCGAGCGCCGGAAAGTATCGACCTATCATGGCGAGATCTCGCAGTATGTGTAGTCGATGTTTATCGTATAATTCTTGTGCAAACAGGTCCTTCAAAGAAATCGGAATATGCGTCTTGAGCTGCTGGTTTTGGATGAGGACTTCGACTTCAAATTCCTCTGCACTATTGTCTGTTACTTTTAAGACCGGAACGAAGGGCTTTTCGAGAATGAAGTATTGATTGAGCCACAGCTGAATGCTCTTGGGAATACGATGCTCTTCAAAACCCGAGAAGCTCAAGGCTCTGCCTGCAAAAAACAATTCGTGCATTCGATCCTGGCGTTGGATCTTTTCGCTAAAGACAAAAACGTAGTGGCTCAGGAACATAGACAAGAGCTCGACTGCCCGATTGGCTGTGCTGAGACTTGCACCATTAACAGTGATCAAATCCTTTGGGACCATATCGGCCAGCAAGTCGACCGTGTCTCGAATCTCTTCATTAATCAGCGCAGGAATCCAGCGAATCTTGTGGAAGCGATCTGAGGTTTCCAAAAGCTGTGGATGCAATGCGCTTTGCTGCACAAGCTTTCTGGCGAGTCTTTCTATAAAGTAGAGCGTTTGCAGTTCAGGCACACAATAATCCAGTTTCTTGACAGGCAGCTGATCCAGAAAATCACAGAGTTGCCGAACACTTTTTAGGTGATGACTCAGCTCCCCATTCTGGGATATCAGGGTTTCAAAATGCTCCAGATCTACAGTGCAATGAATTCGAATCTGATCGATTTCCTCATAGGCGATTTCCAGCGGCTTGACTTCTCGTTTCGAGAAATGGCGCTTCAGCAATCTCGGCCAGGTCGTATACAATTTGGCAAGAATCTCTTTGAAATCTTTGTTGGGATAAAAGACCGGATAATCTCCCAGGATGCTCAGCAATCCATTGGCACATTGTGGTATGCTCGAAAAATCTATCTGATCATAGGCCGAAAGATCAGCGGGCTGCTGGCTCTTATCCGTTCCTGCCTCCTGCGCTTCCTTTGTCCACAGATCCATGGTCTTCAAAATCGGAAGATCACGATTTTGACGAAGACCTAGATTGGCACTTTCCAGCTCTTCGATCAGATTGCAATCATGCAATGCAAAAACCAGGAATGGATTCTTGTCAATCTCATTGGCCACGAGGTATAAAACCGCAGCCAGATGTTTACAAGGCATCGCCCAATCGGGACAAGAGCAGCTAGCCTTGAGATCATTCCAACTTTCAGGAAAAATGTCTATCCCCCGATCCTTGCAAGCCTGTTCAAAACGAGGCGGCAATTCGTTATTGAGTAACTGAGATAGATACAGCGGATCGTCTTTCACCAGTTCCAGTAGCGCCAATCGTTGCTTTCGCGTAAAAGATGGAATGATGATCTTGACGCTGTAAGGTTGCAGTCGACTACCCCTTACTTTAGCGAGGATCTTGTTTCGCTTAAAATCGACTTCCTTCACCTTGCCGGTATTTGCATAGCTGCGTCCCCGTGGCAGTCGATTCTCATCGCTGATGTGATTAAATGCTTTGAGCCATTGCTGCCCCCACCATGTGATTCCGTATTTCTTTGGCATATTCTTCCCTATTGAGTATTGCAAGGTAGGGAGAATTGGGGGGATTGCGGATGATTGGAGCTGGGGTGTTTTTTTAGCACAATAGCGCACATGAGTAGATTTGGCATTGCTCTTGTCTTTGGGCTGAAAGGCTGTAGCCTTTCTCTACTGCTTTTTTTTTGATGAGGGGTTTACTTTGACAATATTTGTCATTGAAATTAGATGCTACGCAGTAATATACGGCACTAGGCACTAGGCACTAAACGCTAATCACTAGGAACTAGAAAAATCTTGTGATCACCATCAATGGATTTCAGAAGAAGACCCAAAAGACGCCAAAGAATCAACTTTTGAGAGCCATCAAAATTAGAAAGGAATATGAGCAGGAAAAATAGTAATACGATCTCTCTGGAGGACTTTAAGGAGAAACACTATGGCAAGAGAGGCACACAAAAGCGTGAGCAGCTCGAAAAAGGATATGAGCATTTTAAGATTGGTTTTATGATCAAGGAAGCTAGTGGTTCATGACATAAGTAATGACCGCCAAAATGTCTTCTCTTTACCCTGGCCTTCGTTAGTCGTCGGTCATGTAGCTACTGCTATACTCCCTCCTCCTGCCTTAGCCAGAGAAAAGATAAGCTCATTTTGCCAGTTCATTACTAATGTCATGAACCACTAGAAAGAGGTCTGGTTTGAGTCAACAAGAGCTTGCAGATAAGATTGGCAGCACGAAGTCCTACATTTCCAAAATTGAAAATAATGTGAAGGAGGCTCGATTGTCTACTTTGCACCGGATCGTGGAACTAGGATTGGGAGGGAACCTGGAACTGAGTATCACTTGGAAATGATCAAGATATGTCCTTGCATATACACTCCCAAAAAAACTACCCCTCAATCCAACACTCTCCATTCTCAATATCCATCTCCACCTTTTTAAACTTTACCTGCTCTACCAAGCGACCATCAAGATAACGAACATTGACCTTCTCATTGCGTCCGTATTTGCGGGTAATGGGTTTGGCATGTTCAGGGATCGGATGCTGGGGACTTGCTAGACCACCTCGCGTGTGTGCAGCGAGTTTAGCCTTTGCCTCTGCCAGCTCAACTTGCAGCTCATCCACCTCCATTTGACTAAGCTCTTGTGTGGCCAACAGACTTCCCGTCGTACTAAATATTGAGTCCATCTCCTCATAGCTGATGTTCGAGCCTTTGGGATGCGGCTTCCAGTCGACAAGGAATCTGTAACGCCAGTTTTGTGGGCCGAAGGCAATCATGCTAATCGCCTGCGATTCCTTCAGTTTTTCAAACAAATCATCGGCGACTGCTTGATCAATGAACTGGACGGCGTGAAGGAAGTCTATGACATAGGTAAATCCAAAAATCCGGGTCATGGTGAAACATAGATCCTTAAGTAGCATTTGACCAGGTTGGATTAATTCTTCTTTCAGAGAGGCGACTTTCTCCACTATTGCCTCAGACATGGCATCAGCATCGATGCACCAATCGAGGTTCCAAAGAGTTCTGAGCAAGCGCCTGCTGACAGAGGCAGGAATATTGTATGGCAATAAGTAGTAGGCACAGCAGGATTCCAAAATGCGCATGTCTTGAGATTCCAAGTCACTAAGGTCAAAGTCTCTGTGTGGTATCAGACGATTTTCAGGTAGCTGCAGCGGAACAAGCAATGCTTTTATGAAAGACGAGTTATGCGGCAAGGATGATAAGCTGGACAATTCCCTGGCCAGTTTATCTGTCGATTCGGAATAATCATTGGATTTTATCAAGCCCTCCCAATGAGCGACAGCACGAAGGTACCGGGCGGCCTTGGACAGCTCAGCCAAAGACTCCTTGGGTCGGTATGCCTTGAGGAATGGTTCGAGTACCTCGATAGGAACATAGTTGGACAGCTGCCAACTGAAATTCCATATAACTGTGAATGCCCCTAGTTTATTGGCAATGAATGCCTCAGCTGTTGTGACCAATCTCAAGGTAGTGCTCAATTGTTCCTTATCTTTGGTGTATTGGTAGCTGTCCAGAAGATCGAGAGCG
>JAHDDV010000406.1 GCA_020629205.1 Chitinophagales bacterium | reverse complement strand
AAAAAATGCCTTGTCTAAATTATTTCTAGCGGCGTCAAAATCAGACAGTTATTGATTCCCAATCCCTTAGTGCGCAACCACTACCTTAGTGGAGATGGCAGTTTGTGCATTGTTCAGATGCAAAAGATAAACACCAGCAGCTAGTTCAGTAGTGTTAAGTTCCAATGTAGATCCAGAATTGAAGATTTCTTTTTGGTACAAAACCCTGCCATTCAAATCAATTAGGCGGAGGGTAAGTTCCTCGGAGCCTAGTCCCGCAAGATTTAGATTCAAGACCTCATTCGCAGGTTGAGGGAAGGCCATGAGCAATGGCTTAGTCGACAGTGCTTCTGTACCGGTATTCACACAATCATATGCGACTTCTACAGTTGTCGGGCAGCCACCAGTGTTACTGCTAACAGAATAAGTATGTACCCCTGAGCTACCAGCTTCGCCAGTCTGAATGGACGGACCATCAATGCTCAGCAGGCCATCACAACCATCAGCCAAGCCAATTTGTGTCGTGCAATCTCCTTCAAGCAATACTTCTACCATGCCTTCTGCGCTCGGATATACCTGCACTTCCACGCTAGCCGCATCGCCGATTGTTACTTCTGTGCCGTTATCGCACTGCGAAGGTGTCATGGTTATGATATACGTAGTAAGCGCACATCCCGTATCAGGGAAGGAAATTTCATCTCCATTCACATTCGCCACGGAAGGAGTGACCGTCCACTCATATGCGGCATCCCCAGCACCATAAGTTCCAGTCATAGTCACGGTCTCTCCTACACATACGGCAGTAGCTGATGCTGAAGCTGTTGGTTCGCTTGCGCAAGGTTCAACAGGAGCTCCGGAAGCCAGTGTCAATGTCCCTGTAATGCCAGTATCTCCATTATTATTTCCATTTCCATTAGCCCCAAGGCCTCCAAAATAGAAAGTGATATCACCCTCGTCTGATGCCGGAGCCATCCAATTAAATGTCCAACTACCATCTTCATTAGATCCTGAATGCTCAATCTGTGGCTGGTCACCCGAGCTGTCAACAATGGTATTGCTACCACCAATAAACTCGTCGCCGCTGCCATCAGAACTCATAGCAAAGCCATACTTCTCAAAACTAGTCAAGAAGGACACGACGATCTCATACTGTTCACCAGGCATATACTCATTGGTCGTACTGCCTGAGGAATCAAAGACCCCAACGATTACATCGACACCAAAGGTCCCTTGTCCGGCAGCTCCACCTGTATGGCAGCCTCCGCTAGCACAGCTTGCACCGCCCTGCCCTGTCATATTGGCAGGGGGATTAGCGGCATTGGAATGAGCCTTTTGGGTTTGAGCCTGATACAAAAATATCAGGGAGAGAATACTGAAACTGAGTAAGATTTTTCTCATAATATACTGTTTTGTGGTTCTGTTTCAAGTGTTACGCACAGCCAAGCAACCATGCGAATGAGCCCAAATATAATTCAATCATTGACTAGAAGCCAAAAAAAGAAATGACCATCAGAAAGCTTGAGCTACCGATCTCGCTTTGCTGATGGCCATTGTACATCCGTATACTTTGCTAATTTAATCTAGTTTAAAATATGAAAGTGTCTCAGTTGTAACAATTTTGACCCTTGTTAGCGGACTATGGAATCGCTTTTTTCCAGATTCCGATAGACTTGATGATCAGCCAGGTTCCATGACCAAATACCTTTTTCCTCCATTCTGGTTAAGAATCGACTAGTCTTGTAATCCACTCTGCTCCGAATCCCTTGCTGAAATGCTTCATTCTTTCCAGCTAATACTTTGCCCTCATCAATTGCTTGCCTCAAAAGCGGCAGGTTCTTAGCGGATACCTCATCGATTAGAAAATACCAATCCACTCCCGCTCTGTCTGCAATCGAAAGATTGTATCGGCTAATCTGATAATCCCAGTTAACAAAGCTCACTGTCACTGCTAGCAGCATAAAAGCCCAGGCATTTTTCCGCAGTAGATAAAAAATGGTCTTCGTATTTCTAATCTTCACAAACACTGTAAAAAGACCAAAGGCAACCAAGGCGAGAAAGAATATTACCCCGAGCCGCTTATAAGCCAATCCATGAAAGTAAATGTACCGGCTATTGATGATCAAAAGCGTGACGCTCAAGACGCAATTTTGCAATATCCATCCATAAGCAAGCAGCTTCAAGCTCTTGTTTGTTTCCAGAAAGTTCAGATTGCCCCGGAAGTAGTAGAGCAAGACAGCCATTGCCAATACAATACTAAAGATCAGTACATAAGTGCCATAATGAACCCGCATTCGCATCACCGGAGCTGTCTCTGCCGTCCCATCAAACCACACCGTTCCAATATCAATGCCATTGACCACAAAGAGCAAAATATTCAACATTGCCAGGCAGATCATCGCCGTCTTAAACTCATCTTTCAATTGCATGATCGACTCCGGAATCTTCACCCGAAAGGTGCTCTTGAATTTCAAAAACTCCCTATCCAGATTGTCTTCATGTCGCCACTTTGGTCGCAGTCGAAAAGGCAGCTTCTGTTTCCAGGACAGCAGGAGAATAAGCAATAATCCAAAGGCGCTAAAGAGCAGTCGATCAAAGCCTACTAGTTTGTACAGCAGGTCCGAAACCTGTTCCACAAGATCATTGACCAAGGCATTAAAGGTCGGGTTGGCAGAGCTGTACAAGAGAAAAAAGAAGCCAACAATGAGCACAGGAACAAGGGAGACGCGAAGTAGCTTACCGGCTGCCCTTCCCGAAGGAAAGTACTTTTCTAATCCTTTGAAACTACCCAGGGCCGAAATCGGCAAATGTAGCGTCTTCTTAAAGAAATTGAATACAGCGTATATGGGGAATCGATAGTGATGTGGCATCAAGAAGCCTGCCGTTGTCATGATCGAAAAGCTAAAGCAGAGTTTGGCAAAGAAACTGTTGCTGATCAGCACTGCGATACTAAGCAGAAGAGTGGATAAGGCTGACCAGCGATAGCCAGACTTCCGGCATTCCTCTGGATAGTAGTAATGATGTGAGCCCAGAATAAACAAGCTGAAAAGCGGAATATTGATGCCCCAGGTCTGCCGCCAGAAGAGCAAGTTATACAGCAATAATCCGATTAGCGTGGTCCAGATAAACAGGTGATTCGCTTTCATTATATTAGGGGTTTAAAAGTACTTTGAAATTCAAAGTTAAAAGGCCAAAAAAAATTATCTTCGGTTTTTTAGTATTGCTTCCAATGCATCCAGATGCTCACCAAATGCCTTCTTCCCCTTCTTGCTAACCCGAAAAGCCGTATTGGGACGTTTGCCAATAAAGGACTTGCGTACCTCTATATAGGCCGCTTTTTCCAAGGCTGCAATATGGCTGGCCAGATTACCATCCGTTAGTTCAAGCATCTGTTTGATCGTCTTAAAGTCCACCCAATCATTCACCACCAGGATAGACATGATACCTAATCTCACACGATGATCGAAGGCCTTGTTCAAACCTTTGATTATGCCTTTCATCGTTCATATTTTACATACATGCTGATTCCATATAATATATGCAGCACTCCAAATCCAATGGCCCAAAGCATCAAGCTATGCTCATGAAGCAGAGCAGAAACAAGACCCAAAGCAATCTCACAAAGCCCAAGATAGTAAATGTCTCGATGAGTGTACTTACCCGCATTCACACAAGCCATACCATAAAAGAGCAGAGTAGTGGCCGCAATCAGTTCATAGTTACCCTGTTGCACCTGAATCAAACAAAACAGCCCGCCAGTTACCAGTGGAATAAAAAAGTTGAGCAGCATTTGCCGACTATTATGATCCCAAATCGGCTGATTCTCTTTGCGCGCCTTGCGCGTTGTAAAGAAGATGCCAGATGCCAGCGCCAGAAAAAGCACCATCCCCGCATCCAATAAAAAGAAGCTCACAAAATCAAGCCCCCATTTACCGGTATTGCGACTCGCATAATCAAACTCACTCGTCTGCACGGAGCCCAGATACAGATAGGCCACAGCCGCACCAATCAGGGCGAATGTGCCCGCCGCGATCCCCGACAAGCCACTCAGTGAAAGAAATCGACTCGAACGCTTCATCATCGTCCGCATTTCCTGCAAAGCTTCTAGTTGCTGCTGTTCATTTGTCATCTGTGGAAAGTACTTTGTAGTTCAAAGTTAAGCGAATTTCGGGACAATTCAAAGTCTTTGGTGTTTGCTGCGATTTCAGTTGAGAGGTGCTTCAAAATGCGAAAGCTCACCCTAGCACAGAATATGCTACACATTGACTGGCCTTAGATAGTTTGGCCATAAGAAATTCGCAAGCAAGACGCGTTAGTAAACATATAACTATAATCTATGTGAGTGAGTTCTAGCTTCTTTGGAGCACAAAAGAGTGGCGACGTGGCAGCATGGTACCCGTGCTCCACTAATACTCAGCACTCTGCTAGCTGCTACAGCACAGCCACTAGCGTCTCCTCCTAAGGTCGGAGCCACTATTGGCTGGCTTTCGCGACGCTATCATAGCACTTCGTTCCGCTGCGCCCGGGGCTAGTTTTCACCGCCGCGAGCTCGCCCCGGCTTTTTTAATAGCCCATTGCGGAAAA
>JAHDDV010000405.1 GCA_020629205.1 Chitinophagales bacterium | reverse complement strand
CAAATCCCCCACACTCCCAGCCTCATCCGCCCCCACATCCCGCAACCAAGCCAAAACCTCAACCTGATACAAAGTAAACCCACTCTTCTTTCGAGGAGAAGACTGCAAGGAAGCATAGGAAAGTTCAAAAACCAAGTCAGGAGCCACGCTCCTGACAGGACCGAAACGCTCCAGCGTATTTGCCTTGAGGAACTGCTTCAAATCTTTCATCTCTGCATCCCTAAGTGATAGCCCGGCTTTGGCAACCGGCACTAGTTCATTACCTTTCCATAAACCAAAAGTATAGATCATACCATCACCCGAGCTGCCTCGCCCATAATACAGCAGCACGGCTCTCAAGCTCAAAGCACTTATTTTCCATTTGTGCCAGTGTCTAAACGGAAGATTGTTGCTGTAGCTGCTGTCTAACTGCTTGATTATCAGTCCTCGCGTGCCCTCTGCTCGTGCACGATTGTAGTGAGTATTCAAGTCCTTCCAGTCCTCAAACTCGATTTCATCGGAAAAATGGAGACAGTCTGAAGCAGTCCGCTCAACTAAAGTCGAGAGCAAGCTTCTTCGGTCCTTCAACGGAAGCGAGCGTAGGTCCTTGCTGCCCAACTCCAGCAAGTCGTAGGCTACGAAAAGCAATGGAACCTTCTCCTGAGCTTTCCTGGAACTACGCAGTTTAGACAAGCGGTCTTTTACATCATGACCCGAAATGTACATGCCCTTCTTGAGGCCAATGATCTCCCCGTCCATCACCGTTCCATTTTCCAATACCTTTGCGAGTTGGGCAAACTCCGGTACCAAAGAGCTGATCAAGGCTCCTTTCTGCGTCCAGATATGAAGCTTGCCGCTCCGCACAATCACCTGCGCCCGCAGGCCATCCCACTTCCACTCAGCCATCCATTCATTTGCTTCTCCCAGGTCCTTTGTTGCAACGATCAGATCTTGAGCAGAGCAGAAGGGATATGGCTCGCATGCAAGTGCATGCGGATCAGGACTCAGAAACAGCTCCGCAAAAGCAGTATCTCCCTTCCAGGGACCACTCAACCTATAGGCAATGGCGTATTTGCTTTCATCGAGAATGCAGGTTAATGCTGCGGCCAGTATCTCTGCCTTCACTCTCAAACGGAAACCACCACTCAGAATCTTGTTGTAAACATAACGAGAGCTATTGTCTAGTTGCTCCCATGCTTCAATGATTTTGGCCGATTGCTCCTGAGCATCCAGCTGAGCTAGACCAATAATATTATTCATCCAGTGGCCTAAGGTATATTCACGAGCTGCTCTGGATACAGGATACATCAAGGAAATGGTCTCGGCGATATCACCTACCATTTGGTAAGAATCTTCGAATAACCAGTCTGGAAACCCGCTGGCATGACAGAGCCATTCTCTTAGCAACTTTGCCCTGAGTATGCGTTTAGGCCTGCGTTGACAAAGCAAGGCTAAGGACCAAACAATGTCCTCCTGACAAGCTTTTGAGAAATAGGCTTGCAAATGCTGGCATTGCTCCTCCTCACTTGCCCCCTTGAGTAGTAGAATCAATTCAGAAAAGTCTCTCATATCCCTTTGGCTTGATCAGGGCCCACAGAACTTTGATCCGGTAGCAGCTCTCCTGCTCCTTCTTCGCCATACTGCGTCTCGAGGATTCGGGCATCCAATCCTTGCTCCCTAAGCCATCGACTATAGCTGGCCGAAAAGCCGTGCGTAACCAATACCCGTTCCGCTCCCGTTTCACGCACTGCACAATTGAGCGCATTCCAATCGGCATGATCGGAGAGGATAAAGCCCTTGGATGTAGCTCCTCCCCATCTAGGCTTTCGGGTCATGTTCCATCCGGAAGCCGAAGCTACAGCAAAAGGACCGAGCTTATGGAGCCAGGTGGATTTCAAAATGGCGGAGGTAGAGATTACAATTCCTCGATTACTAGTCTCTTCCAGGTCTGCCGGCAATTGTTTGGTTTCCTTCAGGGCTACACCCTGCTGCCTTATGACTGCGTTCGTCTTGCTTATCGGACCAAAGTCATAAATGGGACCTATATGATCGTCTAAATTGTGGACTAGTCGCTGGGCTTTGCCCAATGAGTAGCAGCAGATGATACTGAGCTTTCCGGCTGCTTGATTTGCCCGCCACCAGTCGTGGATTTGCTCGAGCACTTCTGCCTGTTGAGGCCACTGGTAAATGGGCAGGCCGAAGGTGGACTCGGTGATAAAGCAATGGCACTTCACAGGCTCAAATGGGCTGCTGATTCCATCATCTTGCAGTTTATAATCTCCCGAAGCAACCCATACTTCTCCCCTATGCTCCACTCTTATCTGGGCCGAGCCAATCACATGCCCGGCGGGATGAAAGGAGAAATTCACCCCATTGATAGACAGACTTTCACCGTAGGGAATACTGGATATTTTCATCTTGGCTCCGAGACGATGCTGTAGCACAGGTTTTGCTAGATCGGAGCATAAATAAGACTCATGCCCCCTTCGAGCATGATCAGAATGGCCATGGGTAACCAGGGCCTTTGACACAGGGCGCCAGGGGTCTATGTAGACATCCGCCCGAGGGCAATAGATTCCACGTTCATTGTACTCAAGTAAATTCTCCAACAGCTATGATTCTCCAAATAATGCTAAAACTTCCCAACTTAATGTATCGAAAACTATCCTACAGAGGTCTGTACTAAGGTCATATTAAGGGAAGGAATTGACAAAATACCTTGCAAAAGCTTCAAAAAGCAAAGCTAGACTGGTTTTTGAAGAGAATAATTTACCCAAGGCCTTAAAAGTGTTACATAATTTGTTTGCGTGACCAACATAGGGGGTCACAATATTGAAAACCCGACATTAAAGGATACTGGGAAGCCGCTCAAATGTCGTAAGATCGCTCTAAACCCTGTTTTAGTGGGTTAATAGCCCCTGGCAGAGTACTTAGAAGCACTGATTTTTGTTGTAATTACCCCGTAAACGCTGTATATTTAGGCTTCCCTAATATGAATACATGACAAAACCGAAAACAATGAAGAAGTATTTATTTCCAATGATTCTGTTGGTAGCCGTAGGGCTGATCTCTACCACGACGGAAAAGGAACAAAGATCAGCTACCGGGGACCGGATCGTTTCAACAATGAAAATGAACGGCGAAGAGGTTGTCCTCGAATTGCCAGAGGTTCTGGATAATTACACAGAAATTGACATCCCGGACCATTATGCATTCTATGAAGAATTTGCAGATCCTTCAAATCCAGGTGTAGAGGTTACAGATGCAGGAGCAACGCTGGGAAGAGTACTGTTTTATGATCGCAACCTTTCTAAGAACAGAACCGTCTCTTGTGGATCCTGCCACATTCAGGAAAATGGTTTTGCGGATCCAAACACCTTTAGCGAAGGCTTTGACGGCGTGAAAGGCCATCGTAACGCACTAGGTATTGCAGATATTGGGTTCAACTTCTACCCGACCCTGCTGTGGGATGAGCGTGAGGCTGATTTGGAAACGATGGTATTGATGCCACTTCAGGATGGTAAGGAAATGGGTATCACTTTGGATGAATTGCTCGAAAGAGTCAATGAATCTGACTACTACCCAGATCTATTTGCTACTGCTTTTGGTGACAGCGAGATTACTAACCAGCGTATTGCCAATGCAATGGCTCAGTTTCTGAGCAGCTTCAAAGTAGTAAATACAGAGCTGGATCAAGCAATTGCAAACAACAATCAGGCGGATTGGCCACAGCAGTTGCTGGAAGGTCGCGACTTGTTTGTAAGCCATTGCTTTAGCTGCCACAGTACGATTGTACCTCAGGCAGAAGCAGATGCATTGGTACCAAGTCTTCCATTCTTTGAATCTTTGATTGGTCCACATAACACCGGCCTCTATCTGGAGTATGGCGAAGATCAGGGTCTTGGAAATCATACCGCTTCACCAGCCGACAATGGTGTGTTCAAAACCCCTTCTCTAAAGAACGTAGCCCTAACAGCTCCGTATATGCACGATGGTAGTTTGGAGACATTGGAGGATGTAATCGACTTCTACAGCGATGAGGTTCAACCACATCCAAACTCAACCTTTAACTCGCAGCCTTATTATAGTCCTTTGGATCTTCCCCAGCCTTTCGTAGGTTTCGATCTAGGCGATGATGAGAAAGCAGCATTGCTGGCATTCATGGAGACCTTTACTGATCATTCATTCATTGAAGATCCGAAGTTCTCTGATCCTTTCAGAACTGTTATGACAACGGACAGCGAAAGTCTGGTCAACAGCTCACTCAACGTGTTCCCTAATCCAATGAGTGTATCTGCTACTATCCAGATGGATGATGCTTCGAAGAAGATTTACACAGTTAGATTGATGGATGCTTCAGGTAAAGTAGTCTTTGACCAATTGGCCGATGACAGTAGCTTTACGCTTGAAAGAGGAAGCTTGCCATCAGGAATGTACATGATGAAAATTTGGACAGATGATGGCATCAGCACTCAGAAAATGATGATTGAGTAGATCAACTGATCCTGTTAAAAATACAGAAAGGGGGAAGCCAAATGGTTTCCCCCTTTTTTTGTGTGTTCACTTTGGACAGGAGCAAGGC
>JAHDDV010000404.1 GCA_020629205.1 Chitinophagales bacterium | reverse complement strand
AGGCTGTGCAACGAACAGCTAGCCGGGTGCCGAGTGAGAGTGGAGCACGGGACGGTCGTTGCGACGGCCTAATGCCCTTGCGCTGCCAAATAATAAAAACAAAAAAGCCGCTCCGGTATCCCGAAGCGACTCTCTCGTGTCATAATCTGATGAAAAAGGCTATTTACATATGTAAAATATGTCTTAGTTTAGAATGGTAGTCGGTAGCCCGCAATCAACTGATTGTTGCGGAATAGATTTCTACCAGTTAGGTCGATGTACATGCGGCCTTTGCCAACATTTACATAGGACCCGATAATGATATTAAATGCTCCCCGAGCTTTTTCGCTACTGCCTTGCTCTATTTGCATAATACCAAAACCAGATCCTATGTAGGGCTTCATAGCGGGCAGTTGCTTGATGCTTACGGGCACAATGATGTTTCCTGTGATTCCATATGCGGCTGATGATCCCACGCCGAAGAAAGCCTCCGGCATGAATTCAAGCTTCTGCTTTTCGCCAAGCCCATAATGCCAGCGAAGTCCTAAATTCCAGGTATTACTGCCTCCCAGATTGAATCCTGTGAAAGCGGACATTCCGTTGTATTTTATCTTGCGGAAGAAGGAGTCTTCTGGCAAGTCTGGATTTACCGGCTCGCCATCTTGCACGATGTAATTGTCAAGCATTGGTTCTTCAATCAGTGCCTGACGCTTATTCTCCTTGTCCTGCTGCTTCATCCATTTACCTTGCTGCTTGCGAGACTTCTTAGCCTCTTTGGTCTGCTTTTCCATCTGTTCAGCAAGTTCATTATCCTGCTTGTCTAGCTTATTATTCATCTCGCGCAATAGCTCCAGCATCGCCATATTGTAATCATCAGATGGAACTTTTTCAGAGGATTCTGAACTGTCTTTGGCATTATTTTGACGCTCTTGCATCTGGATCAGCATCTTCTCCATTTCGCTGAATCGACGATTCATCTCCTGCTGCTGAAGGGTCTCTACAGCTGCATTATCTTGCACGGGTGCTACCGGACTTGCCACCTGGCCATTCGGGTTTTCCTTGATCTCTTCGATCAGGCTTTCAAACTCCGCAGGCGTCATCTTGATCACACTACCTGTTTCATTTCCGATCACCGAAGATTGACGAGCTTCCATCTCTGCCTTGCGTCGCTTGGCTTCACGGGTATCCAATTCTGTAAGGATACCTTCAACTAGTTCTTTCTCCTTTTGCAGGCTTTCGACCTTTTCGAGATCAGCCTCTTCGTAGGCTTCATTTAGTCTTCGCTCCAGCTCTACGACACGCGCTTCGTGCTGCGTCTTCAGTAGATTTGCTTCTTCATCGTTCTTGCTTTGCTGGATCGCCAGGGCCGCATCCATCTTGTTTTGCACAAGCGCATTCGGGTCGTCTGCTTTCTGCCCGAAGCTCAATCGAACACCGGCTGAATAGAACATGCTGGTCTGGATTTCACTTGGCTCATCCAGTTCATCGACCGGGGTGCCGGAGGTCAGTAGAGCTCTGGCACTTCCAAAGACATTCAGGTTGTTGCTCAGTGGAATGTTGAGTCCCAGCCCACCCATGGCAAAACCTTTGTCATCGGTTTTGTATACGACAGAGACAGAATCCTGCTGGACTTTCTTACCTACGTACTCGTCTTGTATGTCGATCTTACCACCACCGAGCATCAGCAATGGCACCACACCTGTATTGGTATTAAGGCGCATGCGCATCTCACCACCGTACATGGAAATCTTGTCAAATTCGGTGAGCTTTTCATCTTCCAAACCTTGCCAATAGAAGCCACGGATACCAACATAAGGCCCGAAGTCCATGCCAGCGCTTACCCCTGCCATCCAGGTGTCTCTAAAAGGCAGGTCGTCGTGGAAAAACATCTTTCCTGCAGCTGGCTCCAGGGTACCTCGAAGGCCTTTGACGCCATTGGTCAGGGAAGAGAAATAAGCTTTGTCCAGCTCCGACATCTTGTCTGGTCTTCTACCGCCAAGGTATAGCTGCAGGGAGGCAGAAGCGGCCCAGTTGCTGTGATCTTCTGAGTCGAAGTCAGCCGGATTGGTACCGTACTCAGCGTGGTCCAGCACCGTGAGCAGGTGACGTCCGGTATTGAATCGGTAATTTGTATTTCGTGCTTCGAGTGTCAAAGTGTAGCGATCGGCCAGACTCACGACGATACCCGCGCCTGCACTTAGATAGATTTGCTTTTGTGTCTCTTGTGAGCCCAGCTGAATGCTCTGCACACCGGTGCCCAAGGTTATAAAGGGAAGCAGCTTCCCATTGCTAAGATTGGCTTTCACCTCGCCGCCGTAGCGCTTGAGGTCCACTTCGCGAGTGGTTTGCAGGCTATCTACAAAGTTGGGTAGTCCAAAGTCTGTGAAATTAGTTTCGAGATTGGCGGAGGTCATGTATTGTCCTCTTAGCTCGAAAAACTGGCCGAAGCCAAATCCGATTTTGCCGCCTAGCATAAGGCCGTCATCCAGCCCGGTCTTCTTGCCTCGAAACTCATAGTCTGCCGAGGGAGAGAAAGTATAGCTGATGCCTGATACTTGTGCGCTCACCTCAGTGGCTACAAACAAGCATAGCAATGCCAGAAGTAGCGGTTGATAGTTTCTCATAATTGATTGAAATGTGTGTGTAAATCTTTAAAAAATAGCTTTAGCGATAGTCAAAGATTCCCCATGTCGGCCCTCAAAAAAGACCGGAAAATGAGTAAGTGCGAGAAGTTTAAATGAATTGTTTTAGCCCTTTTTAATAGTGGTTTGGCTCGTGATCAAATCGTTGCTTGGGATCACTACATGATCACCACCGGCCTGCTCGATGGTCACAGAAGTTGCATTCATGTCGATGATCTTTCCCTTTACATTGCCGACTTCAATCTCTTGTCCTTTATTGAAAGTCTTGCGAGAGAAGTAACCTGCAATGATATTTTCCATTACATTTTTTGAAGCGATGGCATAAGAGACAGCAGCAGCAGCTAGTATTGCTCCGAAGATGAGCATTAGATTGGAAGTGATTATGCTCGTGTCAAATCCTGCCTGCTCCAGCGCAGTCAAGGCAACCAGGATCATTAGAAAATAGAAAACGGCTGAACTCAAGAGGTTTCCAGTCGAAATCCCCAATGAGCTGGTCGCACCCTTGATCAGGTCGCGAACAAAAGTGGCAATAAATGTACCGATGATAAAGAAAACAACGGCAATGAGTAGTTGTGGAAGATAGCCGATCAGGTTGGAAATTTCCTTGGTGACTGCCGACCATCCCAAGGCGTCTGAAGCAGTCATAAACACAAGCAGCAAAAGCAGCCAGTACACAAACTTTCCGATCAGTGCCGAAGGGCGCATCTTGACATTGGCACGACCAAGAAAATCAGAAACCTGCATCTTGTCAGCAAGCTCATCAAAAGGCAGGGCCTCCAATAACTTGCGTACGCCTGTAGAGACTAGTTTAGCCAAAAGCCATCCGATCAGCAAAATGGCAATGGCGCCCAAAATCATTGGTACAGAACGCATAAAGGATTCGCCAAAAGCGCTCAAAGAACCGATCATCAGCTCCGTCCAGTTTGTAACTTTTTCCATATTATTGATTATTGAGAGGCTCGCCATAGAGACAGAATGTCTGTAGGCCGGTCACAATGATGCCTATTTTTCATCTGAATCATCACTAAGAACTGCCGATATCATTTCCGATTGGGCAGACATAAATCCCAGCACAAAGACCTCTACAAAGTCATTTAGTACATTGAAGTAACTCATGGTAGTCATTACCTCTGTTTCCACTTTAGGTGGACAATCCGGCTCGGATAGGTTAGTAAATACGGCCGCCAGGTGCTCATCCACCTCTTTGTTTTTAGCCATGGTGCAATTTTTTGTACTCCTCAGATAATTGATCTCTACCTCTTTTCAGACGCATTTTTACAGCGCTTTCCCCCATCATCAGCACAGCAGAAATCTCCTTGATGCTAAGTTGATCCTTATAATACAGCAATAAGACCGATTTATAAGTCGGCTTCAGCTCCTGAAAGACTCTTTCCAATTGCTGAAGCTGCATTTCTAAAAGCAACTTTTCCTCTTGGTCATCTCCGACTTGCTCCAACTCCTCAAGGTCCGTTTCCTCAAAACTTTGCTCAGAACGTCGAGCCTTCTTCTTGAGGTAGTTGATACAGTGATTGTAAGTTATGGAGTGCACCCACAGGGAAAACTTGGAGTTTCCCTTAAAGGTACCTAGTTTCAGGAATATCTTGATAAACACATCATGTGCCAAATCCTGAGATACAGAGTGATCCTTGGTCAATGAAAAACAGCGACCGAAGATGAGGTTGGAGTACCTCTTATATAGAATCTGACGTAAATGCGCCTCACCTTGTAGAATTCCCTCTACCAGCTGCTCATCAGAAAGTTCAGATGTATCTTTTGCAGACAACATTCAATATTTAATAGCATCAATAGCAAAGGAGCTGGCAAGGTGGAATTGCCTGATTAAAGCAGGGTTGTAGAGACAAACATCGTGCGCATTGGTCACATCTGCCGGGTTAATAGCAGACCAAGGTTCCGTTTTTTGGAGCAAAGCGGTATGGTCACGCGGCCACGACCGTCCTGCTATCCGCTA
>JAHDDV010000030.1:12678-27417 GCA_020629205.1 Chitinophagales bacterium | reverse complement strand
TTTTCCCTGGGGTTTCTTTTTTGGGCTTCAGTCAGCAAAGGGAAAAATGGGCTTAGTGCTTAGCAATTATTAAAATATTGCCATCTTTGCAGGCCGTACGAATAGTCTCTTGACCGGAGACATAAACAGAACAATTATGAAATATTCACAGCTACTCGGAACAACCCTTAGAGAAGCGCAACATGGGGCTGATTTGGCTTCCCATGATTTGTTACTTCGCGCTGGCTATATTCGACAATTAGCCGCAGGTATTTTTTCCTATCTACATCTCGGACAACGAAGCCTTAAGAAAGTCGAAGGCATATTGAGAGAGGAGATGGATCGCATCGGTGGAGTGGAAATAAGCATGCCCGTGGTACATCCGGCAGAGCTGTGGAAAAAAACTGGTCGATACGATGATATCGACGATTCCCTGGTTCGTTTTAAGGATCGAACTGATCGTCCCGCTGTATTGGCTATGACCCACGAGGAAGTGGTGGCTGATCTGGCTCGTACTGAAGTGAGTAGCTACAAGCAATTGCCATTGCTCGTCTATCAGTTGCAAACCAAATTTAGAGATGAGGCTCGTTCTCGGGGCGGATTGATTCGTGTTCGGGAGTTTGTGATGAAGGATTCTTACTCTCTGGATACTAGCTGGGAGGGTCTGGAAAAGCAGTACCAAAACCACTACGATGCTTACTTCCGCATGTTTAAACGAGCTGGTCTTCCTGTTATCGCGATTGAGAGTGATGTGGGAATGATGGGTGGAAAAGTAGCTCATGAGTACATGTACGTGACAGAGATCGGTGAGGATACCATCTTCATCAGCGATAACACTGGCTATATGGCCAACAAGGAAGTGGCTACTTTCAAAAAAGAGTTTGTTGAAGCGGAGCCGCAAGAGCTTGAAAAAGTGCATACACCGGCTGCAAAGACGATTGAAGAACTGCAGGAGTTTATGCAGCTTCCTGCAAGTGCCTTTGGTAAGGCAGTGTTCTTCACTATAGAAAAGGAGGAAAAGCCGCATGTCATCGTCGCCGTCGTTCGTGGCGATATGGAAGTACATCAGATCAAGATTCAAAAGATGATCGGTGCTACGGAAATGCGTCCTTCTACCGAACCTGAGATCAAGGCCATTGGTCTGGAGCCAGGTTTCGCCTCTCCTATCGGTGCTAATCGAGAAATGTGTACCATCATCGTAGATGATCTGATTGCCAAGACCAACAATCTGGTAGTAGGTGCCAATGAAGTGGATTATCACTTGAAGAATGCCTGCTATGGTCGCGATTATGAGGCGGACCAAGTTGGCGACATCGTAGCGGCTTTTGATGGGGCGCTTGCTCCGGATGCCAAGGGTCCTGAGGACAAGCTCAGAGCGGTACGTGGCGTGGAAGTAGGTAACATCTTCCAACTAGGTATCAAATACACCAAGGCATTGGATGCTACTTTCATGGATACTGGCGGAAGACCACAGCCAATCATCATGGGTTCCTATGGAATTGGTGTTGGTCGCTTGTTGGCCTGCTTGATCGAGGAATACAATGATGAGAACGGAATCAAATTGCCGATTTCTGTGGCACCGTACCAAGTACACCTGGTGTCATTGATGGAGAATGAAGAAATCAGTGGACACAGCGATGCGCTCTACGAGTCTTTGCGCAAGGAAGGTGTTGAGGTGCTTTATGACAACCGTGGCCACAAGGTGGCGACTGCTGGGGTGAAGTTCAGCGATGCTGATCTAGTGGGTTGCCCGATTAGATTGACTGTGTCTAAGCGTTCGATCAAAAATGGTGGTGTGGAGATGAAGATTCGCCAGACTGGTGATTCGGAGATTCTTGCGATTGATGATGTGCTTGGGAAGGTTGTGGCTGAGGTGGCTAGGCAGTTTGCTGAGTTGGAGGCCTAATTTTGATTCGAGGGCTTGTTTGTGAGGGGGTGCTGTGATTTCTTCTTGTGTATTGTTGATTGTTGATTGTTTGGACTTCCTCACCGCGACCGAAAGGCGGTGAAAATTAGCCCCGGGTGAAGCGGAACGAAGTGCCTACATGGCGTCGCGGAAGCCAGCTAATAGTGGCTCCGACGAAGGAGGAGACGCTAGTAGCTGAGCTGTAGCAGCCAGGTAGGTGCTGAGTATTAGCGTAACACGGGAGGGTCGCTGCTACGTGACTATGCAGCTGGGCTCCAAATAAAGAAAACGTAGAATATGCTCCCTTTCTTAGATGATTGAACCCATTGGCTCTCGAAGCATCTTTCTGTCTTTGATTTCCTCTTTTAGCATGGCTATGAATTCGGCGCGAGGCATGGTGACTTGCTCCTCTTGACCATAGCGGCGAAGGGTAACGGAATTGTCTTCAACTTCGGTGTCGCCAAGGATCAGCAAATTTGGAATCTTGGCGGTGATGTTGTTTCGGATCTTCTTGCCGAAGCTGGCCGAAGAATCGTCGAGCTTCACGCGAATCATGTCTTTCTTTAGCTCGGCCGCTAGCTCCTTGGCATAGTCCAAATGTGGCTCCGAGATCGGGAGAATCGCCAACTGAACGGGCGCACACCAGGTCGGGAAAGCCCCTCCGTAGTACTCCATGATAAAGCTAATGAAGCGCTCGTGTGTCGACAGAGGAGCACGGTGAATGATGACCGGCACCTGTTCGTTACTCTCTGCATCGATGTACTTGAGATCGAAGTTTTGACCGGAGAGGAAATCCACTTGAATGGTAGAAACCGTCTCTTCGCGACCCATTAGGTTCTTGAACTGGATGTCGATTTTGGGACCGTAGAAAGCAGCTTCGCCTTCGCCCACAAAGTAATCGAGACCCATATCGTCCATGACCTTTTGAAGCAGCTTTTCGGCTTTGTCCCACATGGCAGGATCACCTTTGAATTTGTGCTCATTTTCCTTGCCTCTAATGGAGAGACGGAAGGAGTACTCGCTCAGCTTGAAGGTATCGTAGAGCTTTTGGTACATCTCGATGATGCTCTTAAACTCCTGCTCAAACTGATCGAGGCGGAGATAGATATGTGCATCATTCATGGTCAGGGCACGTACCCGGATCAGACCACTTAGCTCACCAGATTTCTCGTAGCGATAGCAAGTTCCGTACTCTGCCAAACGTAGCGGAAGATCGCGATAGGAATGCTGCTCTGCAGAGTAGATCAAGTGATGATGCGGGCAGTTCATCGGCTTCAGGTAATACTTGGTATCCCCTTCGTCTTCAGCGAGCGTCATCGGCGGATACATGTCATCCTCGTAGGCTGGCAAGTGCTGCGATTTGTGATAGAGTTCGTCCTTTGTGATATGTGGAGTGACGACCCTTTTATAATCGTATTCGAACTCGATCTCGCGGGCGAATTTTTCGATTTCATCTCGAACGATGGTGCCATTGGGCAACCACATCGCAAGTCCCTTTCCTACAATATTATCGAAGTAATATATACCGAGTTCTTTACCTAATTTTTTGTGATCAAACTTCTCTGCATTTCGACGGCGAGCGAGGAATTCGTCCATCTCTTCGCGTGTTTCATTGGCCACTGCGTAGATGCGGGTAAGCTGCGGATTCTTTTCGGAACCCAGCCAATATGCCCCTGCTACCTTATCGAGCTTGAATGCTTTTGCCGGTAGCTCGCCGGTGTGCTCTACGTGCGGGCCCTCGCATAGATCGATGAAGGGGCCATTGCGATAGAAGCTAAAATTGGTATGGCCTTGCTCATGCAATCGGTCGATGTTCTCCATCTTATACTGCTGATCCGGCATCTCCTTGGCGAGGAAGTCTTTGACCTCTTCGTAGTTGAATTCGAGCCTTTCGAAAGGCTGTTTTTGATTGATGATCTTCATCATTTCTTTCTTGACCCCTTTGAACTCGGTGTCGGAGAAAGAATGCTCGCCAAAATCGAAGTCATAGTAGAAACCCGTTGAAATCGGGGGGCCAAAGCCTAGTTGAACGCCAGGATACAACTTCTGCACTGCCTGTGCCAGCACGTGGGCCAGTGAATGCCTTACTTTATAGAGTTGTGAGTTCTTATCTACTTCCATCTTAACTTAATTAGGATCAAAAATGTGTGCAAAGCTATGCTTTTTCGCGAAAAAACGTAGGACAAAAAAAGGGAAGAAGTTTTTGGCTTCTCCCCTATTGATTTTCTGTTGTAGCCAGTCTTACTCAGGCTTCTTGCCTCCTTGCAGGAAGTCTTGATACTCCTTCAGCTCGTCCCATTTGCCATTAGCAGCCATTCCTGCCTGCTCCGGCCAAGTGCTCGGGTTATGCATTCTGTAGCGGCTTCCTGCGGCTTCGAGGATCTTTCGGAGGAAATCCACTTCTGCTTGAGAAACCTCCACCCAGGTATTCAATCCTGCGTTGTTGAGTAGACCTTCGATTTTCGGTCCTACCCCCTCGATCACTTTTAGGTCGTCCTTCTTTCCTGTCTCGACCGCCTTGCTCACTAGAGAAGCGGCCAGTCCAGTACCAGTTGCCTTTACACCTAATGAAGCACCTTTCTTGGCCTCGGCCAATTGTTCACGTAGATCTTCCACTTCAGCGCTCAGTTTCTTGACCTTCGAAGCATTGGCATCGGCAACATCCAGCTGCGATTTGAGCTCGTTGATCTCGCGCTTGAGTGCTTCGCTCTCATCTCCGTCGCCCTTATTCTTGGCAGCTTCGGCAAGCTTGGCTTTCAGCTCTGCTGTGAGCTTTTGCTCTTCGAGTAAAGCCACTTCGCTCTCGGTGGACTTATCTTCGTTCATCTTCTTCATGCTGGCATTATCGGCTTCAAGGGCCTTTATTTTCTTCTGCCAATCAGCACCGTTTTCTTCCCATTTATTGAGTTGCACCTTCAGCTCTCGGTTTTCGGCTTCTGCTTTAGCCACTTTACCTTCCCAGCCGCCGCTGCTCTCTTTGATCTTGTTGAGCTCAGCCTGCAGGTCAGACACCTCGCTTTTAGCAACGGTCAATCTGCCTTTCCATTCTTGCTCCTGATTTTCCCAGGAGGTCAGCTTGTTTTCAAGCTCACGAATCTTGCTCTCGGAAGCAGCTAGCTTAGGGTTGACTTCCGCATAGCTCTTCTCGAGAATACCATATTTGGTTGAAATCGCTTTTTTCTCGGTTTGAATGGCTTGCAACTTGGCATCAAAACCAGAGCTAACGGCCTTATGCTTGTTCAATTCCTTTTCCCAGGAGTTCTTTTCTGTCTTGATTCTTTTCAGCTCCGTTTCTATCTCAGCCTTCTCGCTTTCGAGCGCCGCCATCTTGGTTTTCCATTCATTGGTCGAACCCTGAGCAGAGGAGAGCTTGTTTTGAAGCCCTTTGTAGTCTCCCTCCATCGAGGTAAACCGGGTCATCAGGTTATTGTGGTCTGACTTGTATTTCTGCAATTCACTGACGGCTTTGCCGCGCTCACGTTCGGACTCCTCGTACTTCTCGGTTGGGATTCCGGCCTTGCCACCCAGCAGATATCGCAAAAGGTATCCAAGGATAGCAGCCACGAGCAACATAATGAGGATTTCAAATGTTGCATCCGTCATGTCATATCGACTAGTTACATTTTCAAACATAATATAGTGGGATTTGAGTTTTTACTTAAATAGAATTTCGACCCGACGATTCTGCTGTCTTCCATTGTCGGTCTCGTTGTCAGCAATTGGGGCAGTTTCTCCTTTGCTATCGACAGAAATCAATCTAGCAGAAGCCCCTTTCTTGACCAGGAGATTGCGCACAGAGTTGGCTCTTTTGAGTCCGAGCGCCTTGTTGGGCTCTGCTTCTCCTCGGTTGTCGGTATGACCAACAATACGGATCTTCTTATTTGTGGATTTCATATCGGCTGCCAGCTCTGTCAAGTACTTATCTATGGCGGGATCTACTTGCTTTTGAGTAGAATTGGATGCGAAGTAGATACGGACACCATCTTTAATTTTCTGGACCTTGGCTTTGCCTTGCGTTACTGTAGGAGCTTTGCCACCATCAAGGGCGGTCATTTTGATGTCAACGCTTTCAAACATTCCCTCAGGACATGGCTGTCCTTTGAGCAATCTTGAAGCAGTTTCAATGAGCGATCCTTTCACCTTGGGAGTGAAAAGCTTTTTCATCTCTTCTGCCCGTGCGATACCTAGATTCTCGTATTTGGTATTGTTGGTTTCCGAGTCTCGATAGATTCCTGTGATGACCAGCTTCTTGTCATTTTTCAACTCGCCTGATACCCGGTTTTTGTAGCTGAGGAACTTCTTGTTCGTCACCGCCTCGGCACTGTTGCAGGCAAACATGATCGGACGATCGGCTTTATTGCCAGTAACCTGTTTGTCCATGAATTTGAATTCAATTCCTTCAAAGCTATTCTTCCGCATATGATCTCGGGTAGGAACGAGCTTGCTTGTGGTCCGAATTCTGGAAATGTCAATCTTATCTTTGAAGAGCTGCTTCACCTTTTCTGCCCTTGCAAGTCCGAGGTTAGCGAATGAGGTATTGTTCGCTTCCTGCTCGGTATACCAACCACTAATCTCGAGGATGTTGTCATTGGTAGCTTTGGAAAGGATGTCCTGCTTGTACTTGGCAAACTCCTTGGAAGTTACTGGAGCCTCCTTGGACCAATTGAAGCTCAAGGGACCTTGTTTGGAACCGGAATTCGAAATGGCCGAAGTTGAACTTGTTGTTGCATTTCGGGAGCCATCACATAGACCCTTAATTTGGCAAGTGTAATAATACCAGCATAAGCCCATCCAAAGGAGCAGTAGTCCCAGAATTGTTAATGCACGAGCGTTCATGGATTGATGTTGCGTTAATGGAAACAGTCGGAATATCCGGCTGTTGGAAAATCGAGTCAAAGATAGGACTATTGCAACAAGGTTGGTCACCGATGCTGGTACAATAGCCTGAAGCTCTGCGATTTGCCAGCACAAATCATACCTGCTTTGGCTTAGGTCGATGTTTTCCTACTGAGAATTCCGTACCGGATCAACCCTTAGAACGCCTTTTTCACGATGCGGATGAAGAGACTTTGGGCTCCCTTATTTGCAGCTCCTGTTCAAGATTGCGATGCAATATATCGGCCATCTTTTCGCCTTGCACCTTGCTTCTTAGCCAAACCGCGAGATTGACGCTGTGTTCATCTATAATCTCATTATCCCAGTCATTTGCTTCCAAGTAGTCCAGGAATTGGCGCAGAAGTGAATCAGAGTTCGCCTTGGGATGATTGTGCACTTTAGCTTGATTAAGCTCCACCAGATATCGAAATACTGGCTGCCACTGCTCTGTAATCATACCACATCGGCTCATGTATCTACGTAGCGCGTGAATTAGATACAAGACATGATCGTGATTACCCAAATCATAATGAGCGAGGAGATTGACCAACTGGGATTGAGCATTGAGACCGGGCAAGACATCCTCATCCATAATCTTGTTGATCTGATTGTACCAATCGATGGCAATTGATTGTCGTTCAGCCACGAGGCAATTGTAGGACAAATCACAATAAAGCTGCATCACTTCAACGGTTATAAAATTGGACTCTTTATCTAGAACCTCTGCCCTCACTGCTGGTATCAGAGCGAGAATCTTGTCAATGTCTGCAGTCCGTTTGCAGAGATTTGCCTCCACTGTAAAACCGCGCAATTTATGCATGATCAGGGACTGTGAGTCCTTAAATTCACTTTCATACTTTGTGGGCAGCGCTCGATACTTTTCCAGTGTTTGCTCACAGTCATCTATCTTGTACAAATCCGCTTGAAGGTAGGCGAGGTTTGTCAAGGAAGAAACATAGTTGTAGATACGACTGCGCAGCATCATTTCATGTGCTTCCGTAAGCTCAATGGATGCGATGACAAACTCGTAGGACTGCTCCCGCTGATTCAAGGTCCAGTAGTTTATCATAGCAATGGAATAGTACAATTTCTTGGCTGAGTAGGATAAGCCTTGCTCAACACCCTGCATAAGAGGATGAGACATCACGGCCTTCAGGCCCACACGAACCCGGTCAAGACTCTCTTGCTCCAAATGCAGGTCATAGGCCATCTCGTACAGAATCTGATACTCATTCAGGTTATCTAATACCTTAATGAGCCGCCGATGCTCCTTCAAGGTGTCCACACGACTTGAGGAATCGGGAAGGTATAGACTAATGCGTGACTGCAAGTGATTCAAGTGGAATACATACTCAAAATACTCATAATCCAAGGCCAGCTTCTTGCCCTTCTTGATCAATTTTGCACAAGCCGGATATAATCTCTTCTTGTATAAAACCTCCACACGAACCAGCAAAGTCAAAATGTCGTCTTTTTTTGCATTGACTTGTTCATAATCTGCTAGTCCCCGAACAATGGTGTCAAAAAGGTGCTTCTTTTCTGAAGCAAAGTGTTTGACCCACTTTTCGCCCTTGAATTTCTCTTTGAGTGCCTTTTCATCGTATTCTTCCTGCTGCAAAACGGCATCGAAGAGCTTCTGAGCATTACTTTTTCCCTTTCGGTGATATTTAACACTATATAAACGCAAGTACCTCAACTCTCCTGAGTCCAAAGACTTGATCAATTCGAACAAACTGGTGTTTACAGCCATAAATCCAATACTTTTTTAAACTAAAACACTTATAATCAATACATTAAGCCACACAATAAAAGATCAAAAACCAAATATCGTGAACATTTTTCACTGCCAACACTATCCAATTTAAACACCAATCAATTTTCCGCAGCAATTGGCTTAAAGATAGGCTTTTTGCTGACTTAAAGACCATAACTGTGATTTAAAAAACCAATTTGGTTCAGTTTTCGCTTTTTTTTCTCTTGCATTTCTTGGTTAGTTTAAAGGGACTTAAGAAAAGTGACACTACCTGAGTTCAAATTTAGACTTCATCACTAAATCCCACCGTCATGGTTACCGCATCACAGAGTTATCTTAAGAGAGCAAAGATTGAGGAAACACCATTGCCCTTGGCTGGCATGGGCTTTTTTGACCATCTGGAGCCAGTCTCTTACAAAAAGAACCAATTTCTGTTTATGCCTGGAGATCCGTCCAAGCATCTATATGTAATTAAGAACGGATTGATAAGAACAGGGCTTTATCCTGGGGAAGAGCGGTCAATCATTACATCTATATTGAAGTCAGGTGACATCTTAGGCGAAAAAGTGATCTTCGGTGAAGAAAAACGCTCAGAATTCGCACAAGTTATCGACGATAACACAGAAGTGTACCAGATTCCGCTAGCTATGCTGCAGAAAAAGATGGACGACACCAATAACCTCTGCTTCGACATCACACAAATTATCGGCAGAAAGCTATTAAAAACGCACCGCCGACTGGAAACTTTAGTTTTTAATGATGCGCAAAGCAGAATTATCCAGCTGCTCATTGAATTGGTAAAGGAAAATGGCTATCGGGTTGGCTATGAGATGTTCCTCCCACGTTTCTTTACACACAAGGAGATTGCGCAAATGACCAACACGTCGCGACAGACCGTGACGACTGTGCTCAACAAACTCAAATCCCTGAACTTAATCTACATCAGAAAGCACCAGCTATTGGTGCGTGATATGCAAAATCTTGAAGCACTTGTGGTGACAAATTAGATTCGAAAAAATTGCTCACTGCCAATTTAATCAAACATGGGTTTCCCTATCGGAAACCCATGTTTTTTTTGTACAAGTCCACATCAAATGCTGGACAATTCCCGCAAAGCTCCCTACCAAGCTACTACAAGGCAATTTTCTCTCAATTTTATTTTTCGCTACAAGTCATAGGTAGCGAGAGACTTAAGAAATCCTGCAAAAAAAAGAATTGTTCAGGAAGACCCTACAGACATTTCTTGCACCATATTTGATCATAGCACATCACCATTCAACATCTCTCCTACCATCAAGCATAGATAAACACATACAGACACGCCACAGATTTCGACATTTTATCTAATCAGAAATATAAATGTTCATGAAGAATCTATGGCTTATCCTTCTGTGCCTCGCTGCGCTATGCACCAGCGAATTGAATGCACAGGAAGGAATTGAAATCAGAAAAGGGAAACAGAAAAAAGAGAAGAGTCCTTGCCAAAAGAGCACTAACCTCTTCAAGGTGGATTTAGTAGCGCTTGCACAACACGACTACAAGATCGGCTATGAAAGGAATGTCTCGGATCAATTCAGCTTTGTTTTCAACACTACCTACACGAATCGTTCGATTCAGGAGTTTAATGAGGCGGAATTTGCAAAAAACAAGCAATTTGGCTTTGCTATTGCACCGGAGTTTAGGCATTACGTCCTAAGCAATGGACAAACCATGGCTGCGCCTAGTGGCCCATACTATGCCACCTTTGTAGAGTACGAACGTCGCAGCAAACAATATGTCAGTTATAACACCAATTTGGCTGAGGTTGAGTTTGACAAAGCCCTGCAAGAAAACAATGTTGCAATCGGAACACGAATCGGATTCCAAAAGCATATCTGGAAAGGCTTGTATGTTGATGTAGCCACAGGAACCAGCTGGCAAAACAACAAAATCACTTACAAAACCCGAGAGGTGACTAACCAAATGGACATCACTCAGAAGACCGATGAAGCGGGACCTTTTATCGACCTGAAAACGGATACGCAACAAAAGATCGGCTTTGATGCTACGATCAAGATTGGCTTCGCATTCTAATTCCGGAGGCAGGCATTTCAAACAAAAAGGCCCTTTGCACTGAAGTGCAAAGGGCCTACCGTTTTTCAATTAAGATCTAATGATCAGGGAGCCAGCAAAACCTTTGGATCGACATCATCTTTAATACCCACATAGGTCCAGCTAATGTAATCGGTGTATTTCTTGAATGCCTTTGTCAAATCCGCAGCCGTCAAAGCCTGCACTTTCTCTGGCATCGTTAGACTCTTCTCCCATGAGGAGGCCATATGTGCCAAACCCAGGGAACTTGCCTGAGCATCATTGGTTTCCTGATTCATATAATGCATTGTCAACCAACCACCTTTTTTGTCCAATACCTCTTTATCGGTAAAACCACGAGTACGCAATTTCTCAATCTCCTGCTTGATTACCTTGATTGTTGTATCCGGCTCTATCGTCGTCACATACACGGCGAGGTAGGGATTGCCAATCACACTCGTTGGGTAAAATGCATTCGGTGCATAGGACAAGTTTCGCTTGGTCCGCACTTCCAAAAACAAACGCTCACTAAGAATAGACATCCCCAACCTCAACGCGTATTCATCAGCAGAACCAACAGGAGGAGCCATCATGTACCCACGGATATAATTGGTCTCAAACTCTCGTTCCAAAATCTTGTACTCATTCTTGCTAAGACTCATGGCCTGCTCATTTTGCCCGCGATCTATGAAGGGCTCCAATCGCGACAGTGATGGTCCCAATTGACGCTCCAAATCAGCCGTTTCCACATCTCCCACCAAGACAAAGAATAGCTTGTTCTTAGCAATGATCTTTGCATAGTAATCCTTCACATCCTGGAGAGATAAAGCCTTCAGACTTTCCTCTGTGCCCTCCATCAATTTTGCGTAATTCATCCCATCAAAGGTATGCTGCATGGCTGCATTTCGAAGAAACACATCTGGATCAGCACTTGATTGTTGAGCAGCAGCAATCATCTGATTACGAATTCGTTCAAAATCCTGTTCCCGAAAGTCCGGATAAAAGACCGCCGCATCAAACAAGTCAATCGCCGTATCCCAATCAGACTTCAGACACTTCAAATTCATCGAGGAATAATCATATTGATTATCCGCACTCAGACTAGTCCCAGTACTTTCCAGCTTTCCAAAATATTCTTCCTTGCTGTACTTCGTCGTCAGACCTTCCGTTAACATGGCCATCGTCAAGGCCTCTATCCCTTCTTGCTGCTTGGGAAAATTTGCCGTACCCCCACGAATATACATCCTCAAACTAACTACCTGCTTGGTCGAGGGTTTGGCGATCACATCAATATCATGAATGGTGCTCTGAGTTATGCCACTTTCCTTAATCTTCTTTGCCATTCCCAATTCATACTCCCCCAACCTCCCAGAAGTACGTCCTGTCTCTGCATGCCGCATCTTGGTCATGGTATTGGTGCTCCGCTTGATTACCGGACCATCCTTCTTGAGCGTTGCTGCCTTTTGCTGCGCATTCGCCGTCATAGCAAAGACCAGTAATAGTGCAAATATTGTTACATTCTTCATTTTGCTTTCTATTTGAAATTTTACTTTGACTGAGATTTGATATAGGCATCCAATTTGGCCGCTGCTCTCTGCTCCTTATTAGCCATCACCCCTAGCACATAATGCTGATCCTGCAGATATGTACGTACATACTTTTTGATGTCTTCACGAGTTATACTTCTCACATTTTCTGCATATCCAGTATAGTAATCAATACTCGCAGAAGCCCACCAAAATGTCACCGTGTGAAGATAATCCGAAGTCTTCTCGCTGCCATAAGCATCTGAAATAACCAAGAGGTTCTTCGCTGTTTCCAGCTGCTCATCTGTGAAGTAATCATCCTGATCCATTTTCTCTACCTGAGCCAACAAAGCTTCAGTAGCCTCTCCGATACGAGCAGGATCGGGAACCAAAGTCATTGAAATTGGTCCTGTATATTTACAAGTATAATACGACATGTCAGCATGACGAGCCAGGCCCGATTCTATCATCTCCTTATGAAAAGTAGAGGTCTTTTGACTTAAAATAAACGACAAGACATCTGCCGCGTAAGTCGAGCGCACATCGTTGCGCGTATCAGGGCCATGGTACCCCATCATCACAATCGGTGTGGGAGCAATCGATGACTCCTCAATAAAATACATGTCCTTTTTCAAGGGTTCCATCTCGGGAATAGGCCACTTCTCAAAAGGATCAAAATCACAAGCCTCCCATTGACCATAAATCTTCTCGGCAAGTCTGAATACCTCCTCATGATTCACATCACCAGCAATAGCCAACAAGGAATTATTCGGATAATAGTACTTCTTCTGAATCTCCTTCATCTTCGCCGGTGTAGCCGTCTTGATAATGTCATGATCTCCAATCGTGTTCTTACGACTATAGTTGTCTCCCCACATTCTCTTTTGAAGAGCATCATACAGCAAAAACTGCAAATCGCTTTCATTTCGCTGAAACTCACCATCAACAACCAAATTCTCTTTCTCCATCTCCTCTTTCAAAAACAAGGGATGCTCAATCGCGTCGTTGATAAACTGCATACCTTCCTCCAACTTATCACTACCAAGTGTCATGAAGTAGTTGACCCGCTCATTCGAGGTGGTGCCATTAAAGACAATTCCCAACTCATGTA
The DNA here is from genome assembly GCA_020629205.1 of Chitinophagales bacterium. Lineage (GTDB taxonomy): Bacteria > Bacteroidota > Bacteroidia > Chitinophagales > UBA2359 > JAHDDV01. The sequence continues at coordinate 14,197 of JAHDDV010000030.1, read as the reverse complement.
CCTTGGCCATATACTGCTCCTGTGATGGATACACTTCATTAGCCTTAAAAAACATATGCTCATACAAATGAGACAATCCATCATATTCCGGAGTCTCCGTATAAGCACCATTGCGCACCACAATCTCAACCGTCACCAGTGGAACAGAATTATCTTCAATCACCAGCAACTCCAGCCCATTGGCCAACTTGCTCACGTGAAAATTATCTGGCAAATCACCTGCGCCAAAACAGATATTACTTATCAGAAGGGCAAGAACCCAAATGTGCTTCTGCATGAGAATTGTTTTAATGAAAAAGAACTAACAAGGCACTCACTGCTGTCCGTTAGCGGCGTAAAAATACCACTTTTGACCACGCAAAAGCAATCGACACTGAGCTAAAAGCGGCTTTTTTAGTTAATTTAACAGGAAAACAAATCAGCATCATGTGCGGCAGATACACACTCGGACTAACAAAAAAATCGCTGGAAGAAAGATATGACGCTGAACTCGAAGAGCAGCTCATCATACCGAGATACAATGTAGCCCCGACACAGGCGGTACCAGCCATCACCATGCAGCATCCAGACAAGATTTCGGTCCTACATTGGGGGCTAATTCCTTCTTGGGCCAAAGACCCTGCAATCGCTTCAAAACTGATCAATGCCCGCTCTGAAACCATCTCCCAAAAGCCGTCTTTCAGCAAGGCTTTCGCCAGTCAACGCTGCCTGATTCCATGCACTGGATTCTACGAATGGCAGAAACTCGGTGGCAAGAAAATCCCACATTTCATATTTCACACCAAGCACAAAATCATCTCCCTTGCCGGACTTTACGAGCAATGGACCAATCCTCATGGAATCATCATTCGCACCTGCACCATCATTACTACGCAAGTGAATCAAACACTAAAAAAACTACACCATAGAATGCCCGCCTTCCTCAATCCAAATGAAGAAAAACACTGGCTCAACCCACATTTTCCAGAGCAAGATCTGCTATCCCTACTAAAACCGGGCGCTGAGTCCGATTTCACCTTTCACACCGTAAGTACAAAAGTCAACAAAGTAGCCATTGATAAGCCAGAATTGATTGAGAAATTCGACCATGGAGATATCTATACGCAAGGCAGTCTGTTTTAATTTGGCTGTGCCCCTCCGTTCCTTCCACAGGCGCTAAAGCGCACTGCTCCAGTCACTGCGGGTCGGGTCATCCGCTAATACTCAGCTTGGGGCTAGCGCTTCGGCTAGTGCCGGCTATGGTCTGCTCGTTCCTCACAGCCCCTATCCGACACGCCTCAGACGCTATCCCCCGCGCCTCGTTCCGCTCCTACCCCTCACAGAATCAAGGCATTCACTCCAAAGTACACCACAGCACCATCCACCCTGAGTGTTCTGCGACATCTCCGAATGTCGCAAAGCCACGTGCCAAGCCATAATCATTACTCATATAATCACCGCGCTAATAAAATCTGCCACACAACGATCCACAATCAACCATCCACAATCAACAAACTTTGTCTCCCTCCAGCAAGCAAAC
>JAHDDV010000030.1:0-12578 GCA_020629205.1 Chitinophagales bacterium | reverse complement strand
ATCCACAATCAACCATCCACAATCAACAAACTTTGTCTCCCTCCAGCAAGCAAACTGAACGATTTTGCCTAACTTGCTGCTGAAATTAAACCACTGGCCAAAATCACGATCAACTAAGCTGATATTTACCGAGTGGTACCTAATAAAAGATGCATGAAAAAGTTAATGTTCATTCTGTTCTCCCTTGCGATTTTGCTTTCTACAGCTGCTGTAGCGCAAGACGGAGCCGCTGAGGCAGAACAAAAACCAGTAGAAAAAGTAAAGCTGACACCCGATCATGGGCATAGCAAAAAAATCCATGACCACAAGCGAGGTAGCGGAACCGCTGAAGCAAGGGCACAATCGGTCGCAGATCGACTCTTCAAATCACTTGGTCTGTCTGAAGCACAAAAGGAAGAGGTCTACAAGATTCAATTGGCCAACCATTTGGAAATCAGAGAGCTTTACAAGCAAACCATGATGGATGGGGAAACAAAGAGAAAAAAGATTCGTGAGTTAAGAGAACAAGCAGATCAAAAGATCATTGAAGATGTGCTTAATGAACAGCAGGCACAACGTTTTCAGGAGATCATCGAAAAAAGTCGTAAAGGAAATGCAAGCAGAAATGCAGACGCCAAGCGTCCAGCAAGAATGCAGCGGGCTAAATAGGCCCATAACCACATGAGAAGACAAATCCCTCTGTCTAAAGGCCCAATCTTAGGATTGGGCCTTTTTTGTTTTATTCGCTTCAGAAAGCCTAACTTTGATCAAAAAATTCTGAATGCTCATTCAAAAGCAAATCACCCTTTTGCCCAAGCGTCGAGGTTTTCACTTGATTACTCAAGAGCTACTTCAGCAACTTGGCCCCTTGCCGGATACAGGATTACTACACCTGTTTATCCTTCATACTTCGGCTGGTATTGCAATCAATGAAAACGCTGACCCCAGCGTACTGGCTGACTTCGAAAGCAGCTACAACCGAATCGTCCCTGAGGGCAATCATTTGTACACACATACCGCTGAGGGTCTGGATGATATGCCAGCCCATATCAAGGCTTCCATGGTAGGATGCAACACAACTATCCCCATTACAGGTGGAAGACTAGCATTGGGCACCTGGCAGGGAATATATCTCTGCGAGTTTAGAAATCGCGCAAGTGCAAGAAAATTAATCGCTAGCATTTATCAATAGAACCAAAAAAAACTCAAACTAATCGGAGACTGGCTTTACACTATTTGAGAGAACCATTCTTCGTCAAATCACGGACCTAGTTGGAGCAAACCAGGCGCGGTTCTTCAATCCCTCAGTTAAAAAGCTGATCTTCTGCTCGAATCATGAATCTACCAAATTATTGCCATTCAAGTTGTGCATAAACGGCATTGAAGGCAAGCTTTATTCGCCGACGGGCAAACAAGATACACCGAGCTCTTCGTCGCTGATTGGGTAGAATAGGCCCTTCGTAGCAGTGACAAATGGCTCGATTTGTGATTCAATTAAGTGCAACAATAAAAATAGCGACCTTGAAATCTATAAGCCTTCTTGCAATAGTCATTCTCTCTTGTTTTGCGCTGCATGCGCAAACCGAACTCGAAGTCAAGTCAATTGTACCATTATTGGATTGCAACGATGTGTACGGTTACGCTGCCGAGGGTCGAGAATATGCGATTGTTGGCCAGCAGACCGGCACCAGCATCGTCGAATTAACAGATCCTTATCAGCCTGAAGTATTGCACTTCATACCCGGCCCTCAGAGCACCTGGAGAGATATGAAAACCTGGCAACACTACGCCTATGTGGTCAATGAAGAATCGGACGGCTTGTTGATCATCGATATGCAAAACCTACCCGGCAGCATCAATAGCTACATGTGGGACGCTGGAGGCGAATTCTCATCGGCGCACAATATCTTTATTGATGAAAACGGCTTTGCCTACCTCATTGGACACAATAATGCAGATGGCTCCATTTCTACGCACGATAGAGGGGCCATGATCGTGGATCTCAATGAAAGTGAAGATGGATTTGGCCCAACTAATCCAAAACCTGTGGGAGCCTATTTGGAGCACTATATACATGATGCCTTTGTTAGGGCTGATACCATGTGGGCGGCAGAAATTTACGAAGGTACTTTGACGGCAGTTGATGTCAGCGACAAAGAGAACCCATTCATCCTGTCTGCGATTCCGACACCAAGTGATTTTGCTCATGCTTGCTGGCCCAATGACGACACCTCAGTCATGTTTACTGCGGACGAAAAGGAAGATTCTTACGTGGCAGCATACGATGTATCGGATGTCTTCGATATGCAAGAACTAGACAGATATCAAAGCAGTCCGGGGGAAAAGGTCATACCTCATAATCTGCTCTATCTTGATGAACGAATCTACATTTCATACTACACAGATGGGGTCCGTGTGCTGGATGTGACTCGTCCGGACAACTTAGTAGAAGTCGGCTATTACGATACTTCAATCGATCATGAGGGACCTGGATACAAAGGATGCTGGGGCGTATATCCGCTCTTGCCTTCCACCAATATCCTGGCTGCTGATAGACAGATCGGGCTATACATACTTGGCAGCGATAACATGCCTCAAGGTGCCTATCTATCGGGTACGATCACCGATGCCACTTCTGGACAGCCGATCAATCAAGCCAGAGTAGACTTTGTAAACCCAATCCTTGACACCAACAATACGAGAACGAACCTGCAAGGGCAATACAAAACCGCTGCACCAGGATCCAACAGCTACGAGATTATCATCTCAGCCCCAGCCTACATTTCTCAACAGCATACACTGGAATTGACAGCGGATGAAGAACTGAGCTTTGACACACAACTAGAACGGGTGCCCGATGCTCCTGTAGCAAACTTTACATTTAGCAATACCACACTTTGCAATGGAGAGCCGCTCCAGTTTTCGGATACTTCCTTCAATTCACCAAACCAATGGCAGTGGCAATTTGAAGGAGGCACCCCATCTGAATCCTCTGAACAAAACCCGTCGATCAACTACACGGAGTCGGGGACTTATGAAGTCACAATGACTTCTGCCAACTTTGCAGGTGAAAACAGCCTAAGTTATTCTGTTGAGGTTGTTGTTGACTTTGGACCTACACTCGTCGTAACACCGATCAACTCACCTTGCCCCGGCGACAATGATGGCACTTACAATTACTATATCGATGAGATCTTGAGCCCGGAGGATCAAGTTTCTCTGCTCTTATATAAAGAAAGCGGTCAGCAAATCGCTCCAACAGAAGCACTAAGCCCTGGAAACTATGTCCTAAAGGCCTCCATCAATGCAGGCTGCTTTTCCGAAGAGGAATTCACCATCGAAGAACCCCCTGCTTTTGAAATTGAAGTGACAGTAGTCCAGCCGACCGAAACTGATCTGGGTTCAATTGCAATCGGATCACTGGCAGGAGGTACACCACCATATGAAATTCTTTGGAATGATCAGAATGAATCTACCGGTTTCGCCATCGAAAGCCTATCGGCAGGCATCTATTCGCTCAACATCACCGATTCGATAGGCTGCAAATTTTCCCAAAACTATGAACTCCTGGCCACCCCACTTTCGATTGATGGTAACCTAAGCGAGTACTTCGATGTGTATCCTATTCCTTCAGGCCAGCAATTGCACTTGAATAGTCCAATTGATCTGGACCTTTGTAATGTTTCTTTGGTGGACATGCATGGAAGAGAGGTATCCTGTTCATGGCGGATTCAAAACAACCACCAAAGAAGCTTGAACCTCAGCCATCTCGCAGAAGGTATCTATCTGATGCGCATTCAGAGTCCAGAAGGTAGTTTTGTAAAAAGAATCACAGTGGCCCGATAGTCTTCTTCGATTTGTTCGAAGCAACATTCCGAACCTAAAGTACTTTTTGGTCGCTTGCAAAACCTAAGTCAGCCAGTCGCTGAGCAATAATATTGCTTATGACATCAAGATCCTCAGGCTTATCTGCGAAGTTGTATTTATCCACCTCCACAATTAGCAAAGGTCCCAGATCATAGCTCTCAATCCATTCTTCGTAATACTCATTAAGACCACGGAGGTAATCGGTTCTGATGCTCTCCTCATATTCACGACCACGCTTTTGAATCTGATTAACCAGTGTGTCAATGCTTGCCTTCAAATAGATAAGCAAATCGGGAGGATTGAACATGGAGCTGATCGTCTCAAACAAAGAATTGTAATTGGTATAATCTCTAAGAGTCATTAAGCCCATATGGTGAAGATTCGGTGCGAATATCTTTGCGTCTTCAAAGATAGTTCTATCCTGAATCACCGTATGATCACCATTTTGGATATCGAGAATTTGCTTGAATCGACTGTTGAGAAAGTAGATCTGCAAATTAAAAGACCATCGCTGCATGTCTTGATAAAAATCCTCTAGATAAGGATTATTGGCTACGTCCTCATAATGCACTGTCCAATCGAATCGCTCAGCCAACAGGGTTGCCAATGTGGTCTTACCTGCACCAATATTTCCCGCAATTGCGATGTGTTTCAAATCTTTCTTTTGCACAGCCTTTATTGTTTTATCGCCCATCAATCCCCAATTCCTACAGCCCGGTCAAGCCAAACAGTTCCTTAGCGCCCCTGAGGGTCTCTTCAGCACTCGCTCTTGCCTTTTCCCCGCCTTCTCTTACTACTTTCTTCATGTAAGCCTCGTCTGCCAATATGTCCTCATATCGCTCCCTGATTGGCTTGATAAAGTTGACCATATCCTCTGCCAATTGCTTCTTCATATCGCCATAGCGAATAGCAACATTATTGTACTGATCTTCGTAAAACTGGATTACCTCTTGACTACTGACCAGACTCATCAGGTCAAAAACATTCTGGATGATCTCGGGCTTCTCTTGATTCTCCTCAGTAGGGCCGGAATCCGTTTTGGTTTTTTTGACCTTCTTAATTATTACCTCATCAGAATCTGAAAGATAGATGGCGCTATTGGGATTCGGGTTCGACTTCGACATCTTGCCCTCTCCGTCCAGTGATGGTACTTTTACCAATGCGCCGCCGTAGTTGAATCCATGTGGCTCAGGAAAGTACTCTTCGCCTACCATATGGTTAAAGCGATTGACAAAATCGCGCGCCATTTCCAGATGGGCCTCCTGATCTTTTCCTACAGGGACTTTCAGAGCCTTGTGGATGATAATATCGACGGCCATCAACACCGGATAAGTAAGCAAGCCAGCATTAATGCTCTTCTTGGATTTACTTTGTTCCCGTACCTTGTCTTTAAATGAAGGACACTTTTCGAGCTCACCCTTGTAGGCTATCATGTTGAACATCAGGTAAAGCTCTGGTATCTGAGGCAAATGACTCTGAACATAGAGCGTCACAAGATTTGGGTCCAGACCACAAGCCAGATAACTCGCCAGTACACCTCTTACAGAATCCCGTAATTCACTGGCCTCAGGGTGGGTAGTGAGGCTATGATAATCAGCAATAAAAAAATAGCAATCATACTCATGCTGCATCTTCACGAAGTTCACCGCAGCACCAAAATAGTTGCCCAAATGAAGCTTGCCTGTCGGACGCATACCACTAACAACTCGTTCCATACTTCTTAATTTAGCTTGGCTCCAAATGCGCCGAAAGTTAGTCAAATTATTGGTTAAATTTGAGCCTCTTAGAAACTCAATTGATTGGAAAATATCATTTTCTTATATTCCGGAACATCCCCAAAAAAACTTTGGTTCCTTGCAATGATAATGCTAAAATTGGCACACCAAAATCAACCAAAAGAAAATCCAATCATGGAAATTGACAAAGCCCTCGTACAAAGGCTCGCTCAGCTATCAAAACTGGAATATGATGAGAAAAGCAGTGAAAAACTGATCGAAGATCTCAAACGCATTCTGATGTTTTTCGAGAAGATCAATGAGTTACCAACCGAGGGTGTACAACCTCTGGTTTATATGAACGAGCATAAAAATACCCTGAGAGAAGATGCAATCAAAAGACTGAATACCAAGGAAGAGTCTCTGAGAAATGCACCAAAACAAGACGGCAACTACATCTTGGTTCCCAAGGTTATCGGTCAAAAGCAAATCAAATGAAAATCTACACTAAAACCGGGGATGCCGGTACCACAATGCTATTTGGAGGCGGAAGAGTGCCCAAATACCATCTGAGGATAGAAACTTATGGTACTGTTGATGAGTTAAACTCCTTTATCGGATTGCTGCGAGATCAAGATATCAAAAACAGCCACAAAAAGTTCTTAGTCAAGACTCAGGAAGATTTGTTTACACTTGGGAGCATTCTTGCCCTCAACCCAGACAAGAAAAACGCAAAGCCACCAAAATGGCGATCAGCTGCCGTGAAGGGCCTGGAACGCAGAATAGACCGAATGGAAGGTGATTTAGAGCCACTCAGCTCCTTTATACTACCCGGCGGAAACACAGTGGTTTCCTACTGCCATTTGGCACGGTGTGTGTGCAGGAGGTGCGAGCGACTTTGCGTACTCTTAAATGAAAACGAGAAAGTACCTGCACATGTGCTTACTTTTTTGAACCGACTATCGGATTACCTGTTTGTCTTGGCAAGAGCCTTAGCGAATGAATCGGGAGCTGAAGAAATCCCCTGGAAAAGCCGCTAAGATTAAACCTGGCTGACATTTCGTTGGTTAAAAGTTTAGGAATGAGAAAAAGTGCGAAAAAAAACGCCATTTTCTTTTTTTCAATCCAAAAAATGATAAATTCGCCGAAAATTGAGGAATGACTATGGCGCATTGAATGCCCATTTCTGTTAGGACTTTTAAGTATTTGCTATAGGAGTTTGAGCCCAATTTTCTTCGAACGTTTTTTTCGCTGGAAAGAGCAGCAACAATTGTTTGCCAGCGATATTGTTTCACTTACAATTTCCTAGAGCCGTATGTACTGGACATTAGAATTAGCATCTCACCTCGAAGACGCTCCATGGCCAGCAACCAAAGATGAGTTGATTGACTACGCCATCCGTTCGGGTGGACCAATCGAAGTAATCGAAAATCTGCAGGAGCTGGAGGACGAAGGAGAGTATTACGAAGGTATTGATGATATCTGGCCAGACTTTCCTCGTCATGATGATTTTTTCTTTAACGAAGACGAGTATTAAAAACCCTCAGTCTCAAAAACAAAAAAGAACCCCGATGACTTTTCAGTCATCGGGGTTCTTTTTTTATCTACAAGTCAAGGAACCCTGGCGCCCCGGGTACTAGTGGTCCATCCCAAAAACAGGTGACCCTCAAATGGCTTCTTTTTCCGCCATCCTTCTTTGCTCGTTGGTCTAGTAGCTATGGCTATTATCCCGCCTCACGCATCGGCTGACGAAAAAATAAGCTCATTTTAGGATATCACCTATTTTTGGGATGGACCACTAGATAATCAACATCGCATCCCCATAACTGAAGAAGCGGTACTTTTTCTTAATCGCTTCCTTATAGGCTTTCATAGTAAGATCGTAGCCTGCAAATGCCGCCACCATAATGATCAAACTTGTTTTCGGTAGGTGGAAATTCGTCACCATACTATTGGCAATCATAAATTCAAAGGGAGGATGAATAAATAGATTCGTCCAGCCCGATGTCGACTTCAGAAAGTAATCTGCTGAAACAGAAGACTCCATACTACGCATCGAGGTAGTGCCCACGGCGCAAATACGCTTCTTCCCACGCTTGGCAGCGTTAACAAGATCTGCGCTCTCCTGACCAATCGAGTAGTATTCGGCATCCATCTTGTGTTTAGAAAGATCCTCGACCTCAATGTTTCTAAATGTACCAAGCCCCACATGCAGCGTTAGCTCTGCTCGTGAAACTCCCTTAATCTCAAAGCGCTTCAGCAATTCCGGGCTAAAATGCAAACCAGCAGTCGGTGCAGCCACAGCTCCCTCCACTTTCGCATAAACCGTCTGATATCGCTCCTTATCCATCTCCTCCACTTCTCTGTTGATGTACTTTGGAAGTGGTGTCTGACCCAAACGTGACAATGCCTCCTTAAAATGGTTGTCATCACCCTCTGTAAGGAAACGAATCGTTCTTCCTCGTGAGGTAGTGTTGTCGACTACCTCAGCGATCAACTCATTGTTTTCTCCGAAATACAACTTGTTTCCAACACGGATTTTTCTCGCAGGATCGACTAAAACATCCCACAACTTCATCTCCACATTCAGCTGACGCAGCAAAAAGACCTCAATCTTTGCACCTGTCTTTTCCTTTTTGCCATATAGACGAGCTGGAAATACTTTTGTGTTGTTAACAGCAATACAGTCGGACTCATCGAAGTAATCAATAATGTCCTTGAACACCCTATGTTCTATTTCTCCGGTATCTCTGTGAACAATCATCAGCTTGGATTCGTCCCGATAAGTGGCAGGATACTCTGCTACAAGCTTTGGAGGGAGTTCAAAATCAAATTCCGATAACTTCATAAATGCTTAAGTTTTTTTTAATTCATGGGGGCAGAAAAAGTCAGCAATTGCCTGACGCGCTCACTAATTCACAACTAACTTAGAATCGAATAGTTCAGATTAATGACATGTGAAGACACCTATCCGCCAAACAAGGCCGCAAGATACTGATTTTGTCCTGATATTTTCAATGATCTAAGTCTCCACAAAGGGCTATTGAACTTTAAGAGCATCAGCTGTGTCAATCTAACTGAGCACTTGAAAAACATCCCGCCTGTACAACAAACTTTCCCTATTTTTGAGCCTCAATAAGACAGCAAGCATATGAGAACATTATACGCCCTTTCTGCACTATTGGTTTTGAGCATTTTTTTAGCAGGGGCACCACTTTTCAGCGGAGAATCAGGCTACAGAATCAAATTGAAAGTCGATGGCATTCAAGACTCTGTATGTTATCTGGCATACCATTATGGCGACAAGCAATATATGGCAGATACAGCAGCTGTTTCCCCCAATGGTACTTGTGTGTTTGAAGGAGATGAAGCACTGCCAGGTGGAATCTACCTAATCGTTCTCCCAAACAAGAAATATTTCGAAGTCCTGATTTCTGAACAGCATTTTAGTATTGAAACAGATGCTGATGACCCGGTGGGAAAAATGAGCCTCAAGAAATCGCACGAGAACAAACTTTTCTACGACTTTGTGAAATTTTCCAAACCCTACAATCAGGAGCGAGAAGAGCTTGCCGAGGACTTGAAAGAAATGGAATCAGACAGCATCGCAAGTAAACCCATCCGCGAACGATTGATAGAAATTGACAAGCTCGTGATGACGGAGAAGAAAAAGATCATTGAGGAAAACCCCCATTCCTTTTATGCCAATCTTCTTAAAGCCACCATTGTACCCGAACTTCCAGAACCTGATAAGGCAAAGACAGATTCGACCTATAGATATACCTATTACAAGAATCACTTTCTGGACAACCTGGACTTCAGTGATCAAAGGCTTTTACGAACCCCAGTCATGAAGAGCCAGATCGATCTCTTCCTGGATAAGTATAACTATCCGATGCCGGACTCTTTAAAATCTGCCGTGGACCTCGTTTTAGACAAATCAAGCGTTAATGAAGATGTGTACAAGTTTGCCGCCATCATGATGGTAAATAAGTATGCCAATAGCAAAATCATGGGTCAGGACGAGGTTTACGTATATCTGGTAGATCAACTCTACGGAGGAGGTAAGGCTTTTTGGGCCGACTCGGCACAACTGAAGAAAATGAATGATAGATCGAAAGCGATCAAACCAACCTTGATTGGTAAGATTGCCCCCAATATCGCTTACCGTGACCCTGATGGCAAGGACCACAATCTTCATAAAATAGAGGCAAAGCGGACCATCCTATACTTTTGGGATGCCAAATGCGGACACTGCAAAAAGGTGACACCCAAACTGGTCGAAGTCTACAAAAAATATGAGGAAAAAGATGTGGCCATCTTCACTATGTGCACAAGCACCGACAAGGAGAAATGGAAGGAAGCCAAGGAGCAGGTCGGGATCTATTGGGAAGATATCATGGACCCTTACAATCGATCTCGATTTCGACAAAACTACGATATCACCTCCACCCCAAGGCTCTTTCTGCTGGATGAAAACAAAAAGATCCTTGCCAAGCGTATTGGCGTAGAGCAATTGGAGGAGATGCTCGAAAAAGCCTTCGAAACTGAAAATTAATCCAATGAGAAGCCTGATTAAAATCTGCCTTATGGCCCCCATCATCGCTCTGGGACTTGCTCTCCTAATCTCTTGCAGCAATAATTCTGTTCAAAAGAACACACAGGAAGCCCAGACAATCCAGCAGCAACTGCCCTTCGAAAAAATAGCGAAGAGCGATGAAGAATGGAGGAAGCAGCTGAGTGAAGATGAATACCGTATCACAAGGCAAAAAGGCACCGAGCGCGCCTTCACGGGTGAGTACTGGGACAATAAAGCCCCAGGCACCTACATTTGCAGATGCTGCGATCTTCCTTTGTTCGCCTCTGACACAAAATTCAAATCGGGTACAGGCTGGCCAAGTTTTTACCAAGCCATTCAGGCTCCTAACGTTGGAGAGATTAGCGACAATAGCTACGGCATGAGACGGATCGAAGTGATCTGCAATCGTTGCGATGCACATCTTGGCCATGTTTTCGATGATGGACCCAAACCCACAGGTCTTCGGTACTGCATTAATTCAGCCAGTCTTAAATTCCTAGAGAAGAAGTAGAACAATCTTCCCGGGATGGCAAAAAAAAGAAGGGGTGCAAACTCTGGGAGTAAGCGCCCCTTCACTCAATGGTGGAAAGAATCATAGGGACTGCTCCCTACATGCCAATAAATGCCAGAATCATGCCAATCTTAGAAGGAAAATCGGGGTTTTCCTCCAATAAAAAGTGTCGCATTTGCACTTTGTGTTTTGTAATCGACTAAATACCAATACACAACCCATGCGTAAATTGCACATTTGACAACAGGTACTATTTGCGACAATTCATGGCATAGGAAAGCAGTGGCAGCAATACAAGATTGATATTCAGACACTTATCATATTTAGTCGCCTAGACGCGATTTTTGGCAATCCCCATAATTACCCTATCATTTCACCAGTTCTCGGTACCAAAACTGTCCAAAATCAATTTGGATCCCCCACTAAGTATTGATTCACAAGCCTTTTAATGCCGAGGGAATTGCCGTACCTTTGTACACATGGGAAATATGAAAAACACTACTGGAAACACCTTTGCCCTTATTGCTGTATTTGTGCTCCTGGCTACTCTGGGACGTTTCTTGCCACATCCACCAAACTTCACTCCTCTGGCAGCCATTGCTCTGTTTGGTGGCTTCTTCTTTGCCAAAAAGGAACTCGGCATACTCGCAGCACTGCTTTGCTTGCTTTGTAGCGATCTACTGTTACAAGCTGCCTTTTATCTAGGCATCAACCCTTTTCCTGGTTTTCACCAATCGATGATTTTTGTCTATGGAGCTTTTGCAGCCATCGCCATCATCGGTACCCTACTGAAAAAACGAATCAATCTTCCAAGACTTGCTGGAGCCACCATAGGCTCTTCCATACTATTCTATATAGTCACCAATTTTGGCGTCTGGCTCAGCACTGGAATGTATCCCATGACGATTGAAGGACTTTTGTCCTGCTACGCGATGGGATTGCCCTTCCTCGGTACTGGAATGCTGGGAGATATCACTTATGTGAGCATCATCTTCGGGGCATACTACTTCAGCCCGGCCATGTCAAAAGCATAAGTTCCGGCCAGTATCTTTATGAAGTTAGCATCTGAAGATTAGAAATGGATGATGTGGGTCCCAGGCTCATACTCCCTGGTCACTACCTCCTGAATTCGCTGAAAATCCTCCGGCTTGTGAACAAAGTCGATCTCGGTCGTATTAAGAACCAGTACCCGCAACTGGGGGTTCTGCTTAAAGTACTCAAAGTATATCTTCTCGACAGAAGCCAGATACTCCGTACGCACACTCTGCTCAAAACCCCTCCCCCGCTTCTGGATATTGCGCACCAGACGATCAACTTCCGAATGCACATAAATCAACAACTGCGGCTCAGGAATCTCAGCATACATAATGCGAAACAAACGAGCAAATAGTTGGTACTCGTCTTCCTCCAAATTCACCTTCGCATACAAGAGCGATTTGTTGAAAATATAATCCGTAAAGTATCGCTTATCGGGATTGAAGATATCCCGTGTTTGTAGTAGCTGCTTAAGCTGATGAAAACGATCGGCCATAAAATATAGCTCCGTCGTAAAGGCATAACGCTGTGGCTCTTTGTAGAATTTTGGCAGGAATGGATTGTCCACAAACTCCTCCAGTATCAGCTCTCCACCATATTCCTCAGCAAGCATATTCGCCAAAGTCGTCTTGCCCGCCCCCGTATTTCCTTCGACCGTAATTAAGTTATACTTCATCATCTCGTATCTGCGCCGAAGATAATCATTTTGCTCGGTTAAGCCCTCAACAAATCGGCTGCAAGAGGCGGTAAAAAGTCGTCTTCTACGGAAAGCACTGAGCGTCAAGCATTAATTTTTTATTTGGAGCAAAACGGTTTCGAGCGCGTGCTGTTCGACCCGTGCTACGCTAATACTCAGCACTCAGCTAGCTACTCCAGCTCAGCCACCGGCTCT
>JAHDDV010000403.1 GCA_020629205.1 Chitinophagales bacterium | reverse complement strand
GGTTGCCACTCACCATTCACCAAATACCACAAATTTCGATCGAGGTTCAGCGACATATCAATGTCGCCCTACGTGACAAATCTCTGGCCATCATGCAAGAATTCTTCGCGCTCGAATTCCATTACAACACCATTCATCTTGAAGAGACTACAGTTTCTAATGCAATCTTTTTATTTTGTAGATTCAAGGTGCATGATCAGACGCACGCAGTGCGTCTCTACAGATGTTCGTCTTGAATCTTACGTCTTGCATTCTCTGTCCTCTAAATTGTTACCTACTATGAAATTACCAACCAACTCCCCAGTAAATATTTTGATAATAGCGATGTTATCCCTGGTGCTGTCCAGCAGTACAGGAATCGCACAATCAAAAGAACAAAAGATCGATGAACTCTTGCAGCTCTACCACGAATACGGAAAATTCAATGGCTCAGTACTCGTAGCTGATGCAGGTAAAGTAATCTACAAGAAAGGAATCGGATTGGCAAACATGGAATGGGATATACCCAATGCTCCGGATACCAAGCATCGCATAGGCTCCATCACTAAGCAGTTTACCGCCATGCTTATCCTCCAGCTAGCGGCAGATGCTAAGTTGGATCTGCATCAGCCCATCAGCAAATACCTAGCAGAGTATCCCCAGCAAACTGGAGATAAAATTACCTGTCATCACTTGCTGAGCCATACATCGGGTATACCCAATTATACCAACGCTCCGGGATATCTCTCAGAGCTAAGTCGAAATGCAGTCTTGCCGCAGAGATTTGTTGAAGATTTTCAAGATTTGGAGCTGGAATTTGAGCCAGGTGAGCGTTTTGCATACAGCAATTCTGGTTACTATCTCTTAGGACTGATCATTGAAGAAGTCTCTGGCAAAAGTTATGAAGAGATGCTGAAAGAGAAAATTTTTGCCCCCCTGGGCATGAATGACACAGGCTACGATTGGCACAGTCCTCTAATCCCCAAGCGTGCCGGTGGTTATGAGAAGGGGGCTGGCGGTTTTGTCAATGCTGGTTTTCTCGATATGTCGGTTGCATACGCCGCTGGAGCCATGTACTCTACAGTCGAAGATCTTTACAAATGGGACCGGGCCTTATACACCAATCAATTGCTTCCTGAAAAGTATATGAACCTGTTTTTTGAACCGGCCATTCCAGCCTTTGCTGACTTCTACGCTTACGGTTGGGTAATTGCCCAGGAGGCTATCGGGACTTCGACTGACAGCCTATCTATCATCTGGCACAACGGCGGCATCAACGGATTCAATTCACATCTCTCCAGATCAACTGACGACCAATCATTGATAGTACTGCTCAACAACACCGGACCTGCTCCCCTGGCTCCAATCAATCGGGCCATATTGGGCATTCTCGAGGATAAGAGCTATGATCTTCCCAAGCCTTCTCTTGCATTTTACCTCTTGGACAAGATTCAAAAAGATGGGATCGAAGCGGGCTTGCAGTACTTTGAGCGCAACAAAGATTCAGAGAGCCTCGACCTGCAGGAGCAGGAGATGAATCAGATTGGTTATCAATTAATGGGGCAGGATAATATAGAAGAAGCAGCTGAGGTATTCAAACTCAATGTCGAGGCATTTCCCAACTCTGCAAATGTGTACGATAGCTATGCGGAAGCCCTGATGAATCTCGGTCAAAATGATGCGGCGATCGAAAACTATCGAACTTCGGTAAAAATGAATCCAGCAAATCAGAACGCTATTGCCATGCTAAAAAAGCTAGGAGAAGATACCTCAGATCTTGAAAAGGAAGTGCTCGTTTCAGAAGAGATATTGCAATCTTATGTCGGTCGATATGAGCTAGCGCCCGGCTTCAACCTAAGTGTCTCAAGAGAAGGTAGCCAGCTCAAGGTGCAAGCCACCGGGCAGCAAATGCACGATATCTTTCCAAAGTCAGAAAGTGAGTTCTACTATAAGCTGGTCGAAGCGCAAATTGCTTTCAATTGCGATGAGCAAGGCAAGATCACAAGCCTGACGCTGTTCCAGAATGGTAAGGAGATTCCGGGAAAGAGGTTAGAGGATTGAGAAACGGAGTATGCTATGGCAGCTCCCTTCTCTTCTTTAATGGATAGGCAGGGGGATGAGCCCCTGGCTATTCCTTGACAAACTTCTTTCTGCCAATCAATTGCTGCTCGCTAAATATGCTGATCAGATACAGGCCAGAAGGAATATCTGAGACCGCCACTGACCCGTACAATGTACCAGCCTTTACCTCTCTGCCTAAGATACTGCGGATGCGATACTGCAACGCAACATTGGAATCCCGATTTAGGTAGATATGATCATTTGCTGGGTTTGGAAAAATATTCAGCTCATGGGCATGTACTTCTTCATTGTCTACACCAAACGGATTTAGCATGGCCGGCAACATCAGATTTATACTTTGATTGGTAGATAGATCAGTAGAATCAACAGTGCCAGACCTGCCTATAAATTTGGGCTTGCCCGAAGAATGTATGATATGGGTATTAATTTGCGCCCCAAATGTAAGCGGAAAGGTATACAAGGGCTCGGAATTGCACAGGCTCATAATGTTTCCATTTGCATCCATTTTCCACATACTGGCAGATACATTCAGCACATAACCTGCCAGAAAAATCTCCTTGCTGACCGGATGTTCAGAGATACTTGTGACCATATAGCTACCCGATGGCTCCTGGAAGACAGAGACACCTTCTACACCAAAACTCTCTACTAGTGCTCCATCCTCTGGGTCTACCTTAAGCAATGCAAAGCTTCCATTGGAGGCCATTTTCGCAGGGATCAGCAATTGCTCATCACTACTCAGAATGGAAAATGGCGCTTCATAAGACAGAGAATTGTAAGGAATGATCCCTTGCTCCGCCCCAATAAGCTTCACCCCATTTTCTCCAAATTCCTCATCCAACAAACCTTCCGCAGTAAATTTGACAAGCGAAAGTCGATTGCCAGGGTTTATATATGTGGAAGCAATAAATATAGTTGATCCGTCACCAAGGAAGTGCGCCGAAGCTGCAAAATTTATGGTATACGGGAAGATGGTGTATCCATTTGTTGCGAAGCTGGTATCAAGTTCCCCTTCCTCATCCAACTGTAGCAGCATTAGTTGATTATTATAGCCAGCAATAGCCAGTTTCATACCGCCATCATCCAGCGTCTTGATGCCTGCCACATAACCAGTGAGATTGGAGATATCAATTTTCCTGCTTCCGTTTTCAGCAAAGGAAGCATCCGGAGAGCCATCCGCATTGAGTCTGGCAACATAAGGCCGAAATTGACTGATTCCATTCCCAGGTGCCTGGTACCCTCCGATCAGAATTTTTCCATCCTCTTGAATGGCAAATGATTCAGCCGTATTTCGCTGCGACCATTTATGGCTTACATAACCATTTTCTCCAAACTCAGTATCAAGTCGATAATCAGGATGAAACTTAATCAGCACTGCTTCAAAATGATTGCTTGGAGAATAATAGGAGGTCACCAGGCCGAGTAAATTACCATCGGGAAGTTCCATCACAGCAATCGGTTCCTCCCCAGCCTGCGGTCCGGTATTTATACCAATTTCGGTATCGTAATCACAGACACTTTGGCCTGAAACAAGAGCAGATAGGCAGATCCAAAGGATCGCGAGAGGGTAGCACTTTTTCATGATTTGAGTTTTACACTGCTAAATCAAAGGAATAGACCAGACACAAATCATTGCTGTCGATCCGGGGAAAAGATCGACTGATTCGAAAGCACCACAATATAAGCGATCGCATACCTATGATCGAACAATACCTATGTTAATATTACAATTTAATGATAGTATTGCAGTATTGCAAATGTGAATTGCTTTTAGGGCGTGCCCCTCCCTTCGCTACAGCGTCGCTGGCGCGCCACTTTCACTCAGTCCGGGTCAGGCTCTCCGCTAATACTCCCCTTGTGCAGGCCGCTTCGGCACTTGGCCACTGCGGTCTCTCCTTCGTCGAGCCCCCAGTGGCCAGGCCTCAGTCGTCCTGCCCGGCGGCTCGTTCCGCTGCGATCCTTCACGCGGTAGCTAGTAAAGGCCTCGCTTTCAACTCTCCTCACCTTATCTACAGTTGAATTACTTCCACACCGGTGTTGATCGAATTCTCACTTGATTTGCTGACAGCGATTATCTTTTGATCATCTCGGATAATGAATACTGGATATCCTTTGGTCAGAATTTCATCATCTCTGGTCAATGCGGGGTAGCTGCCTATCTGATTTGACTTTCGATTGCTTGTTGCCGCATAAATCGTCGACCCATCGTCACTAAAGGCAAAGTCGGAATATGCTAAAGAACCAGCATGCAACACTCCTTTGTATTCCATAGAGCTATTGGCTAGGTACACTGCACCTTCTTGAGAAGTAATACAGTAAGATCCATCAGATGATATTCTGAATATTTGTGCTTTAAGAGGATAGTCGCCGTGATAGATATCGTTGTGATGTTGGACAAAATTGCCAGAATAATCAAGCTTGTAATAATTCATGTCCGTTGGAATCACTCCTTCTGTTATCGAAATATATTCATTGGTGTTTGGAATTTTCCTTAAGCGTTCATCGTCCATATCTCCACCTCCATCAAGCATCATCCCA
>JAHDDV010000402.1 GCA_020629205.1 Chitinophagales bacterium | reverse complement strand
CCAGACCAGTCATTCCAGAAGAACTTAGAAGAGGAGTATTTAATCTCTTACATGGAATGTGTCATCCAGGAGTAAAGGCCACAACAAAGATGATCAATACCCGGTATTTTTGGCAGAACATTAAGGAAGATGTGAGAAGATGGTGCACAGAATGTCAGGAATGCCAATCATGCAAGGTTGGACGGCACACCAAGAAGGCGATAAAAGAACTTCCCTATCCAACACAGAGATTCTCAAACGTCCATATGGATATTGTTGGTCCCCTCGAAACCCCAGAGATGGAATCTAGGACGAAGCCGAAATACCTGGTCACCATGATTGATGCCTACACACGATGGCTAGAAGTTGCTCCTGTGCTGGAAATCACTGCTGATTCTGTGTGTGATGCATTCATGAACAGTTGGGTCAGCCGTTTTGGCCCTCCACTCACACTGACCACAGACCGTGGAACTCAATTTTGCTCGGAACTGTCGAAGAAGCTCATGGATGTTTTGGGAATCCACCACATCAGAACAACAGCCTATAACCCAAGAGCCAATGGGATTATCGAAAGAAGTCATCGGACTCTCAAAGCAGCTCTTAAGTGCCGTGGTCAAAACTGGCTCAAACAGCTCCCCATTGTGCTTTTTGGTCTCCGCATGCGTCCGGATGAAGATGGCAGCTCAGCTTTCTCAAGAGTCACAGGAGAGCAGCCACTTGTCCCCAACACAGTACCAAGCAGCTTTGACCTTACCCAGTTGGCAACCGATTTTCACAAATTGAAATTCCCGTACAAAGAACCAAAGAAGAAGCCAAGCAAGCAATACATTCCGGATCAGCTGAAGACCTGTACGCATGTTTGGCTGAGAACCGACCGAGTCCGGAAGCCATTGGAAGCCCCTTACCAAGGTCCCTTTATTGTGGAGAAGAGGACGGAAGACACAATGACGATCACAGTCCGAGGCAAACCGAATGTAGTCTCAATTGACCGATGCAAACCAGCTGTGTTGTCTACTGCTCAAAAAGAAGAATTGCCTGATTTGCGAGAGGAACAACCAGTGGATACAACAGTGCCGGTACGGGAAGAAAACCGCCGAACAAGGAGTGGACGAAACGTGAAATTTAAGGAAGACGATGAATACTTTTTTTATTGATGCTCCGCTCTTTAGGAGGGGGCTTTTTGTAGCATTCTTTAATTTTTCGTAATTGTCAAGGTCATATTTTAAATCAATCGTAGCGGTAATTTAAATGTAGTTCTTACGTAAGATATTTTAAATGTATTGATTTTTTCGTAATGATTTTTAATTGGTTGTTAATAACATATAAATAGTATTTTTAATATTTTTGTTTACCCTTTTTGAATTCACACATTGTTTTCAATACAATATCAGCAATCAATCTTGACTTTTTCTTGAATTGGAAATCGGTAAATTACCTAGAAATTCCTAGATTATATAAAGTAAGTGGTAAGTTAGTTAAGCATTCGGAACACTTACAAGTGGTAGCAGATCGTGTAACGAATTTTTCACGGATACATATTTCTTATTTTACTTTTATCGCTTAAATTATATATTTACAAGAAGAGTTAATAGCTCTTTTGTTGGCTAGTAAAGGTAAGACACATTGTCAGTGGTGAGACTTGTTCGTTTGAAGCCACGCCTTTATCTAGTTTATAAATTTTTGCTTTTTAATTTGTTTTTGTTTGTGTTTTAATTTTTATCTTTACCCCTGATTCCTTGATCGATGAGTTCCGAATCAACAGAGCCTTCACAGCCCACCATCAGTCACATGACAATAAAGGCTCCACCGCTGTATACGAAATCCCCCGGAACTTGGTTCAAACAGCTTGAATCCCAATTTGCTCTAGCTGGAATCACTCGATCGGAAACGAAGTACCACCATGTAATGGCAGCTCTGCCCGAGTCAATTGCTTCTGAAGTAATCGACCTGGCAACTACATATGAAGCATTAAAAGACGCAGTGTTGAACAACTTAAAGGGCAACAAACACGAGCTGATTGGACAAGCACTGTCCACCATGACACTTGGAGATAAAAGACCGTCACAGCTCGTCCATGAAATCAAAAGACGGTTCGAAGACATTGGCCTCGCAGTTGATGATGCGATTGTAAAGTCGCGGTTACTTTCTGCTTTACCAACCAACTTGCGATCCGCCCTTGTTGGTCATGACAATTGCTCGCTTGATCAATACGCAAAAATAGCAGATAGCATGTTGGCAGTTGCGTCAAATGAATCACCGTTTATTAATGTAAACCATGTAGGCAGTTCAGACATGGCTACCCTAGAAAGGCAGGATTTTAGAGGAAGATTTAGGCATAACAACCCCCAGAATTCCCAGATGACACGCAGAGAACCCCAGAATAGATATACCCCCAGGCCATTCTATGCTGAACAACGCCCAAAAATTTGCAATGCTCACATCTATTACGCAGACAGAGCCAGATCATGTCGTCATTGGTGCCAATGGCCTGGAAATCGCGGAAGAATGGTAGGGGATGGCCAACCCACACCCAGACAATCTCGACACAATAGTCCAACAAAAGCTTAGGTCACGTGTCTGGGCCGGACCGTGACCCTAATCAGGCCACAGTGTTATCGCTTCCTGTTTCATTTTTCCAGAAGAATGTTAATTTTCTAATCGACAGTGGAGCAGAACGCTCTGTGGTGCCTTCAAACCTTGTTCCAAGTTCTCTCCTTTGCCCATGCGACATCAAGTTGACAGGAGTGGGAGGAAACACACTAAATACATTCGGTCAAATTTCCTGCAAAATAGGTGTATCTGGATTGCGTCGTCAATTCAATGTCAATCTCATCGCTTCATCAGTAAAACCAATTCTTGGTGCTGACTTCCTTACTGAGCATGGACTCCAGTTAGACATGAAGCGCCGCACACTACGTGATCCACTCACCAACATAGTTGCTCCATTGACGACCCACACAGAACAATACACCTCAATCAGAGTATCAGAATCATCAATCACTATCCCACCTATGCTATTATCATTTCCCAGTTTGCTTTTAGCTCCAGATTACCATACGATGCCTCAAACAGAAATCCGACACGAAATACATACAACTGGTCCTCCTTTGTATTGTAAGCCTAGACCATTATCGCCAGCCAAATTAGAAGTAGCAAAGAAAGAGTTCGCAATGCTCTTAGATCTGGGAATCGTGCGACCATCATCGAGCCCTTGGGCATCTCCTCTCCATATGGTGAGAAAGTCTGATGGCTCGTGGCGCCCCTGTGGTGATTACAGACGTGTCAATTCGGTCACTGTTCCAGACAGATACCCCGTACCAAACCTGCAACATTTTCATCACATATTGTCAGGTGCAGTTGCATTTTCTAAATTAGACCTCGTAAAAGCATACCACTTCATCCCAGTTGCTCAATCAGACATCGAAAAGACCGCCATTTGTACTCCATTTGGCTCATTTGAGTACAATCGCATGCCTTTCGGTCTAAGGAACTCCTCCGGTACCTTTCAGAGATTCATTGACAATGTCTTGCGTGATCTACCATGTGCCATAGCTTATGTAGATGACATCCTAATTTTCAGCAAGACAAAAGAACAGCATAGTGGCGACGTAGAAAAGGTACTGGCTCGCTTGATGTCAACCGGTTTGCGCATTAACAGCAAGAAGTGTCAATTTTCTAAGGATGAAGTCGATTTTCTCGGGTATACAATCAATGTGGATGGTATTAAGCCACCAGCAGAACGGACACAGGCACTCGAAGACCTTCCCAGACCATCAGATGCAAAGACGCTGACTAGATACCTAGGTATGTTTGGTTTCTATCAGCGCTGCATACCTAGATTTGCCGACATCACAACACCGCTAAGAGACATGCTAAAAAGGGAAGAGTTCGATTGGAAGCCACAGCACGACACTGTATTCAAAGCCCTGAAGGATGCTCTCACAAATGCCGCTCAGTTGTCGTTTCCAGATCCACAAGGTGCATTAAGCATCACTGCAGACGCAAGTGGAAGCGCAATTGGCGGTTGTCTCAATCAGACACAAAATGGTGAATCCAAACCTCTATGCCTATATTCTCGACGGTTATCTGAGAGCGAGATGCGTTATAGCACTTTTGACCGTGAACTATTGGCAATTTTTGCTGCGGTGAAAAAGTGGAAACACCTTATAGATGGAATGCCTACGACAGTTTTCACTGACCATAAGCCTCTTGTTGGAGCATTTAACAATACTAAGCCGAGAACATCAGATAGACAGCAACGTCAGTTGTCCTTTATAAGCGAATACATTTCGGACATAGTCTACATAGCTGGAAAGGACAACGTCGTTGCTGACACATTATCTCGATCCAACTGCAACACAATTAACGCCATAACCGATAACAATCCCAAACCAGTAGATTTAATTTCAATTGCAAAGACTCAGGCAGAAGAAGCGGAAAAATATGGGAACTATACAAAAGTTGACATAGGCCTTAAGAACGTGCCACTCTTTTGCGAATCATCACATCCTAATCCCAGACCGGTCATCCCAGAGGAACTTAGAAGAGGAATATTTGATCTATTACATGGAATGTGTCACCCAGGAGTAAAGGCCACAACAAAGATGATCAATACCCGATATTTT
>JAHDDV010000401.1 GCA_020629205.1 Chitinophagales bacterium | reverse complement strand
ACGATATGAAAGACCTGGCTAAGACGCTCAAATCCAAATGCGGGGTGGGTGGCTCGGCCAAAGATGGTGAGATCATTATTCAGGGCGACTTTCGTAAGAAGGTGGCGGACTTGCTGACTGATATGGGATATCAAGTGAAGTTGATCATGGGTGGCTAGAAGCCATTGATTTACAGTCGCTTTGTGAGTGACTTGACTACTTTGAATTCGCTCAAAAACTCCTTGGCGATTACCCTTAGTACAGTGTAGAATGGAATCGCAATGATCATCATCGGAACACCCCCAAGTGTAGCGGATACAATGATCAATAGGAAGATCTCCAGGGGATGTGCATTGACACTATTGGCGAAGATCAAAGGCTGGAAGAAGATATTGTCCAGTATCTGCACAATCACATAAACCGATAGTACAGAGAACATTAGCGAGAGGGAGATGAAGGGATTGGTCAGGGCCACAATGATGACGCCTAGTATCACACCGATGGCCGGGCCAATGTAGGGGATGATGTTTAACAGTCCTGAGCTAAAGCCGATCAGTAGGGCATTGTCTACACCAACGATGAGCATGCCTATAGTGACCAGGGTGCCTATGCAAATAGTCTGTAAAAGTACGCCGATAAAATATCGGGTTAGTAACTGCTTGCTCGTGGCATAAACATTTTGAAAACGCAGCTCTTCGCGCTCCGGAATGAAGGAGAAAATGACGGACTTCATCAGCCCTTCCTCTCTCAGTAGGAAGAAAGTGATAAAGCTGACTGAGAAGATTCCTGCAACGGCACTGCCTAGAAAACCAAGTACTCCTCCAAAGATGTCGGTGATTCGAGAGGGTTTGATGAAGTTTGTGATTTCCTGCTGCAGGTATTCTCCCGCAGAGCGTTCTGGTTCTCCAAAAATTTTGGTGATCCAATCGTCGGCCTGATCCAGCTTGATCTGTACATTGTCTGCAACCGAGTCAAAGTCCACCTCGCCCAGATTCCTGATTTGCTCCAGAATCACTGGGAGAATGAGGCCGATGAATCCGAGGATCACCATGTAGAAGCAACATAAAGTAAGCAAGGCCGCAAAAGATCTTGGAATGCGATTTCCAAAGAGGGTCTTTGAAGTAAGGAAACGAGCCAGTGGTGAACCGATGAGTGAGAGAACTGCCGACAAACAGATATAGGCAATGATGGTGCCCAGGTACATAAAACCAAGGTACAGCACAATCACTGCAATAATACCTACCAGTATTTTCAGGTATTGATTCATACGGATCTGGCGTCAATCTTCATTGTCTTAATCACTTTAGACCGCTTGAGGTTTGATTTCTGGAAAAGAAATCTTCCTTCTTTGTATGGGGGGATTGTTGAATTGCTGGCTTTCAGCATCCGGTGATCCTATGAGAAGCGCCTTTTCAGCATCGGATAAACCAGTACAGATCCGATAATCAGAATAGCGCCGAAGTAGAAGCCTAGCTCCATACGCTCAGATTCTCCAAAGATCAATCTCGCCAAAATAATGGCATAGATTGGTTCGAGGTTGATGGCCAGGGAAATGAAGAATGCAGAGAGACGACGAAGCAATTCTACAGTTACGACAAAGGCATAGGCAGTACACAAAACTCCCAGAATAGCAATATAAAACATATCGAGGGCTGAAACAGCAAAGGCCTCAACATTTAGTCCCTGACTGAACAAAATATACAATCCGAAGCCGATAATACCTGCCAGCATTTCGTAAAAGGAAACGACCTGAGGCTCATGCTTATCTACCAGGAGCTTATTGAGTACTCCAAACAATGCGGCCAGAAAGGCGGACAATAATGCCACGGCAATGCCTAGATAATAGTCGAATGCAAAGCGGAAAATGATATACAGCCCCAAGATGACCACCAGGCCCAATGCAACCTCAATCCAAAGCAGTTTTCGCCGCATGATCAAGGGCTCCAGAAAACTGGTGAACAGACTAGCAGAAGCCATGCAGCCCAATGTTACACTCACATTGCTGAGCTTGATGGCACCGAAGAAAGTGAGCCAGTGTAATGCGACTACGGAACCGACGGCCAGTATTTTTAGTCCATCGGAAGGACTCACCCGAAGGTCGATCGATCGCCATGCGGCATATAGGCCTATGCAAAATGCAGCGATGAGCATCCGATAGAATACCAATTCCAGAGCGCCTACTGTGATCAGTTTACCTAGTATGCCGGTGAAGCCGAATAGCAGGACAATAAAATGTAAGTGTAGTTGATCCTTGATTCTTGTCTCCAATGTTGTTTTGCTTTTCTAGTCCAGACAGCTCAAGGTAAACATTCCAAAAGGAGTGGCGTAAAAAAATAGTGATCTATTCTTCCATAACCTTGCTTTCCTGCTCGGGATGTGCTATCTTTGCCGTCACATCGCGGGGTGGAGCAGTTGGTAGCTCACCGGGCTCATAACCCGGAGGTCGCAGGTTCGAGTCCTGTCTCCGCAACTAAAAAAGCCTCCGTAGTCAGTTTGACTGCGGAGGCTTTGTCTTTTTGGGCTTTTTAGAAGTCTTGTTTGGGGCTACTTTCCATACAATCGATTACCCAACCTTCCTGATCTTCATAGGCTTGATCTAGAAACTCGATCTCGTGGGTGTAGCGCGCCTTGTTGAGAAAACAGGCACAAAAGCGGTAGGGGTCTATCTCTTCCAAATCGATGTGCTGGTCAACGCAGTAGAGTAGCTGCTTTTCCATCAGCTCCTCTTCCCAAAGCGGCTGATCATAAACGGTCGCCTTGTTGCGTTTGTCGGTTTTGGGTTTGCCTGTTTCAATCTTTGCAGGCTGTAGTCGCTCGGATTCCAGTTCATTAGCTGGCTCGGGACTGGGTTTGCAAGCAGCAAGTATGGCCAGGGCGACAAGCAAGAGCGTGTATCGAATTGTTGTCATTCTCTTATTCGATTGTTGCGGCTTCAAAACATTCCTGGTTCCACTTTGCTTGATCTTCGTAAGCTTCCTTGGAGAAACGCGGCTCGTAGTAATATTGTATTTTACCCAGGAAGCACTCACAAAACTGTACCCCATTTAGGTTGCTTAGGTTAGAAACCGTAGAGACACAGTAGCCAATTTGGAAATCCATTTCATCCGTTGTCCAGCCATCTTTTCGTACAACAGTGATCCCTTTCTCAGCCACTGGAATGCCATCGCTGTCGGTCTGAGCTTTTGGTGTAGCGGCAGTCTTTGCTTGCTTCTCCGTTTTTTCCGCTGCCGGCTGACAGCCTATCAATGTGGACAGGAGCAAAAGCGAAACAATAAGTACAATCTTATTCATGCGGGCAAATTTAAGACTTTGTGCGCAAATATGCCGGATGCAATGATCCATCAGGCACTGATTTCTATCCTTAAGCAAAGCTTGCTGCTAGTCGACCATCTCGAGAATGCGATTACAGAGACGGGATGGGGCCAGACGTTCCTCGATCACGCCAACCTCCATCAATGCATCCATGACAGTATCAAGCACCTCAACGGGAAAGGAATGATCAGTAGCCCAGGCTGTTTGGGCAAACCACTCTTTTACGTCTTTCTTTTGTTGCTTGTAACGTTTAGCCACCATGCTCACGGCTGCCTCATTATCCTGAAACTCGGCGCATTCGGAGTGTATGATGTCCAGAATCTGCTCTAGTTTGTCGTAGTGATTCTTGATGAATTTGCGATGTGCTACCACGACAAAGCAAGGCCATGGAGTTCGAATTTCGCCTACACGTCTAAACTCACCGCTGTCCACCAATGGCTTTGTAGTGTATTTTTCCCAGAGAAGGGTGTCGGCTTTGTCATGTGCCAGTGCAGTTCGAGATCCTTCCAAACCTCCTACGATTACAAACTGCTGCTTTGATGGGTCCCAGCCCTTGTGAAGTGCATGGATAAAGGACATGAGATGACTTCCGGAACCCATTCGACTAACAGCATAGCGCTGCCCTTCGAGATCATCTTCTTTTTGTATTGGTCCCTTGGCACCAACATGGATACCCCAGATCAATGGGGATGTGATATATTGACTGACAATCCTGCCCGGATTGCCTTTGATGATATCAGCAACAATGCCTTCGGTCAGCAGTACTGCTATGTCTACGCTCTCTTCTCTAAGTGCCTTGCTCATCGCTCCCGTCCCACCGGGAAACTCCTGCCATTTCACATTCAAGTCCCGCTCTTCAAAACGTCCTTTTTCCATTGCTAAATGCCAAGGAAGATTGAAATGCTCCGGCACGCCGCCAATTCTTATAATCTTTCTGCTTTTTCCCATAGTCTTGCTACTTGAGCTTCAAGCAAAACGCCCAAGGTTTATGATTTATTGATAATTCTTTGCGATAATTCGAGTAAGGCCGATCGATCCACAGTGTGCGGGCCATCAAAGGTGATCACTTCATGATCGATGCCCATATCCTGCATTGCTTGTCGATGCTCATTGGCTTGTTGCTCGCTGATAAAGGCATCCTGCTTGCCATAGGCGAAGTAAAGGTCTACTTCCTTCAATACTTTCCCTGCAGAAGGCCAGTCGACATCACTGGCGAGTGGGCCAGCCCATAGGACCAGATTATCCGCCTTGGATTGACGATTGCTTATCCATCGGGTCACTGTAGCGGTGCCTTGTGAGAAGCCGAAGAAGGTCACCCGAC
>JAHDDV010000400.1:1623-4642 GCA_020629205.1 Chitinophagales bacterium | reverse complement strand
TTGTTGATTGTTGATTGTTGATTGTTGATTGTTGATTGTTAGTCTTTTAGCTAGCTTATATGACCTTTTGTGTAACACCTTTTGTGCTCTTTTGTGGTAAAAAGACTACAGGTAGACACTCCATTCCAGAATTACCCTAAACCCATTGCCATGAGGACATTTGTTTGTCTCTTCTTATTTTTTTGTTCATTGTTTGTGAGCCAGCTTGGCTTGGCGCAGTGTGATTGTCCGCCCGTAGAGATTGTGCATGAAGAAATATGCGGGGGCTGGGGAATGACGCTGGGTTCTTCCAAATTCCACTTCACAGGTGGTTGTGCAGAAGCAGAAGACTCCAGCTTTATTGTTGCCCAGACCAATTGGAGCGGCGGATTGGACACTATAGGGAGCTTTGAGCCTTATGAGACCATCTCCGTGGGCTACACAGGTTTTACCGTTACTGTGCATGATGCTGATTGTACGCATTCGTTTGACATCCCAGTTGGTGCCCCCCAATTGCCACCTTGCAAGCGATTTTTTGATTGTGAAACCGGACAAATTGCTGGTTTGCCGGAATACACTTATGATGCTGACACGATTGGGCAATCCGGAGCCGTGGAAGGCTTCAGCTTGACTTGGACTGATGTCAACAATTGCCCCCACTCAGCGTTCGTCGTTGCTGTATGCGACATTCAGGATTGTCCTGAGGCAAATCTAACATTGATAGGAGAACCGTCAATAAACATTGTCAACTGTACTGAGTCAGCCACATTCAGAGTTGAGGGCACTATCGCTGCTCAACAGTTTGATTCTCCGGAGGGACCGGGTGACTGTCAGGCACACTTCCCCCACAGCTATGAAATCAATGGAGAGCCGATCAATTACAGCGACGTCACTACAGCAAATGGTCCATACCTCCACCTTACTTACCCCTCCCAAATGGAGCCAATCGAAATCCAAATTCTGGATAATCTTTCCAACTGCATAGACACAGTACAAATTCAATCGCAGTTCGATTGTGAAAACATATGCAATTGTGACAATTTCGAAGTGCAATCAACACAGGTCTGCAGTATCAATAGCAACATCATAGATGCCACCTATGTATTTTCAAACGAATGTACCTTGCTCGGCCAGGACGTGGCTATTGAGGTTAGCTATCAAGGTGTAACCTTTATAATCGAGGACAGCCTGTTCTTGCAACATGAGCTCGGTGAAGAAGTGATCTTCTCGGAGGTCATCTACCGCAATCTAGGTAATACAATTTGTAGTACAAGTTTTGATTTGGGTCCAGCTGACTGCCTGGATAACGATTGCTATTGTCCGCCAATTGAAATGAGCTATGAGGTGGATTGCAACACGGATGTAACAGATCAAATCCTTATCAATATCAGTTTCCAAGGCGGCTGTCCAGATGGCAGTCTCTACATGAGCGGAGATTACAACGACAATTACTTGATTGGAGATACACTTAACCTGATCTATGACGTAGGAGCAACACCCTATCTTGTAATCACAGATAACCTTAATGACTGTCAAGAGTTCTTTGTGCTTCCCGAAGTCCATCAATCCTACTCTTGGGGCATGTCGGCAATTGATCTAGGCTGCCCACCGATGTTGCCGGAAATGGAAAATGGGACCTACGATC
This sequence comes from Chitinophagales bacterium, assembly GCA_020629205.1. Taxonomy (GTDB): domain Bacteria; phylum Bacteroidota; class Bacteroidia; order Chitinophagales; family UBA2359; genus JAHDDV01. The sequence continues at coordinate 3,018 of JAHDDV010000400.1, read as the reverse complement.
TTACGATTGATTATCCTGGAGGATTTTGGACAAATGAAGCCACTTTTACGACGGATATTGGCTGCAGCAGCAACCATGTTGTTTATGCCTATTGTGAAGAAGAATGTCTCGATTTAGAGACCACCATCATTGCCGAATACGAAGAATTAGATAATTGTGAGGAGGATTTCTTGAGAGTAGTGTTTGAAGGCATTCTGTCTGCTCGATTGGGGGAAATTTCGGATTCATACGATATCGTGCTATTGCTTGCGAGAGACAGCTTAGATTATGAGGAAGTATACTACCCATTCTATTATGAGTTTAGCTACTTGAGAAGCGAGGGAGTGGACCTGCACATCATCGACCAGCTAGCAGACTGCAGCTACCAATACTCCATCGCTCCACTACCGTGTGCTTCCGGATTATGCAGCTGTGATAATTTTGAAGTGACTCATAGCATCAGCTGTTTAGTAGATGGCTCTGCCGATGTCACCTTTATCTTTTCACGCACTTGCCCAGGACCAATGGAAGACGGCAGCATCGAAGTCAGCAGTCGTGGTGAGACCTACCTACTCACAAACGATAGTCTTTCTCTCAACTTTGAGGCAGGCTCAATGATAGAATTGGATGAGGTGATCTTTACAGATCTGAATCTGGAGCTTTGTAGGAGGAGCTACGATTTTGGTGTCCTTGATTGCTCTGTCGCTTTGCAAGATATCGAGCACAGCCCTTGCAGTATCCAAAGCTATGCGGGACGAATCTCCCTCCGCTGCCCTACAAACGACCAGCAAGCAAGTCTGTTTGTCTACGACAGTCTTGGCCGTTTGATCAGCAATGAGCTTGTGCGCAGTGGTGCCGTTTCAATCCCGACGGATTTATGGGCTAGTGGCATCTACCATGTGCAGCTACGAGCTAGCGGCAGCAGCTTTGCCACTTCTGTCTTTGTAGATTGAGGCTTGGTTTCGCTTATTCTGTGGGACAGTGTGCTGTCGAATCCCGTCGATCTACCATTTGCTCTTGGACCGGGCGCGAAGCGTGACGTCCTCGTCGCGCTTTAGCTTGGTTAGTCGTAGGTGGATAGTGTCTAATCTGGTGTTTGGGCATGGCTTACGCTTGGCTCCGACCACACAGTCCGACGTACAAACCATAGAGTCGATACCAAAAAACCTCTCCGCACACACCATTGATTATCAACCTCATAACCACACCAAATACAAAAATCAAAGTATGACACTTGTGTCGTACGACAAAAATGACGTACATTTGCAGAAGTATGACAATGGTGTCGTACTTCAACCCTACCATTATGTTAATAGCAGAACCAAGACCGATCATTAACACTATAGGAGCACCTGTCTCTGGTGACAATTTCATGTTTAGAGACCGCGAACTAGCAAAAGGAGAACACCTGATGCT
>JAHDDV010000400.1:0-1523 GCA_020629205.1 Chitinophagales bacterium | reverse complement strand
AGCTCTTGCGACTGGTGGAATGACGCGATCGAAGAAGAGATCCTCAACCTCATGCCAGATTTCATACCTTATTTTGTGCAGAACTGTTTCCACGTCATCTATTACAGCCACTGCGACAATCAGCAAAAGATCGAGGAGGCATTTCACAATGAAATCTATCCGTATCTATACAAAGACTTCTTTTATCAGTTTGATGAAAAGTTGCAAATTTTCTCGACTGAGCAGATGCTTGCAGTGGAAGCCATCTTAGATTTGATCGCCAAGGAAGAGCGAGCTTCAATAGCCACATTGCGATCAGAATGCAGAGAATACTACAGCCATCAAATACTTCATCAATTAATCAATCACGAGTTCTTGACCCTTAGCGGCCAGGACCAATACAGCTTCCCGCTTCGCTCTTTGAGAGTCTGGTGGATGAGAAAACGAAACCTCTAGATTATGACCTATATAGCAAGGTTCAATCCATACGATATGGCTGATGAGGTAATCTCAGCCTTAGCTACCGGAAGAAAAAAACTGCTGGCCCATATCCTGAAGGATCTGGAAATGGCCGTGCAATCGGGAGACAGCCAACACTTGATGGTCTACGGCCCACGTGGAATGGGCAAGTCCTTCTTCATGAAGTACCTGAAGATTGCAGTAGACAAAGAGCCAGAGCTTGCCGGCACTCAAATGATCGTACTTCCTGAGGAACAAAACAATGTCTCCTGCACCACCGATCTCGTCAATATGATTCTGGCGAGAGCTACCGGAAGAAGCACAGATGAAGTTTTGACGCTATGGGAAGAAACACCAGAAGCCTGGAAAGAGAGCAAACAGCAGCTAGAACGCTATATCCATTCAAAGCAAGAACAAGTCAGCAATTTCTTGCTGATTGTTGTGTTGGAAAACATCAACGACTTCCTCGAAAAGATTCAGAAAGATAAAGTAAAAGAATCCCGCTTTCGAAAACTACTAGAACGCACACCCGGGCTTTGTATCATCGGCGCCAGTCCAAAAGCTGGCATTGATTCCGACTACAATAAGCGTCTTTTCAAAGCCTTCAAAAACTACCAACTGAAGCCTTGGGCAGAAGAGGATTACTTAAATTACTTTGAGCGGAGACGTAGACTGCAGGGAAGCGACGAAGAAAGTAAAGAGAACAGAGAAAAGCGGCACAGGCAACGAAGCAAACTTCGAGCGATCAGCAAGTACACCGGCGGCAGTCCAAGAATGGCCGTCATCCTGACAGACCTACTTCTGGAAGAGGATGTACTTAGCACGGCCAGCACGCTCTACGGATTGATCGACGAGCTCACCCCCTACTATCAAGACCTAATCAAAAACATGCGCCCACAAGGCCGAAAGCTCTTTGACACCCTGATCCGAGAAGGGGAAAACAAATCCCAAAGCGAACTAGCGACGAAGCTAGGCATTACTCAAAGCGCCATTTCCAAGCCCTTCAAATGGCTGCAAGAGAATGGCTTTATACAAGGCAAAAAGCGATCTGACAGCAAGCATTTTAGTTATGCGGTGGCAGATCG
>JAHDDV010000399.1 GCA_020629205.1 Chitinophagales bacterium | reverse complement strand
CGAAGTATGACAGAAATAGAAGCCCTTAAAGGTGGTGCGAACTTAGTTTGCGGAGCACTAGGTGGAAGGCGTCTCAAGCTTCTGGTGAGGAAGCTCCTTCGTCTAGTACAACGAGAGGAATCGAAAAATAGTTGCTTCAGGGCACAAAAAAACTGAGCACATTCGTATCTAGGAAGAGGTTTTGCAATCGACGAATGCGCTCAATGTTTGATATACATCAATCTCTGAGTCTGCAAGCGGCCTTGGCTTTCCACGCTAAGGACATAGATTCCCGAGTTAGCCTGCTTAGGAAAGGAGAGAGAAAGCGCTCCTGTTTGTTCTGATGATTGCTCAGCAACGAGTCTTCCGTAGGAGTCAAATATGCAAACATGAATTGCACCCTCATGGTACTCAGGTATATCAACCACAAATTCTTCTTGAACCGGATTTGGAAATACTTTCATCTGGCTGGAAAGCAGCGTTTGCGTTGAGACAGGGAAGCTCTCTGCAGCAGTCACAGCTGCAAATGCATTGACCCTTCCATAACCTAGATCATTGGACTTACTACCGTAGGTATTTTCTTCATCGTATTCATAGCCTCCCACTTTATCACAGTTGCTCAATAAAAGGCTCTTGGCTTCCAGATGCGTAAGAGAAGGGTGTACCGAGTAGATCAGTGCAGCAGTAGCAGCTGCAATTGGACAAGCAGCTGAGGTACCATTGAAACTCAAGGCATAATCATTTACCGAAAATCCATCTGTGCCCGAGGCATCGGTGGTGGGTATTCTGACCCCGGGGGCTGCAAGATCCAGGACAGGTCCATAGTGTCCGCCCCAGTTTTCTCCATCACAGCTCGTGGGAGATTTGCGTTCATCACACATGCTGGTGGCACTTACCGAGATTGCCTCTGCTACCGTACCTGGCCAATAGACCTCCTCGTTGTCATTGCCTGAAGAGAAAAAGAGCGAACAACCCTTTCCGTTCCGACCATTAATGACTGCATTGGTGATGGCATCCTCTACAGATTCAAAATCACCGAGCTGCTCCACAAAGAATGCCGGCAGGCTCCAGGAATGACTTTGGACATGTGCATTTCTTTCGATCGCAGCATAGGCTATTCCATTTGCGAAATAAGAGGCAGTAGAGATTGGCTGTACTTCTCCCGATAGCTCAATATACTTGAAAACACGGCAGGACATGATGCTTACATCCGGAGCCACACCCGATACACCAAATTCGTTATTGGCCTCGGCAGCGATGATACCCGCACAGCAGGTGCCATGGCCGTCCTCATCGAAATTCAGAGTAGGAAAACCATCAGTATCATCATTCATCAGATCTAGACCCGGAATCAAATTATTGACTAAATCTTCATGTAGTGTATCAATACCTGAGTCCATTACGGCTACCACTACTTCCGGTATGCCAGTAGTGATCTCCCAGGCCTCGATAGCCGAGATATCTGCCCCTTCATCGCCGGCACCTTGGATGTTGGTGCCTTCATTGCTTAGGTGCCACTGTCTTTCGAAGTATTCATCATCAGTAGCTATGCCGTTCACGATCGGGAAAATCAGATAATCAGGTTCCGCATATAGGACAAAATCAAGCGACTCCAGGCTTTCACTGACTGCGCGAGCATCGAGCTGCTTGTCCTCGAGAATGAGGGAATAAACATTTGGACTGTAGGATTCCTTTTGCAGTGAGCGGAACTTGACCGAAGATAGATTCTCCTGCAAAGCAGGCAGATCAGCATCCTGCTTGAGTTTGATGAATAGCTTATTTAACAGCCCCACCTGCGTTCCTTGCTGATCGTGAATAAAATCACCGACCCAAGCGAAGCCATCGCTACCCATTAGCGCCTGCTTGATCTCTGTGAATCTCTCGGCTGCTAATCCCTCGATGTTTTCCCATTTTAAAATATACGCTTCGAGACCAGAGATATACACTAGCTCTATTTTCAGATCAGCAAAGCGCTCCCCAAGAAGCATTTCGATCTCTGTTTCACCGAATGCCTCATTCGGAATCAGAAGCAAACGATCCTGATGCACCTGCAGTTGGTCGATTTCTCCCGCACTTAGGGAAGGCTTTACAAATCCAGAAATGATCAGAAAGCAAAAGAACAAAGTAGTGAAGATCTTCATATCCAATAATACAAAAGAAACTGCAAAAGGAGCTAGAATACCACCGTCTTATTGCCATGAATGAACACTCTGTCTTGAAACACCAGCTTCAAGGCGCTTGCCAGGACAATCTTTTCTACATCCTTGCCAGCACGTGCCATGTCTCGCGTGCTATCACGGTGATTGACTTCAATGATATCCTGATGAATAATTGGTCCTTCATCCAGATTATCGGTAACAAAATGAGCAGTGGCTCCAATGATCTTCACCCCTCTATTGAATGCCTGTCTATAAGGATTTGCACCGATAAAGGCAGGTAAGAAGGAGTGGTGAATATTGACAATGCGATGCTTGAATTGAGCAACAAAAGTCGGATTCAAGATGCGCATGTACTTCGCCAACACCAGATAATCAGGCTGATAGGGCTCTATGATCTGAATAATCTTTTGCTCATGCTCGGTTCGATCAATCCCTTTGTGATCCACATAGTGGAAGGGAATATCGAATTTGCTTACTAAGTCTTCCAGTACTCGATGATTGCCGATTACAGCGATAATTTCAGCATCGAGTTCGCCGCTATGGTGGCGAATCAATAGATCACCGATCGCATGATGCTCTTTAGTGACTAGTGCCACCACCCGCTTCTTCGCCTTGTTGGTCAGCTGTACATTGCTTTCAGGCCCAAGACTTTCACGAACGTCATTAAGCAGAGATTCCCTGTTGAATTCACCTGCCAGTTCTGCACGCATGAAAAAGTGATTAGTGGTTTGATCCACATATTCATCTGTCTTGGTAATATTCAGTCCACGCTCGGCAAGTATCTTTGTAACTTCAAAAATTAATCCCGGCTTATCCTGACAATCTATCAGTAAAATGCTCCCTGAGCTAGTCTTCATTGTTCTATTCGTTTTCAGTAAAAGATGATGCGAACTAGTCTTTATTGGCCAATTGGCCGCAAGCAGCGTCCACATCCTTGCCTCTGCTTCTTCTAATGGTGGCAGAGATTTTTCGTTTTTCCAGATAGGCTTTGAATGCATCCAGTCGATCCCCACTAGTGTTGACAAAGTCGGCCATATCGATTGGATTGTATTCTATGAGGTTGACTTTACAAGGTACATGTTGGCAGAAATCTGCCAGTTCTTTGGCATCTTCCAGTTTATCATTCACATCGAAAAAAACGATATACTCAAAGGTGATCATTCGCCCTATCTTCTCATAATAATATTTCAAGGCATCGGCCAGCGATTCCAAACTGTTCTGATCATTGATCGGCATGATGGTAGATCGCTTCTCATCATTGGCTGCATGCAAGGACAAGGCCAGATTGAAGCGTGTCTCATCATCGGCCAGTTTTCGGATCATTTTTGCAATACCGGCAGTGGACACAGTTATTCGTCTTGCTCCCATGTGAAGCCCTTCCGGGGAAGTAATGAGCTCTACACTCCTCAAGACATTTCTGTAATTGAGCAAAGGCTCACCCATGCCCATATAAACAATATTAGTGAGCGGCTTTTGGTAGTTTTTTTCGGCTACCTTGTTGATCAACACCACCTGGTCATAGATCTCTGCAGCATCAATGTTCCGCAGCCTAGGCATATAGCCTGTCGCACAAAACTTACAGCTTAAACTGCAACCCACTTGCGAGGAAATACATGCCGTCATTCGATCATCTGCCGGAATAAGCACTCCTTCCACTAGATTACCATCGTGTAGCTTAAAACGAAGTTTGATAGTCCCGTCGACACTCTTTTGCTCTAAGTCAACTGTTACCGGCTTAATACAATAATGTTGCTCTAGCTTCTCGCGAAAGGCCTTGGAGAGCGAGGTCATCTGATCAAAGCTGGTGGCAGACTTCTGCCATAGCCATTCAGCGATTTGCTTGGCTCGATAAGGCTTTTCTCCCAATACTTCACAGACCTTTTTTAGGCCATCAAGATCAAGAGCACGTATGTCTGCTTTTTGGACTTCCTGCATCGGGGGCAAAGATAGGCTTTTTGTTGCAGGGAGTAAGCTGGCAAGATCCTGCTGCGCCTATTTCCGATTCAATTTCTCCGGCAGCATTGTTTGTATCCTGCTGTTTTGGGCGTGCCCTGCACAGCGCAATCCATTCTTTGTGTTTTGCAAGTACCTCAAATGCGCTGTGCAGGTCGGGCTATACACTCTTACTCACCTTGTGCCCAGCGCTTCGGCTTATGCGCTGTAGGGTCTCTCCTATCGTCGAGCCCCTACAGCACATGCCTCAGTCGCTGGTCCCGGCGGCTCATACCGTTTCTATCCCTCACGCGGCTATCTATTGGTTGAAGCTTGACAGTTGTTAATGGTTGTTGGTTGTGACTGGTTGTGACTGCTCAAAAAAGTGTAGCACATCAATAAAATTGTTTACAGGTAGCAGTAAACCAGTAGGGACTGTGCCATTGACTGTGTCAGTGGTTTAGTGGCCCAGCTTGACCTCCGGTCAAGTCTGAAACCTAAAAAGCTCTCGTAGTCAACAGCGCAAGCTGGTAGCAATACGATCAAGGGGCAAGGAGGTGGATCGTGCGGAGTTGTTCAATGAGATGACGGAGCATTAGCAATCGTCAGACGAAGAGGCC
>JAHDDV010000398.1 GCA_020629205.1 Chitinophagales bacterium | reverse complement strand
CTGGAGAGCATGATGCGTGGGACCTTGCGATCAGCTTCGGCAGCTCTGGAAGTGATATCTCCCGCAATCGACCAGCAGTGCTTCCGATTTTTGGATGTCGAGTTTCGCTGCAACAAGGCGCAGACTATTGAGCTGCGGCTATTGGATACAAAGCAGGAGGAGGTCTTTTGTGGCGAATATACTACTAGCTCAGAACATACTCAGTTGGAGATTGACCTGCAGGGATTGCGGGCTGGCAAGTACTACCTCTGGATCATTTCGGATTCTGGTGTGGAGGTTTTGCGGTCTATATTGGTGGAGTCGGCTGAGCTGTGATGGTCTAGTGCTTATCTAATTAAAGTGATATCTAACACTCTACCGCGCCCGAAGGACAGTGAAAGCTAGCCCTGATCGCAGCGGCTATGAGCGCCGCTGATGCCGTGGCGGAAGCTTGCTGCTAGTGGCTCGTAGCTTTGCGGAGAGACACTGGCAGCAAAGCTGGAGCAGGCAGCAGTGGTGCTCATAATAGCGTAGAGCAGGACGGTCGCTGCGACGGCCCAATCTGTTGGGCTCCTAAAAAAAGAAACACCTTATTGTCACAAAGTGCTCGCTTATGCCTTTATCAGCATGAAAGCGGGGTATCGGGCTTGTGCGCATGTCTGAGATTCGCGAATTCTCTTCTATTCTGTCTGCATAAAGAGCCCCTTGATGAGCAAGCGCGTAAAAGCAACATATCGTCTGATAAGAAGCATGAGTGCTGAAGAGAAGCGGTTCTTTCGCAAAAAGGGGAGGGGCAAGCGGCATTATTATCTTCGGATTTTTGATATGCTGGATGAGGTCGATCGACCTGATATGGCCGGAATTAGATCCATTCCAAATTGGTCAGTGCATGTAAATCGTCTTTGGCAAATTATCCTGAGTCGGCTGCGGGAAAAGCAATATGAAAGCGGGACATTTGCCTTGATCGACAGTATAAAAGAGTCCATTGTTCTTTTGGAAAGAGGTCTTCTGGATCTGGCAGAGCAATCCCTTCAGGAAGCAGAAGATCTGGCCAGGAAGATCTCTAGTTTGGAGGCTCAATTGTGGATTAATTTTTATCAACATGCTCTTGCGCAATTTCGATCTGAGAAGGCTCGTATCAACATTCAAGAAGCCCGTAGGAGTAGAGAGCAGATATTGCAGTCCTTGCAGACAGAAATGCAGGTCTTGAGTTTGTATGTACACAAAAGGCAGGCGGTGAGCTTGGGGAATACAGCTCTGGATATTCCAATGCTGGAGGATTTGCATTATCGTTCTTTAGATGCTGGGGAGAGAGAAATGCCCTTACGCCTTGTCACTCAGATTAATCGTGCTCTTGCTGTACTGGAGACAGACACTGCGACAAATTTGCAAAGTCAAATTAGCTATCAGGAGGCGCAGTTGAAGTTGTTTGAGGCTCATCCCTACTTTCGCGAAAGTGTTCCTAAGCACTATTTATCGGTACTTGCCTCTCTAATGAAGGCCTATGCGCAAAGTGGAGATACGGTTCGCAGTCGAAATCTTGCTTTACAGTATCGATCTGTCAATATGCGCAGTCGCTTTGGCGAAATGTACAAGTTTGATTGTGCTTGTCAGCTGAATTTTACGCATTTGCTTAAGGAACAGCAGAGTGCTAAAGAAAAAGTGTTCCTGTTACAGAAGCTCGAATCGCAGTTTTATTGCTACGAGGAGAGTTTACGTGTTTCCTCTGCACAAACCTATCGGCGAAATTTTGCTATCAGCTTTTTTGAGCTGTCGATGCAAGATAGAGCTGATAGGTGGGCAGAGCAAGCCTTTATTCACTTCAGGAGAAAAAATGCTTCCAAGAAGGGGCAGGCTGGTTTGGAGTTGATTGCCTTGGCAGGGCATTTTGTTTTGGCTGATTATGGTTATATGAAGCAGAAAGCACAGACCGTTTTCCAGCGTCACAGACAGCGGCAAGATTTGTTGGTGTCAGAAGAATTAATGCTTCAATTTTTTAGATCTCATCACTTTGCATTGTTTAGCAAACGCCAATTGCTCAGACATCTGGAGCAACTAAAAGAGGAGCTACCTTCTGTAAGTTTAGAAGTGGTGTCAGCGGAATTGCGGATTGATTGGGGTGGCTGGCTTGAACGACAGATTATCCGGCTTCAATAAAGTAATTGCAACAGCTGAGAAAAAGCGACGCTGTTTCCCTTTCCATTCTAATTCTTGATTGGTCAGAAAAAGAAAGAGCCTCCCTTTTCAGGAAGGCTCTCTCAAGTACGGATTCAATCTTTCCTTGTCCAACTTACTTGATCATCAAAATTCTTTCCGTCATTGTTTTCTCGGCAGTGCTTACTTTGCAGAGGTAGACACCTTCTGGTAGATTTCTGCCGTCTATCTGTAGCTCATGTAGTCCGCTACCAAAGTGACCATTGGCGAGTGTTTTGACAAGTCGACCACTGTAGTCGACCAATTCTATGAGCAATTGACTAGCTTGAGGGACTTCGATGCTCAGGTTTGAAAAGTCCTTCACAGGATTGGGAGCTACTTCGATACTCATCGCATCCGGAGATTTCAGACGTCCAGTTCTACGATCTTGTGGTACCCAATAGTAGCCGACCGTGCTTTGGTCTCCACAGGTGACTGTCACCGTATAATTGCCAGAGTCTATGCCGGAAATATCTTCAGTGGCGGCTGTGTAGCTGCCTGATCCGGACCAGGCGTAGGTGTAGGGCCCACCACCGCAGCCAACTACTTCGATATTAATACTTCCATCATTGCCAGTGGCAGTTTCTCCCATTATTATGAAACTGTCAATGTCCAGGATATCCCCATTGCTGCTTACAGATGCATTCCCATCCCCTTGACCGGAGTCATTGCTAAATTCCAGAATGCTCTCTGTACATTGATTCGAATCGGTGATGATCACTGACCATTCGGCATCATCGGCGTAGATGATTTCGACTTCTTCATCGTAGAGCGGATCATCGCTTTCGACGATCGTCCATCGCACGTATCCGGTACGTTCGAAGTCATATGCATAAGGAGGAGTACCACCACCTACTTTGATTTCATGATAGTTGTAGTAGACAGGAAGGATATTTCCCGAGAATCCTTCAGTGGAGTTTGAAGTTCCTCCTATCGCGGTGAAGTCTTCAGGAATGCGGAAGTTGCCGAGAACAGATTTGACATCATAGCATTCTCCTGAAGCTACTACAGTTTCGAAGTCAGCTCCTATGCTTGCTGGAGTGGTCGTTCCATTGCCGATTTCTTCACTAAGCAGGAAGATGCTGTAGTCTCCTGGTGTGTTGGTGGATAATTGATAAGAGGCAAGCAAAGTGCTGGCATTTCCACCGAGGACTTCCACGATAGTGCCCGTGTTATCGACCACCAAGATGTAGAGATTGTAGGCAGGATCTACGTAGTAGTCTTGTGGTGCGATCTCAATTAGATCACCGGGGCATCGAGCTTCTATTGCTGTGGCATCACCTGCATCGGCTTCACAGCAAGGATCTTTGATGAAGACGGTGACTTCTTCATTGTCATCTGGGCAGGCGTTACCTTCTACGAAGTAATTGAAGGTGTAGAAACCACCTGCTTCTCCCGTGGGGTCATATAGGTTTGCGTTGGCCCCTGTGATGCCACCGACTGATGCTGCACCTGAAGTTTCTGTCCATGTTCCACCTGGATCTTCATCGTCCAGAAGGCTATTCAGATCGATTGGCAATGAGCCGGGAATATTGCAAGTTTCTGCCTGTGCGTTGGCTGTTCCGGCAGTGACTAATCCATCGATAACAACTGAAATGCTCTCGGAGCAAGTGATGCCATTGCTTGTCACTTCGTGTGTAAGTGTATAAGAGCCAGCAGTGCTGGAAGCGGGGTCAATCTGTCCACTTGCAGAGTCCACTATCAAACCTGCCGGGCTTGCAGAAAAGCTTCCAGTTGCGTCTTCGACTGTTGGGCTGATCGCTGCTTCGGTTTTACAGAGCGCTATGCTGGCCACTCCATAATCGAAGCCGGCTGTACAGCATGGATCAACGATATCCACCAGGACTGTATTTGAAGCATCCGGGCAGGCCCCGCCAGCAACCGTATATTCAAATTCATAATTACCGGCTGCCTGACCAGTTGGGTCAAAGAGTGATCCGCTCAGTCCGCCGACTGAAGGGACAGTACTAATGTCGGTCCAGCTCCCACCCGGATCCTGCTCGGTCAATAGTGTACTTAGGTCTATGGCATCGGTGCCTGGGATATTGCATACAATAGGTTGTTCGCCTGTACGAGATCCTGCATCGGGTTGCGCATCGATGGTGACGGTGATTGTCTCTGAGCACTGTGTGTTGGTATAAACCGTATGAGTGACTGTGTAGGTTCCAGGATCACTTGCCATTGGATTGATGGCACCGGTTGTTGCGTCTATGACTAGCCCGGGATCAGAAGCACTGAAATCTCCATTGGTATCTGAGAAAGTCGGGGTAGCTACCGCATCCACCTCACAGAAGGCCACCGGATCGATGCCATAGTCAAAGCTAGCATCACAGCAGGGGTCGACGATGGTGATGTTTACTGTGGCAATGTCGTCAGCACAGGCCCCACCGAGTACCGTGTAGGTGAGTGTATAAGGTCCTGCTGTAAGTCCTACTGGATCGAATGTGTTTCCGGTTACGTTGGTTCCGGTCCATGTTCCGCCTGGGTCTGCGCCTGTTAGGAGTGCATTTAGGTCTATTGCGGCCGTGCCTGGGATGTTGCAGGATTC
>JAHDDV010000029.1 GCA_020629205.1 Chitinophagales bacterium | reverse complement strand
CACTTCTACCGTCAGCGATACCCCTCGGGGTGGTGATGCTGGCCAGGCTTGCTGCTACGAGCAAGGGTGGTGATTAATAGCCCCGATGGAAGAGGAAATGCAGGTGCCAGGAAGCGGACTAAGTGTGCCACTGGCGGGGGCTCGGAACGCAGTGGAGAGACCTCGGCAGTGGATACACTTAGCCGCTGCATGGTGCCTGCATTGGAACGGACAGCGGGTAAATCATTGCCACGACCGAATCTGCTTTGCTCCAAAAAATAAAGCCCTTGCCATCGAAAATCAGCATTCTAATTCGCGTTGGATTGTTAATTTTGGGAAAAGGAAAATTATGAAGGCTATAGTTGTATCAGGTGCTACTAAGGGAATTGGGCGTGCGATTGCGGAGCGATTTGCTTCGGAGGGATATCATCTTGGGGTGTGTGCTCGGAATGCGGATGATCTGGCGGAAATGAAGGAGCAGGTTTCTGCGGCGCATAAGGTGCGGGTGGAAACGGTGGTGACGGATATGTCGAAGAAGAGTGAGGTTTTGGATTTTGGTAAGGCGATGGAGGAGCGATTTGAGTCGATTGATGTGTTGGTGAATAATGCGGGTTTTTATCTGCCGGGTATGCTTTCGGATGAGGCGGATGGAGTATTGGAGCAGCAGATAAATACAAATCTCTATAGTGCTTATCATTTGACTCGCTGTCTGATTGGGAAGATGAAGGCGCGTCGGGAAGGGCATGTGTTTAATATATGTTCGACCGCTAGTGTAGTACCTTACACAAATGGAGGTTCTTATTGTATTAGTAAATTTGCAATGCTTGGATTTTCGAAGGTGCTTCGGGAGGAAATGAAAGAGTATAATGTGCGTGTGACGAGTTTGCTACCGGGGGCAACTTATACGAATAGTTGGGCAGGTGCAGATATTCCGGAAGCGCGTTTTATGAAGGCTAGGGATGTGGCGAATGTGGTGTACAATTCTTATGTGCTTTCGCAGAGCACTGTGATTGAGGAGGTGATCATGCGGCCAATGCTGGGTGATCTTGGGTAGTGTTCTTTGAGTACTGCTTTCTAATCGGAAGCCAGTTTCTTGTCTTCAGATTCTACGAAAAAGAAGAGATCTTCGTTCTCTGCCCTGTAGGGCAGAATGGGAAAATTGGGGCTTACCAGTTCATCTGAGTTTTCGCGAAGCTGCTTCAGGTAGGCTTCATTTCTGGCAATTCTATCCAGCAAAACTTGCTTTTGCTGTTCCATGTCCATGCGTGTCCTGTGCAAACTGATCTGTGTGAAGATGCTGTTTGCATCTCCGAGGAGGAGGTAAAGTAAGAAGCCAAAGAGCATCACGGAAAATTTCCGTTTCCCTATCCAGGATAAGATGGTCTTTGGCTTCTTGGTATTGGATTTATTCTTAGTAGACGCCATTGGTCGCTGAAATTACGGCATCTTGAGTTAAGAATCAATTATCGTACAAATTTATAATGCTTTCCCGGGTAATAAGCTACGTCTTCCAGCTCCTCTTCGATGCGTAAGAGCTGATTGTACTTTGCGATACGATCGGTACGAGAGGCAGATCCGGTTTTGATTTGTCCGGTATTGAGGGCCACTGCAAGGTCGGCAATTGTGGTGTCTTCTGTCTCACCCGAGCGGTGCGAAATAATGCTTGTAAAGCTGGCTCGATTGGCCATATTTACGGCATCAATTGTTTCTGAAAGCGTACCGATTTGGTTGACCTTCACTAGAATAGAGTTGGCAGATTTTTCATCGATACCTCTTTGCAGGCGCTCTGTATTGGTGACAAATAAATCGTCACCTACCAGTTGTACGTCCTTTCCAATAGCTGCGGTCAATTCACTCCAACCGGACCAATCATCTTCTGCCAAGCCATCTTCGATAGAAATAATCGGATACTTTTGAGACCAGGTCTTCCAGTAGTTGACCATTTCTGAAGGCGTCAGTTTATCACCTGTAGATTTGTGGAAGTGATAGACATTCTCCTCTTCGTTGTAGAATTCTGTGGCTGCAGCGTCGAGTGCGATCAACATATCTTCGCCTGGACGGTAGCCAGCCATTTCGATGGCACTAATCACTGTTTCGATGGCCTCTTCATTGGATTGGATATTGGGGGCAAAGCCACCTTCATCACCAACATTGGTGGCATAACCTTTTCCTTTGAGTACTTTCTTAAGGTGGTGGAAGGTCTCCACGCCCATACGCAGCGCATCGGAAAACCTGTCGGCACCTACCGGCACGATCATGAATTCCTGGATATCGATTCTGTTGTCTGCATGCGATCCACCGTTGAGGATGTTCATCAGTGGGATCGGTAGGGTATTGGCACTGCTGCCGCCAATGTATCGGTATAGGGAAAGACCGGAAGCTGCAGCTGCTGCCTTGGCCACGGCCATGGATACGGCGAGAATGGCATTGGCTCCGAATTCAGACTTATTGGGTGTGCCATCCAACTCGCACATCAGGCGATCGATGTACAACTGTTCGAGGACCGGGATATCTCTCAGTTCCTGATCGAGTACTTCGTTGATGGTATTGACGGCACGCATGACACCTTTTCCGAGGTACATGCTTCTATCGCCATCTCGAAGTTCGACCGCTTCGTGTTTACCAGTAGATGCTCCTGAAGGCACCGCAGCTCTGGCATGGTATCCGGATTCGGTATAGACTTCTGCTTCCACGGTTGGATTTCCTCTTGAATCGAGAATTTGTCTGGCTTGCACAAGTTGGATCAAAGGCATGTGTTGATAATTTTTTAGTGGTTATGCAAAAAAGATGGGGCGACACAAGCTAATGCGTCGCCCCATATGGATTTTCATTTCTAAAGTATACTACTATGTGCGTTTAGGCCTCATCGGAAGTATCTCCATCAGTAGCTGCATCATCTGCAGGTGGCTCTTCCGCTTTTGGCTCCTCTGCAGGAGGTGCATCAGCCGGTGTAATATCTTCTACAACTTCAGTCGTAGTTGTCTCCACCGTTTCAGTAACCTCAGTAGTTGTTTCCGTAACTGTCTCTACAGTCTCCGTTACCGTTTCGGTAACTGTCTCAGTTGTTTCGGCGACTTGCTCAACTACTTCGGGAGCGGCATCCACCACCTGATCGGCTGCTACTGCAGTAGTTGCTGCAGCTGCACTTGAAGCAGCTGCACTATCTCCTCCTGACTTCTTCTTTCTTCTTCGAGTCTTCTTACCGCTACCGGAGCTAGATTGAGCTTCCAGCATTACTTCGTTGAAATCAACCAATTCGATGTAGCAGATTTCTGCGTTGTCACCGAATCGACGTCCCATTTTGATGATACGAGTGTAGCCACCCGGGCGATCACCGACCTTAGGACCAACGGTTTCGAACAGTTCTTTTACAACGTATTTATTCTTCAGCTTGCTGAATGCAAGTCTTCTGGAATGTACGGTGTTGTTTTTGGCTTTGGTGATCAAAGGCTCTACGTAAACACGCAGTGCTTTGGCCTTAGCCAAGGTAGTAGATATTCTCTTGTGTTCGATCAAAGAACCAGCCATGTTACTCAGCATAGCCTTTCTGTGGGCTGCTTTTCTTCCTAGATGGTTAAATTTCTTTCCGTGTCTCATTTCCTTGCGGTTTCCAGCCCAATTGTGGGCCTTCTAATTTTCAAAAAGTATTGGCCTAATCAGCTTATTCTTCTTCCAGTTTGTATTTGGAGAGGTCCATTCCGAAGGAGAGTCCTTTTTCCTGGATAAGCTCTTCAATTTCCACCAGCGACTTCTTACCGAAGTTTCTAAACTTGATCAGCTGGCTGGTATCGTAGTGTACCAACTCAGCCAAGGTATTGATTTTGGCTGCTTTGAGGCAGTTGTAGGCTCTTACAGAGAGATCCAAATCGTCCAAAGGAGTCTTCAGTATTTTTCTCATATGTAGGATATGTTCGTCGACAACATCCTCATCTTTATCGGCCTGTGAATCGAAGGTGATATTTTCATCAGAGATCAGCATGAGGTGCTGGATCATGATCTTTGCAGATTCTTTGATTGCCTCCTCTGGATGGATAGTACCATCTGTGGTGATTTCAATGATTAGTTTCTCATAGTCAGTCTTCTGCTCTACCCTTGTGTTCTCTACCTTATACTTCACGTTTTTGATCGGTGTATAGATAGAATCCATTGGTATGATTCCGACTGCTGCATCTTTGTCTTCCTTGCTAAAGTTTTCTTCTGCGGGAACATAACCACGGCCTTTGTTGACCATGATTTCCATGTTCAGGTTGGTTGAAGGGTCGATGTTGCAAAGTACCAGATCCGGGTTAGTTACCTTGAAGCTAGAGTTGAAATTGTCCAAATCTCCAGCCAGGAACTGGCTTTTGTTAGATAGCGAGACATAGATTTTCTCTGCGCTCAATGTATCATCATCGATGGCTTTCTTGAAGCGTACTTGCTTGAGGTTTAGCACAAGCTCTGTTACATCTTCGAGTACTCCCTCAATGGTGGAGAATTCGTGATCGACTCCTTCGATTCTGATGGAGGTAACCGCGAAGCCTTCCAGTGAAGAGAGAAGGATTCTTCTTAAAGCATTCCCGACTGTTACTCCGAAACCTGGTTCCAGTGGACGGAACTCGAAGGTTCCCTGAAAGTCAGTAGCTTTCTGCAGAATAATTTTGTCTGGCTTAACGAAGTTTAATAGTCCCATTCAGCGCTATGGTTTTATTAGTTAATGGCAATCCGAACCTAGAGGTAGCTGCGATTAGAGCGGCTTACTTGGAGTACAATTCGACAATCAGCTGTTCGTTGATTGCTTCCGGGATTTGTTCTCTTTCAGGTACGGACAAGAAAGTACCGGTCATATTGTCATCGTTCCAGTCCAACCAGGGAAACTTCTTTCCTCTTTTTGAGATGGTGGATCGAATCAAGTCCATGTCTTTTGACTTCTCTCTAACAGAGATAACATCATTCGGCTGTACGAGGTAAGATGGGATATTGACCACCTTTCCATTGACCATGATATGTTTGTGTCCTACAAACTGGCGAGCAGCTCTACGTGTAGGGGCGATACCCATTCTCATGACTACATTATCCAATCTTGACTCCAGAAGCTGTAGTAGGATCTCTCCGGTTACCCCTTTTGTTTTCACTGCGATAGCGAAGAAGCGACGGAATTGCTTTTCCAGCACACCGTAAGTGTACTTGGCTTTTTGCTTTTCTCTCAGCTGCAATGCGTAATCAGATTTATTACGACGACGCTTTGAGTTACCGTGCTGCCCTGGTGGATACTTACGCTTTTCAAAAGCCTTATCGTAGCCAAAAATCGCTTCGCCAAACTTTCTGGCGATTTTCGTAGACGGACCTCTATACCTTGCCATTATCGTTGTTTCTTTTAAAGCTAAAAACTCTCTTACTTAAACTCGTCTTTTCTTAGGCGGACGACAGCCGTTGTGTGGAAGCGGGGATACATCGCGGATAAGTGTCACATCGATTCCAGAGTTGACCACTGCACGAATGGCAGATTCCCGACCAGAACCAGGACCTTTTACGAATACTTCTACCTTTCTCAATCCGGCATCATAAGCCTTTTTCGCTGCATCGCTGGAAGCAATTTGAGCTGCGTATGGAGTATTCTTTTTAGATCCTCTGAACCCTGCTTTACCAGCTGAAGACCAGGAAATGACCTGACCTGTACCGTTGGTAAAAGAGATGATGATATTGTTGAAGCTGGCTTTGATATAGACTCTACCTTCAGCGTCAACTTTAACAATTCTTTTCTTACTTGGTTTCTTATTGGTTTTTGCCATGAGCTTGCAATTCTTAGTTTTTGTACGACCCGTTTAGACACAGAAACAGGAGCGATAATACCGATCCTGTGGTTGCCTGTGTGGATATTACTTCCTAGGTGCTTTCTTCTTACCTGCCACCGTTCTTTTTCTACCCTTTCTGGTACGAGCATTCGTTTTGGTTCGTTGCCCTCTTAGCGGCAAACCTTTACGATGTCTGATACCTCTGTTGCATCCAATATCCATCAATCGCTTGATGTTCATTTGAATTTCAGAACGCAGCTGTCCTTCTACCTTGAAGGTTTCGGTGATTACTGTTCTAATCGAGGTAATCTCTTCATCAGTCCAATCAGACACTTTCTTATCCGGGTCCACGTTAGCGGTTTCCAAGATTTGCAGTGCAGTTGTTTTACCAATTCCGAAAATGTATGTCAGCGAAATACATCCTCTTTTATATCTGGGTAGGTCAATACCTGAAATACGAGCCATAATTATCCTTGTCTTTGTTTAAACTTGGGATTTTTCTTGTTGATCACGTAGATCTTTCCTTTGCGTCGAACGACTTTACAGTCGGCACTACGCTTTTTAACTGATGCTCTTACCTTCATAACTACTTATTTATACAAAAGTAAGTCGGAAAATCTTCGACAATTTCCGACTTCATTACTTGCAACTCAAGGAGATGGCCTACTTATATCTGTAGGTAATTCTCCCTTTAGTCAAATCATAGGGAGACATCTCAACAGCGACCTTATCACCAGGAAGAATTCGGATATAGTGCATCCTCATCTTTCCCGCAATATGAGTGATAATCTCATGACCGTTCTCCAGGCGTACACGAAATTTCGCGTTTCCGAGTGATTCGATCACAACACCATCTTGTTTTATAAGGTCCTGTTTAGCCATTCAATGATTTTAGAGAGTGCAAAGATAGAAAAATTAATTGATTTCTGATAATTCTGGATTGGATTTGATGGCCGCTTCAAGGTACTCAAATGTCGTCAGAATGTCTGCTTTGTCTTTCCCAATGGTGATTGTGTGCTCATAATGAGCACTTGGTTTCATATCGCGGGCATAGATTGTCCATCCGTCATCTTTCTGCCGGATGTCTTTTCGTCCCAGATTAACCATGGGTTCGATAGCTATCACCAATCCCTTTTTCAACTTGATCCCTCTACCTCTTTTCCCGTAATTGGGAACATCTGGGCTTTCATGGAGGTTTCGTCCAATTCCATGTCCTACCAACTCTCTTACTACGCCAAACTTGTGTTCACGTTCACAATAGTCCTGAATGGCATAACAAATATCACCGATTCGGCGACCCTCTACTGCTTGTTCGATTCCTTTGTAAAGGGATGCTTTAGTGACTTCCAACAATTGGGAAACTTCGGGAGCGACTTCGCCTACGCAATAGGTGTAAGCTTGATCGCCATAAAACTCATTGGCCAGTACTCCACAATCGATGGAAAGTAAATCTCCTGGTTTGACTTCCCGATCAGAAGGCATGCCGTGCACGACTTCCTCATTCATGGAGATACAAAGTGTATATGGGAACCCATTATAGCCTTTAAAACCAGGCTCAGCCCCATTATCTCTAATAAATTCTTCTGCTATTTGGTCAAGCTTGACTGTCTTAACACCTGGTTTTATGTACGGAACTATTGCCTCATGCGTTCTGCCAACCATCAAGCAGCTTTCGCGCATGATTTCTATCTCCTGAGCGGTCTTATAAAAGATCATTAGACGCTAGCTCCTACGGCGTTTTTGCTTCTTCCCTTGATTCGAGCACCACCTTTCATCAATCCATCGTAATGTCTCATCAATAGATGGGATTCAATCTGTTGCAAGGTATCCAACACAACAGCTACCATAATCAGTAGAGAAGTTCCTCCATAGAACATTGCGAATTGGCTGTTTACGCCTGCCAATGTTGCAAAAGCCGGAAGAATAGCAACAAGTCCTAGAAAAATAGATCCTGGCAAAGTGATTTTAGACAGTACATTATCGATGAAGTCAGCAGTATTTCGCCCCGGCTTAACACCTGGGATGAAACCGTTGTTGCGTTTCATATCATCTGCCATTTGTGTAGGGTTGATGATAAGTGCTGTATAGAAGTAGGTAAAGATGATTACCAGGATGAAGAAGAAGAAATTGTACCAAAATGATGTGTAGAAAGCAGTTCCCTGAATGGTCTGAGCAACAGGGGAATTTGGAAAAAACTGCGCTACAAAGGATGGAATAAACATCAGAGCCTGAGCAAAGATGATCGGCATCACACCAGATCCATTAACACGTAGTGGGATGTACTGACGTACCCCGCCTACCTGTCGCTTTCCTACTACTCTCTTGGCATATTGAACAGGAATCTTTCTAACTCCTTGCACCAACATGACGGTAGCCATTACTACAGCAACAAGAAGTGCAATCTCAACCAGAAAGAATACGGGTCCCGTTCCACCAGATGCCAGTTTCGAACCAAGTTCTGCTGCCAAAGCAAAGGGCAGCTGCGCGATAATACCCACGGTAATCAGCAAAGAGATACCATTTCCTATACCTCGATCGGTAATTTTTTCTCCTAGCCACATGCAAAAGACTGTTCCTGCTGTAAGAACTACCACGGTTGATAATCCAAACAAGAAGGTGGATTGTATAGTGATCGCATCCGCAGCCTGAGATTTCAAGAAGGTAATGTATCCCACTGCCTGAACAGCAGTTACAATTATGGTGAGGTAACGCGTCAACTGTGTTACTCTTCTTCTTCCGCTCTCGCCGTCCTTTTGCATCTTCTGGAAAGTTGGAACCACCAGAGTAAGGAGCTGCATCGCAATCGATGCCGAGATATATGGCATAATCCCTAGAGCAAAAACAGAAGCTCTTGAGAAGGATCCTCCTACGAACATGTTAATCAAGCCCAGTAGACCCGATTGTCCCTGTTGGCCGAAAGCTCCTAGCTGGCCCGGATCAATACCAGGCAACACCACAAATGATCCAATTCTATAGATCAACAAAAGAAGCAACGTATAAAAAATCCGATTCCTAAGATCTTCTATCTTATAGATATTCTTGAGCGTTTGGATGAAATTCTTCATAATTGTAGCTACTCTGGATATTATATCAATTCAGCGGTCCCGCCTTGCGACTCAATCGCATTCTTAGCTGCTTCGCTGTAAGCATGTACTTTTACAGTCAAGCCTTTGGATAGTTCACCACCACCTAGTACTTTAACTTTTGAATTTTTGGAAACAACCCCAAGCTTCACCAATGTTTCGAAGTCAACAGTGTAGAGACTGTTTGCATCAGCGATTGCCTGCAACCTATCAAGGTTTAGAGCAACATAATCCACCCGATTTACATTCTTAAATCCACGCTTTGGAACTCTTATCTGCAGGGGCATTTGACCACCTTCAAATCCAAATCGACGTGAATAACCCGAGCGTGATTTAGCGCCTTTATGGCCTCTTGTAGAGGTTCCACCTCTTCCTGACCCTTGACCGCGACCAACTCTTTTGGACTTCTTAATTGAGCCCGCAGCTGGTTTTAAACTACTAAGATCCATGATAGTATATTCTCTCAAATTATAAATTCTCAACCTTAACCAGATGAGCAACCTTAACTAGCATACCCTCGATCTGTGGGGTAAGTTCATGTTCAACTGGTCTATTCAGTTTTTTTATGCCCAGCGCCTGAATCGTTGCCTTCTGTCTCTTAGCACAATTAATTGCGCTTCGTACCTGGGTTACTTTTACCTTTGCCATATTCGAATACTTAAGAAGTGCTAAACAGGAAAAAAAAGGCAAATTTAACAATTTGCCCAGTATCCTTTTCTATAGATAACTGAAATTAGTCGTTGAAGACTTTCTCCAGCTCGATACCTCTGTCTTTTGCCACAGTATAAGGATCTCTAAGCAGCTGTAGTGCTGCCAGTGTTGCCTTGATTACATTGTGGGCATTTGATGTTCCGAGAGACTTACCGATTACATTGTGAATCCCTGCGCTCTCCAATACTGCCCGCATGGCTCCTCCGGCCTTTACTCCTGTACCTCTTGAAGCAGGGCGCAGAAGAACTTTGCCTGCTCCAAACTTACCAAGTTGCTCATGAGGAATCGTGTCATTGATAATCGGTACACGGATCATATTCTTTACAGCCTCGTCCTTACCTTTTTGGATTGCCTCAGTTACCTCTCTGGCTTTACCAAGACCGTGCCCAACCTGACCCTTTTCGTCGCCAACAACAACGATAGCAGAAAAACTAAATGTTCTACCACCTTTTGTCACCTTGGCTACTCTGCGAATATCAACAACCTTGTCTTTGATCTCGCTTTCTTGAGCTCTTACTCTTTTCTTTTCGTTTTGCTTTGCCATTATTCAGATCGATACGGAATTTAGAAAATTAGACCACCTTCTCTTGCACCTTCTGCCAGTGCCTTTACACGTCCATGATATAGGTAGCCACCTCTGTCAAAGGTCACCTTATCAAAGCCTTTTGACAATGCAATAGCTGCGATTCGACTTCCCACAGATTTAGCCTTTTCGACTTTTGCGGCTGCTGTTCCAGCAATTTCTGCATCACGCGAAGAAGCACTTGCTAAAGTGTGGCCCATTTCATCATCGATCAATTGAGCGTAAATCTCCTTGTTACTTCTGTAGACACTCAATCTCGGGCGCTCCAAAGAGCCAATAACGCTCTTGCGGATTTTCTTGCGGATTTTGTCTCTTCTTTGCGTTTTCTTAGAGGACATATCTTTACGATTATTTCTTTTTCACAAACAAATTATCCTGCTGTCTTACCAGCCTTTCTGCGGATTTGTTCACCAACAAACTTGATACCTTTCCCTTTGTATGGCTCAGGCTTTCTGAATGCACGGATCTTAGCGGCGATTTGGCCTACAAGCTGCTTGTCACAGCTGGTAAGCGTCACGATTGGGTTGCTACCTTTCTTAGTCTCGGCCTCAACCTTCACCTCATGTGGAACATAAAAAAATACTGGGTGAGAAAAACCCAATGCAAGTTCTAGCAATTGACCTGTATTGTTGGCTCTGTATCCGACACCGACCAACTCCAATTGGATGGAAAATCCCTCGTGCACACCCTGCACCATGTTGGCAATCAAGGTACGAGAAAGACCATGCATGGCTTTGTGTCGCTTTTGCTCAGTTGGTCGCTTAACACGCACAATAGCTCCATCCTGCTCAATAAGCATTTCCGGATCAATCTGCTGGATCATTTCACCCTTTGGCCCCTTACTTTTAACAAGGTTGCCGGCTTCAATCTTAAGCTCTACACCTGCTGGTATCTCTATTTCTGCGTTTCCTATTCTGGACATAACATCAAACAATTAAACGATTAGTAGACCTGGCAAAGAACCTCTCCGCCAACATTCAGGCTCTTCGCCTTTTTATCGGTCATAACTCCCTTAGAAGTGGACACGATTGTAAGACCAAGACCGTTGATCGTTCTTGGAATAGTATTGGCCCCAGCATACTTACGAAGACCTGGCTTACTGATTCTCTTCAGGCTTCTTATTACAGATTGATTCGTCTTTGGATCGTACTTCAAAGCGATCTTGATCAATCCCTGATTGTTAGGAGTATCTTCAAACTTGTATCGGAAAATATATCCATGCTCATACAAGATCTCGGTAATGCTTCGCTTCATCTTAGAAGCTGGAATTTCTACTACCAAGTGTCCAGCGATCAATGCATTTCTTACTCTGGTAAGATAATCTGCTATAGGGTCAGTAATTGCTGCCATCAGTTATAACTTTTCTTTTTCTATTGAATTTTGCTTACCAGCTGGCTTTTGTCACACCTGGAATTTTTCCGTTGGAGGCCATCTTACGGAATTTCACCCGTGAGATTCCAAAGAAACGCATATAACCTCGTGGTCTGCCTGTCAATCCGCAGCGGTTCCTAAGTCTCTTTGCAGATGAATTTCTCGGAAGCTTATCCAGCTCTTCCCATTCACCAGCGGCCTTCAAAGCAGCACGCTTTTCAGCATACTTAGCCACCATTCTTTCTCTTTTCTTCTGTCTTGCTAAGATTGATTTCTTTGACATATCTAGATACAGTTTATGCTTTTTTGAATGGTATTCCAAGAGCTTTCAAGAGTTCATAGCCCTCGCTATCTGTCTTGGCTGAGGTAACAAAGGTGATATCCATACCGGTGATCTTGTTAATCTTATCAAGATCAATTTCAGGGAAGATGATCTGTTCTGTTATACCCAATGTGTAGTTACCGCGCCCATCGAAGCTCTTATCATTGATTCCTCTAAAGTCTCTCACCCTTGGCAAGGCAACTGCAATGATTCTATCAAGAAACTCCCACATAATTTGGCCGCGCAATGTCACTCTTGCTCCAATCGGCATATCTTCTCTCAACTTGAAGTTCGATATCGCTTTTTTAGAATAAGTGATGACAGCCTTCTGACCAGTAATCATAGTCATTTCATTCACAGCATTCTCCACAAGCTTCTTATCTTGAGTGGCGGCGCCTATACCCTGATTTACGCAAATCTTGAGCAGCTTTGGAAGCTGCATTGGGTTGCTGTAATTGAACTTCTCCTGCAATGCAGGGATGACCTCCTCTCGGTACTTAGTACGTAATCTTGGTGTATACATTTTAGATAACCTCCCCAGATTTTTTCGCATAGCGGACCACTTTCCCATCAACCACTTTGCGACCTACTTTGGTCGCTTGGCCTGACTTAGGATCTACCAGCATTAGATTAGAAATATGCACAGCTGCTTCGACTTTCAAAATACCTCCATCCGGATTTGCCGCATCAGGTTTGCTATGCTTCGTCACTATTTTTATTCCCTCTACATAGGCCTTATTGGTCTTGTAGTCAACCGACAGAACGGTACCTTCTTTGTTCTTGTCAGAACCGGAGATAACCTTCACCAAGTCACCCTTCTGGATCTTGATTTTTGGACGAAATCTCATTTTTTTACTATTCTTACTCATCTTACAGTACTTCTGGTGCTAGTGAGATAATTTTGGAGTAATCTCCCTCTCTCAATTCACGAGCTACTGGGCCAAAGATACGTGTACCTCTTGGCTCGCCTGAGGCATTAAGCAATACACATGCATTTTCATCGAATCGAATGTACGATCCGTCTTTTCGACGCAATTGCTTCTTGGTACGGACAATCACAGCAGTAGAAACCTGTCCCTTTTTCACACCACCTGCTGGCATTGCGTCTTTGACAGTGATAATAATCTTATCTCCTACGCTCGCATAGCGTCTGCCGGTGCCGCCAAGAACACGGATACAAAGTACTTCCTTTGCACCGCTGTTATCTGCAACTCTAAGTCTGGACTCCTGTTGTATCATGGCTTATTTTACTCTTTCTAAGACTTCAACCAAACGCCATTTCTTGCGCTTGCTGAGAGGTCTGGTTTCCATTATTCTTACTGTGTCACCTTCCTGGCAATCGTTTTCTTCATCATGCACCGTATACTTGGTGGTCTTTTTGATGAACTTACCGTACAAGGGATGTGGAACTTTTCGCTCAACAGCTACAGTGATGGTTTTATCCATCTTGTTGCTTGTGACCAAACCCACTCTTTGTTTCCGCAGTTTCCTAGTCTCCATCCGATTTCAACTTTATTATATGGATGATTAAGATTGTTCTTTCTCTGCCAATTGTCTGGCGCGTAGCTCTGTTTTGTATCTAGCAATTTGCTTTCTCAAATTGCCGAACACGTTGGTGTCCTCTACAGGTGTCACAGCATGATTGAATCGCGTCTGCTGCTGCTCCTTTAGCGCTTCACCAATTTTTTCCTTAAGCTCCTCCACTCCTAGTTCAGCTAGATTAATTACTTTCTTGTTCGCCATCACTATCTATTTTTCTATTCCGTGTAATCTCGTCGAACCACCATTTTTGTTCTTATCGGCAATTTTTGTGCGGCAAGACGCATCGCTTCAACTGCAACCTCACGCGGCACACCTTCTGCCTCAAAGATAATTCGACCTGGCTTAACCGTCGCTACCCAGCCAGATGGAGCACCCTTACCCTTACCCATACG
This sequence comes from Chitinophagales bacterium, assembly GCA_020629205.1. Lineage (GTDB taxonomy): Bacteria > Bacteroidota > Bacteroidia > Chitinophagales > UBA2359 > JAHDDV01. The sequence continues at coordinate 14,312 of JAHDDV010000029.1, read as the reverse complement.
GACCTCTGCAGGCTTCTTGGTAATCGGCTTGTCCGGAAAAATTCGAATCCAAACCTTTCCTTCCCTTTTCATATACCTTGTAAGAGCAATCCTCGCTGCTTCGATCTGTCGCTCAGTGATCCATGCAGAATCCAAAGTCTTTAATCCAAATGATCCGAAAGCAAGTGTCGAGCCCTTAGTGGCAATGCCACGAACTCGGCCCTTCTGATGCCTTCTCCATTTTACTCTCTTAGGTGCTAACATTATTCTTGAATTTTATGCTTGACTAGTATAGTCAATCTTCCTCTTATTTTATTAGTTGTTTCCGCCCCGGCGTCCACCTCCTCTGCGATCACCACCTCGTCCGCCTCGACGATCTCTACCGCCTCGACCACGATCCTTACCACCTCGACCACCTTGGCGCTTACCAGCACCAGGCCCAACATCAGGAGACAAATCTCTCTTGCCGAACACCTCGCCTTTACAGATCCAAACCTTTACGCCAATCTTTCCATAAACCGTCTGAGCCTCTTTCAAGCAGTAGTCGATATCAGCTCTAAAAGTGTGCAATGGAGTTCGACCAAGCTTGTACTCTTCAGATCTTGCCATCTCCGCACCACCCAATCGGCCAGAAACTCTAATCTTGATACCTTCAGCTCCCATTCGCATGGTTGACTGAATGGCCATTTTGGAAGCTCTACGGAAGTTTACTCGACCCTCCAACTGCTTGGCGATCGTCTCCGCAACAATAGCAGCATCCATCTCTGGTCGTCGAATCTCAACGATGTTGATCTGAATCTCCTTGCGAGTAATCTTTTTCAACTCCTCACGAATTTGGTCTACTTCCTGTCCACCTTTACCGATGATAATTCCAGGTCTCGCGGTGTGAATCGTTACTGTAATTCTATTCAAAGTACGTTCAATCACCATACGAGCAATCCCACCTTTAGAGATACGAGCACTCAGATATTCACGGATTTGCTCATCTTCAACCAGCTTCTTCGGAAAGTCTGCTTTAGAAGCATACCAGTTTGAATCCCATCCACGAATGATTCCTAAACGATTAGCTATTGGATTTACTTTTTGTCCCATGTTCTTCTTTTATTCTGCAGCGCTGTTCTGTGCAAGTGAATCTTTAGAATCCACAACAATGGTAATGTGATTCATTCTCTTTCTAATTCTATGAGGTCGACCAAATGAAGCGGGTCTAAATCGCTTCAATGTCTTTCCTTGATCAACAGTAATCGACTTCACAATCAATTGGCTGTCATCAACACCCGCACCCGGATTTCCTTGTCTCCAGTTATAAACTGCTGACAACAATAGCTTCTCCACAATTCTTGCTCCTGCCTTCGATGTGAATCGAAGCGTGTTCAACGATTGATCCACATTCATCCCTCTAACAATATCAGCAACCAAACGCATCTTGCGAGGTGAACCGGGACAATTACTCAATTTAGCTCTTGCTTCCATGCTAAAATTCCTTTTGATTATTTCTTAGAGGAGTGGCCTCTAAAGTTCCTAGTAGGAGCAAACTCCCCCAGCTTGTGTCCAACCATATTCTCAGTCACATAGACCGGAATAAACTTATTTCCATTATGTACAGCAAAGGTATGCCCTACAAAATCCGGAGTAATAACCGACGCTCTAGACCAAGTCTTGATGACGGATTTCTTGTTTGAGCTATTGACCTTATCAATCTTTTTCAACAATTTGTGAAAAATGTAAGGTCCTTTTCTTAACGATCTAGGCATAACTGTTATCTCCTTTTCGTTTTACGTCTTGTTATGATCAATTTTGAAGAAGGCTTTTTGCGATTTCTAGTCTTCTTTCCTTTTGCGTACAACCCTGTTCTTGAACGAGGGTGCCCACCAGAGGACTTTCCCTCACCACCACCCATAGGGTGATCTACTGGGTTCATTGCTACACCCCGAACCCGAGGACGTCGACCAGTCCATCTCCTTCTGCCTGCTTTCCCCAAAGACTGTAGGCTATGATCCGTATTTGAAACCGAACCAATCGTGGCAACACATACCGCTAAAACCATTCTTGTTTCCCCTGATGGCAGCTTCAAGATCGCATACTTTCCATCCTTTGCTGTCAACTGAGCGTAAGTACCAGCACTCCTTGCCATAACTCCTCCGCCATTTGGGCGCAGCTCAATATTATGTACCACCGTACCAAGAGGAATATCTCTGAGTGGCAGGCAATTACCAAGCTCTGGTGCAACGGAAGGCCCGGAGATCACTTTATCACCCTTTTTCAAACCTTCTGGAGCAATCATGTATCGCTTCTCTCCATCCGTATACGCAATCAAGGCAATGAAAGCAGTTCTATTCGGATCATACTCGATGCTCTGAACTGTTCCTTCGATATTGTGTTTGTCCCTTTTAAAGTCAATTACACGATACTTACGCTTGTGACCCCCACCTCGATAACGCATGGTCATTCGACCAGCGCTATTTCGACCTCCAGAGCGCTTCATTGGCTCCAACAGACTTCTTTCAGGCTGCGCAGTCGTTACCTCATCAAAGGTATTTTGTACCCGAAATCGAGTACCAGGTGTCATCGGTCTAAACTTTCTAACAGGCATTGTTTCCGATCTTAAATATTACTGTAAAAATCAATGGTATCACCTTCAGCTATCCTCACAATCGCTTTCTTCTTAGCTGAGGTTTTGCCTTGCAGAATGCCACTCTTTGTATATCTGGACTTCTTCTTCCCAGGAGAAATCAGTGTATTAACTGAATCCACCGAAACCCCGTACATCGCTTCAATAGCACCCTTTATCTGGATTTTGTTGGCATTTAAGTGGACAAAGAACACGTACTTGTTTTCTTTCTCACTCATCAATGCGGTACGCTCTGTAATGTGAGGCTTTATTAATATGTCGTTAATCTGAGGCATCTATATTTCTTTTTGCGCTCCAATTAAATGTTGTTCAACGCTTCCAAAGCACTCTCCTTGATCAAGAGTGTTTTGGCTTTCAATATCTCATAAGTATTTAACTCTTGAGGATTGGTAACTTCCGCATTCTTAATGTTTCGAGCCGAAAGTAGTAGGTTTCGATCATCAGCATTGATTACCAACAAGCTGCGGCTATCCGCGGCACCGATACTTTTCAGCAGCCTGGCCACTTGTTTGGTTTTCGGAGAATCCATGTTGAAGTCTTCAATAACAACAATCTTCTCTTCTTTAGCCTTATAAGCCAAGGCTGATTGTCTAGCCAATGCCTTCACCTTCTTGTTGAGTTTCACCTCGTACTTGCGAGGGCGTGGGCCAAAAATTCTACCACCACCCTTGAACACAGGGCTTTTGATGCTACCCGCTCTTGCCGTTCCAGTTCCTTTCTGCTTCTTGAGCTTCTTCGTAGAACCTTTAATCTCTCCTCTTTCCTTGGCTTTGTGCGTTCCCTGGCGCTGAGCAGCCAAGTAAGACTTCACAGCTAAGTAAAGAACATGATCGTTCGGCTCTACGCCAAAAACACCATCTGAAAGTTCAACAGATCGACCTGTTGATGTCCCATCGATATTGACTACATCTACTCTCATCACTCTATTAGTTCTGAATGGTAACGTAAGAACCCTTGGCTCCTGGTACCGCACCTTTTAGCAAAATCAAATTCTTGTCAGCGAAGATTTTCACGACCGTCACCTTCGGAATAGTCACAGTGTCTCCTCCTGTCCGACCAGCCATACGCATGCCCTTGTAAACCCTGGACGGAGTCGAACCTGGACCCAGAGATCCTGGAGCACGCAATCTGTTGTGCTGTCCGTGAGTAGCATCACCAACACCATGAAAACCATGACGCTTGACTACACCTTGAAATCCCTTTCCCTTTGAAGTTCCAGTTACTGTAACAATCTCTCCTTCTTCGAAGATATCGACGGTAACGGTGTCCCCAACAGTGGCCTCAAGCTCAAAATCACGAAATTCCTTGAGTTTTTTCTTGACAGAAACACCTGCCTTCTTAAAGTGACCTTTCAATGGCTTTGGCACATTCTTCTCCTTTGCATCGTCATAAGCCAACTGACAGCTAGAATAGCCATCGGTCTCTTCTGTCTTGACCTGAGTAACGTAGTTAGGGCCAGCTTCCACCAGAGTGCAACACACATTCGTACCGTCCTCTAGAAAGATGCTGGTCATTCCGACCTTCTTTCCTATAATTCCTTTCATGATTATACCTTGATTTCTACATCAACTCCGCTCGGCAACTCCAACTTCATCAGTGCATCCACTGTTTTGGATGTTGAGCTATAAATATCCAATAGTCTCTTATAGGTAGATAGCTGAAACTGCTCTCTAGCCTTTTTATTCACGTGAGGTGATCGCAAGACCGTAAAAATCTTCTTCTCTGTTGGAAGTGGAATTGGTCCAGTAACAACCGCGCCGGTTGACCTCACCGTCTTCACAATCTTTTCAGATGACTTATCAACTAAATTGTGATCGTAAGACTTAAGCTTGATGCGAATTCTTTGTGTCATTCTACTCTACGTTTACTTTTCCTTTAGCCTTTGCAATCACCTCCTCAGAGACACTTGCAGGAGCTACAGCATAGTGAGAAAATTCCATACTGGAAGTGGCTCGACCAGAAGTATTTGTTCTAAGGTCAGTTACATAACCAAACATCATTGACAAAGGTACCTTGGCGCGAATCACCTGAGCAGTTCCTTTCATATCCATTCCATCTAGCTGTCCTCGACGACGATTCAAGTCAGCAATCACATTACCACTATACTCATCAGGAGTAATCACCTCAAGCTTCATAACCGGCTCCATGATCTTTGGCCCTGCAAGCATACCGGCTGCTCTAAAGGCTGCCTTAGCACACAATTCAAAAGACAACTGATCAGAATCCACCGCGTGGAAGGATCCATCATAAAGCTCGACCTTCATAGCCTCTACTTCGTAACCAGCCAAGGGGCCGGCCTCCATAGCCATTTTGAATCCTTTCTCAACTGAAGGAATAAATTCACGAGGAATGTTACCACCTTTAATACTGTTGACAAACTGCAAACCTGGCTTCACTTCTCCACTCTCCTCGTCTGGCTCTGCTGGCATCATTCTGAACTGAATCTTCGCGAACTTACCACGACCACCCGACTGCTTTTTGTATACTTCTGTATGATCAATATTAGTGGTCAATGCTTCTTTGTAATTTACCTGTGGAGCACCTTGGTTACACTCAACCTTAAACTCTCTTCGTAGTCGATCTACGATGATATCAAGGTGAAGCTCCCCCATTCCACTAATCACTGTCTGTCCGGTTTCTTCGTTAAACTTAACTTTGAAAGTCGGATCTTCTTCTGCAAGCTTTGCCAAGCCCATTCCCAACTTGTCAAGATCCTTTTGTGACAATGGCTCTACAGCCAAAGAGATTACTGGATCGGGGAAAGTCATGCTTTCCAACACGATTGGATTCTTCGCATCGGATAATGTGTCACCAGTTCGGACATCCTTAAAACCAACACCTGCTCCAATATCACCAGCCTCAATAAAATCAATTGGATTTTGCTTATTTGAGTGCATCTGGTAGATACGAGATACACGTTCTTTCTTTCCACTTCGAGTATTCAAGACAGCATTACCTGCATCCAGGCGACCAGAATACACTCGGAAGAAGCACAGACGACCAACAAATGGATCGGTAGCAATTTTGAAGGCCAAGGCCGAAAATGGCTCATTTACATCCGGCTTTCTGCTTTCCAATTCATCCGTGTCAGGATTCACACCTTCGATTGCTTTGATATCCAAAGGAGAAGGCAGGTACTCAATTACTGAATCAAGAAGACGTTGAACACCTTTGTTCTTGAATGCAGAACCACAAAACATTGGGATGATAGATAAATCACAAACCGCCGCTCGAATTGCTGCTGTCAATTCTGCTTCTGTAATAGAGTCAGGATCTTCGAAGTATTTCTCCAACAAGGTGTCGTCATACTCAGCCACTGATTCTACAAGTAAACCTCTGTATTCCGTTACTTGATCAGCCATGTCAGCAGGGATATCCACTACTTCATATGTTGACCCTAGCTCATCATCCCAGATAATCGCTTGATTAGTGATTAAGTCAACCACGCCCTTGAAAGACTCTTCCGCACCAATTGGCAACTGAAGTGGCACCGGATTGGCACCTAGAATAGTCTTTACCTGATTAACAACTTCAAGGAAGTTCGCTCCGGTTCTGTCCATCTTGTTAACAAATCCAATTCTTGGAACTTCGTAGCGATTGGCTTGACGCCAAACCGTCTCCGATTGAGGCTCCACACCACCCACAGCGCAGAACAGCGCAACAACGCCGTCAAGAACTCTTAGTGAACGCTCTACCTCTACCGTAAAGTCAACGTGACCCGGTGTATCAATGATATTCACCTGGTATGTCTTATCTCGGTAATTCCACTCACACCGGGTTGCAGCTGAAGTAATCGTAATTCCTCTTTCCTGCTCCTGCTCCATCCAGTCCATCACCGCAGCACCATCATGGACTTCTCCAATCTTGTGGGTAATACCCGTATAGAAAAGAATTCGCTCTGTGGTAGTTGTCTTACCCGCATCGATGTGTGCGGCAATACCTATGTTTCTAGTAAAATTAAGATCCCGTGCCATTTTGGTCTGCTAATTTTGTTGAACTCTTAGTTAAACAATGAAAATTCGATTATCCAGCCTTACACTCTAAAGTGAGAGAAGGCTTTATTGGCCTCAGCCATTTTATGTGTGTCTTCCTTTTTCTTTACCGCTGCTCCCTCACCTTTTGCTGCCGCAAGAACTTCTGCCGACAATTTTTCAGCCATAGATTTTCCATTTCGCTTACGAGCATATAGGATCATCCACTTGATCCCTTGAGAAATCTTGCGATCTGCTCGAATTTCAACTGGAATCTGGAAAGTAGCACCACCGATTCGACGGCTCTTTACCTCTACCATTGGCATGATGTTGTTCAATGCCTTCTTCCAAACATCAACACCACTCTCATTCGTCTTCTCTTCCACGATGTCCATAGCATCATAGAAACATTTGTACGCAATACTCTTTTTGCCGCTGATCATCATATCATTCACAAATCGGGTTACCAATTGATCGTGATATCTTGGATCCGGTGCTAGTGGTCGTTTTTTCGCTCTTGCTTTTCTCATTTAGATCAGGCTTTTTTCTGTGATTCAGTTTCCCTACTTCTTCTTTGGTCGCTTTGCCCCATACTTTGAACGGCTTTGAGTACGGTCTTGAACACCCGCAGTATCCAATGAACCACGAACAATGTGGTATCGTACTCCAGGCAGATCTTTCACCCTTCCTCCACGAATCAAGACAATGGAGTGTTCCTGAAGATTATGACCTTCACCAGGGATATAGGCTATCACTTCAATCCCATTTGTAAGACGAACCTTGGCAACCTTTCGCAAGGCTGAATTCGGCTTCTTTGGGGTGGTCGTATAAACTCTTGTACAAACTCCACGCTTCTGAGGGCATGAGTCAAGTGCACGAGACTTACTCGCCATCTTAATCGTCTTTCTTCCTTTTCGAACTAGCTGTTGTATTGTAGGCATATCCTGTTTTTACTACAAACCTCACTTCAATTTCCTTACAGAGGCATTTTACGCTTTGAACCGACAAAAAAACGTCAACCTCGCAGGAAACAATTTCTTGCGCAGATCAACATTTACTTCAAAATCAACTTATGGTGAATTCCGGTCAGTCGACTATAAGGCGCGGCAAAGGTAAGGACTTCCATTGGTTAAATCAAGCAAATTGGAGATTTCTTTACAAGTGTGCTGCCTAAAACTGCGTTTATGCTCCATATTCGATTCAAGTCACCTCACAAGCAATACATTGGCGCTATTTAAGAGGGCTAATGGGACTTTATTATTTACCTTTATTACCAATTCCCAAAAATTGCCTAGTCAAAATCAAAGCCCATAGGCCTCTCAATTCTGAAACGATGAAGTATACACCAATTGACAACCAACTTTTCATTAATAATCGAAACAATCTCGCAGACCTCTTACCCAGTGGAGCAATGGCTGTCCTAAACTCCAACGACTTGATGCCAAGAACTGCCGATCAAGATCACACTTTTAGGCAAAACTCTGATTTATTCTTCCTTTCTGGCATTGACCAGGAAATGACTAAATTAATCCTCTACCCAAACTGCCCTCTCGACGGCTACGAAGAAGTCCTCTTTCTCCGTAAAACCGATGAACATATTGCTATCTGGGAAGGACACAAGTATACCAAGGAGGAAGCTCGACAAGTATCCGGAATCAGAAAAATCATGTGGATTGACGAATTTGATGGAGTGTTGAAAACATTGATGAATCAAGCTACTGACTGCTTTTTAAACCTAAATGAACACGGACGATATAAAACTCAGGTTCCCTACGCAGATCTACGATTCGCGAGCAAAATGAAGGAACTTTATCCACTACATAACTTCCGTCGTGCTGCTCCACTGTTGACTCGCCTCAGAGCAGTAAAATCTGATCTGGAGATCGAGCTGATGAAAAGCGCAATCGAAATCACCAACAAAGCCTTTCGACGCATTCTAAAATTCATCAAGCCGGGAGTAATGGAATATGAGATAGAAGCTGAAATCATGCACGAGTTTATACGAAATCGTGCCACGGGTCCAGCCTACTCTTCTATAATCGCCTCAGGCCCAAATGCCTGTGTCCTACACTATGTGGACAACAATCAAGAATGTAAAGATGGTGAGGTCATCCTGATGGATTTTGGAGCAGAATATGCTAATTATGCTGCTGATCTTACCAGAAGCATTCCGGTCAATGGTCGATACAGCGATCGCCAAAGACAAGTCTATGATGCGGTGCTTCGAGTCGTAGATAAAGCTACTAATATGTTGCGCCCCGGCACTTTTCTCGATGAATACCACAAGGAAGTAGGCAAGATTATGGAATCTGAGCTAGTTGGGCTTGGCTTACTGGACGCCGTGGACATAAAGAACCAAAATCCTGCCGCTCCCCTATATAAAAAGTATTTCATGCACGGTACATCTCACTTTCTCGGCCTTGATGTGCACGATGTAGGCGATAAAACACGACCTATTCAAGCTGGGAACGTCTTTACCGTGGAGCCTGGAATCTACATCCAGGAAGAAGGACTCGGAATCCGAATCGAAAATGATGTGTTGGTTACTGAGGAAAAAACGATCAACTTGATGGCGGATATTCCTATTGAAGCTGAGCACATCGAAGAACTCATGAATACCGTTGCAGTCTAAACTTAATTCAAGCTTGCGGTATGCGCCAACTAAAAAGTGCGATCCCTTCGATTTTTACACTGCTCAACCTTTTCCTGGGTTGTGTCGCTCTCGTGCAGATTTTTACCGGGAACATCGAGCTTGTACCCTGGATCATCTTTGGGTCCGCTATTGCCGATTTTCTGGACGGATTCGTGGCTCGACTGCTAAAGACCGCTTCGGAAATTGGAAAGCAACTCGATTCTCTTGCTGATATGGTGAGCTTTGGACTAGTACCAGGAGCCATTCTATACCAACTCTTTACCATCGGTGGACATGGCGGATTCTGGCCTTATCTGGGATTCTCTGTAACGCTCTTTTCAGCAATCAGATTGGCTAAGTTCAACCTCGACACAAGACAAACAGATGATTTTATCGGTCTCGCTACTCCGGCTTGTACAATGTTCTTTGTGGGTCTGATCTTCCTACTCGATGACGCACAATTTGAATGGGATCAACTGCTGCTTGACAGATATTTTCTCTTGTCTATCAGCATCATATTTTCGCTGCTGCTAATAGCAGAAATTCCAATGTTTGCCAACAAGTTTAAGAGCTATCGCTTCAGCGACAACCGGTTTCGATATTCAATAATATTCCTGGGTGTATTGCTGGTCATACTTTTCAAGGGCTCAGGGCTAGCAATGAGCATCCTTCTCTATATACTAGCCAACACCTTCACATACATCATGGGATTGAACAAGATCGAAAACAGTTAGGCAAGATTTTGCACAAAAAAAAGAGGGTCAACAGATTTATTCTGCTGACCCTTTTTTCTTGGCCTTGCTTCATTTTTCCTCTACTCCCCAAACATCGAATAAGCCGATTCAGGTTTTAGAGGCAACCGAGCATCGTTCAGGAACGGCACCACTATAGCATTCTTAAAGCCAAGTCGAACCATATCTTCGCAATAACGCTTTGCTGATTCCAGATGTGTGAAATCACCCACCATGTAATGATACAAGCCTTCTTCACCAAGTTCAATCTCGTAAATATTGCGCACTTGGCTCAGAAAATTGCTGCTCGCAGGCAATTCACGTGAAAACACCCCAATTTGGATACGGAGATTAAACTGGTCTTCTTTAGATCTCGTTGGACGAGGAACATATTCCCCTCCTTTTCCTGGTCCGGCCGAATTCCAAGGGTCTGTTATGAAAGTGTCTGTCTCGGTGAAACCCGATTCATCATTTTGGTATCTACTGCCATCTTGAACAGAAAGTACATAGGGGATATGGCCTGGGTCATCTACACGCGGTACATCGCGACCAACCAAAGTCAAGTTGATTATCTCTGACTCAATTCGATTAATTGTTGAAATTAGCCGAGAGTCTTCAATGCTAGTATTGAGAATTTTGGATATCGTATACTGTCTGTCAGGCTCCAGACGAAAATAGACTTGGCCATCCCTTGAAGTAGGAAGGAACTGTATTTCATTTGTTCCTAAGTCCCTTAGTTCGACAACGGCATCGAACAAGGGTTCATTGGTGTTTCTATCGGATACCAGTACCACCAACATGATATCTAAAGACTCTTCCGGCCCTACATTTGGATGACTAATTCCACTACCTCCACTTGTGCGAACTTTTACACTTGCCCCTGTAGCCTTTGCCGCACCAAAATTAGTGCTATCATATCCACCTGAACCTATATGTTCACGATCATAAGTCCCGATCGAGCCCCGCATCCCTCTAGAAGCAAAAGAATCTTCTTTCTTCAATAGTTCTTTCACCAAGTAAATATCATACTTGCCGGCTCCACCTTTCCTGTTGGAACTCAAGAACCCAAAGGATTTGTCTTCCGACATCACTAGGCCAAGATCATCTGTTGAATCATTTATCGGACTTCCCAGATTACGCACCAGCCATTGATTTCCAGCTTTACTCGCAGCAAACAAATCTAGTCCTCCAAATCCACCCATTCCATCGGAAGCGAAAATCATCTCGCCGTCTGCATGCTCAAATGGCTTTACTTCATCTCCAGCTGAATTAATCTGTTTGCCTAGATTCATCGGTGCCGACCATGAATGCTCCAGCCATTGTGTCACATACAGATCATAACCACCATAACCACCTGGCATGTTTGATGAAAAATACAACCTCTTGCCATCTTTCGATATGAAAGGATCAGCTACCGAATAGCTAGCATCGTTGCTATTGAAGTGAAACTCCTGAGCCCCTGACCAATCGCCACGTGCATCTCGCTCCATCATGAAAATCTTATCCACAGCACCTCGCTTTCGATCCAGATACGTATCGGAAAAATAAATCCGGCTTCCGTCAGGTGAAAAACAAAGAGAAGAACTTGGCTCAAGTCGCGTTGGCTTCTCAAAGTACTCGGCAGGCTCATACAGTTGAAGATCGTTCTTGGACTTAGCAAAATAAGTCCGCTGACGGCTTTGACGATTACTATTCTGACTCGGGTCACCAGAAATGAACACCAATCCATCACGATGAAAACTCGGAGAGAGCTCATCTTGTTTGGAATTCATCCTAAGTTTTATCAGCTCAAAGTCTGAGTCAGGAGCAGCATCTGACAAAATCTGTTCACAGGAGCGCAAAAACAAGTCTACCTGCGGAGAGAATGGATGCTGATCCTTATACTTCTCAAAGCCACGCAATGCTGCCCTATAATCCTTATTCTGCATATGACAGCACGCCAACTCCCAAATCAGGTCTGTATTCCCTGGCTCAAGCCGCAAGGCTTTACTGTACCAGTGTTCCGCTTTCGCGGGATCACCCTGTAATTTGTAGATTTCTGCAAGACCTTTCGTCGCTGAAAGGTTGTCTTCGTCTTTGTCCAGAATACTGTGGTACAGGTACTCTGCATCTCCATAATTCTGCAATGCTACCAACTTGGAGGCCTTTTTCAAAGGACCTCGTTGGGCACTGACTTGGTGGGGTAGCTGGAGAAATAGACAAAGGATCAACAATTGGAATCCTAAGCTTTTCATTTTCACAATTTAATCCAAGCAAATAATGCAAGATTTGAACCAATACTCAATTTGATAGGGGCTTACGAATTAATCGAGTACAAATCTGCTTTTATAAGGCTCTGCACAAGGAATATTAAGTTTCTTAACTTACCTTTGTGCCACCTTTAGACGGCGATTTCCCGTTTGGTAATTAAAATAACATTAATCGTACAATTTATGGCAAATGTCGGCAAGATTAAGCAAGTAATTGGAGCCGTGGTGGACGTGAGCTTCGAAGGCAAAGATAACGTATTGCCGGAGATTCTCAACGCTCTGACCGTAAAAAGAGAAAGCGGCGAGCTCTTGATCCTTGAGTGTCAACAACATCTCGGTGAAAATAGCGTAAGAACCATCGCGATGGACGCAACTGAAGGACTCACAAGAGGTATGGAAGTTCTCGATACTGGTAAGCCTATCAGTATGCCTGTCGGTCCAGAAATCAAAGGTAGATTGTTCAACGTAGTCGGTACGGCTATCGATGGAATGCCTCAGGTTTCTAATGAACAAACCAGACCAATACACAACAATCCGCCCTCCTACGATAACCTTTCTACCGAATCGGAGCTACTCCTTACAGGTATCAAAGTAATCGACCTACTTGGCCCTTATTCTAAAGGAGGAAAAATTGGGCTCTTCGGAGGTGCAGGTGTAGGAAAGACTGTACTGATCATGGAACTGATCAACAATATCGCAAAAGCACACGAAGGACTTTCTGTATTCGCCGGTGTTGGTGAAAGAACAAGAGAGGGCAATGACTTGCTTAGAGAAATGATCGAGGCAAACGTAATCAAATACGGCGAGCACTTTGTCGAGTCTATGGAAGAAGGTGGTTGGGATATCAGTAAAGTTGATAAAGCCTCACTTGCCAAATCTCAGGCAACTCTCGTATTCGGACAAATGAATGAGCCTCCAGGCGCAAGAGCAAGAGTAGCCCTTTCTGGATTGACCATCGCAGAGTACTTTAGAGACGGAGAAGGTGACGCAAGCGGAGCAGGTAAGGACGTTCTCTTCTTTATCGACAACATCTTCAGATTTACACAAGCAGGTTCTGAGGTATCAGCTCTCTTAGGAAGAATGCCTTCTGCTGTAGGTTACCAGCCAACTCTAGCCACAGAGATGGGTATGATGCAGGAGAGAATTACATCCACCAAGAGAGGCTCTATTACTTCTGTACAAGCCGTTTATGTACCTGCAGATGACTTGACGGATCCAGCACCTGCAACGACCTTCGCACACCTTGACGCAACCACAGTACTAAATAGAAAGCTCGCATCCCTTGGAATCTATCCAGCAGTAGATCCGCTTGACTCCACATCAAGAATCCTTACTAGAGATATCGTAGGAGACCAACATTACGAATGCGCTCAAAACGTGATTCAAATTCAACAGCGATACAAAGAATTGCAAGACATTATCGCAATCCTTGGTATGGATGAGCTCTCAGAAGAAGACAGAATGACCGTTCTTAGAGCTCGTAAGGTATCGCGTTTCCTCTCGCAACCATTCCACGTAGCTGAGCAGTTTACAGGTCTTGAAGGAGTACTCGTTCCGATTGAAGAGACGATCAGAGGATTCAACATGATCCTCAATGGTGAGGTAGACGAATACCCGGAAGCCGCCTTCAACCTTGTTGGTACGATTGATGATGCTATTGCCAAGGGTAAGAAAATGTTGGCTGAAGTCTAAAATCACAAACATGAATGTACAAGTTCTAACACCTGATCAGAAAGTCTTTGATGGAGAAGCCCTGGGAATTCAACTGCCTGGAACCAAAGGTAGCTTTGAAATTCTCAACAATCACGCCCCGCTGATCGCAGCACTAGGGCAGGGAAACATCAGAATCAACACTGGTCAAGACGAACAATCGATTAAGATCGACAGTGGATTCGTCGAAGTTCTAAATAATCAAGTAGTGGTCCTTGTAGAAGGAGCATCTTCGTGATATTGTTTGATGAAAAGAAAAGCCGTCTCTCTTTGGGAGACGGCTTTTTTTATGCCCTTTATAATTATACATAGAATATCCAAATAGGAATCCAATACAATTTCTGGTAAGAGCACTCCTTTGCTTCCTTTTGGGGAGCGCAGCTGCATTAGGCCGTCGCAGCGACCATC
>JAHDDV010000397.1:1862-4737 GCA_020629205.1 Chitinophagales bacterium | reverse complement strand
ATAATCTCAATCCCCTCATCAACCTGCTCCTTCCTGATACAAAGTGGCGGAGCGATAAAGAGGAAATTCCACTTTACAAAAGTGAACATCCCCCACTCCCGCAACTTAGCCGCCAACTGACGGGTCGGCTCCCCTGCAGGCCCACTGGAATTCCAAGGAGCTAGTGGCTCCTTAGTCTTACGATCACGAACCAATTCAATACAACCAAGCAAGCCCGTATTTCTGAAGTCACCAATCGCAGCATGACGTCCCTTCAATTCCTCGACCCGCTCTTCAACATAAGCCCCCATCTTGGCAGCATTCTCCACCATCTTATCCTCCTGTAGAATCTTGATGTTTTCAACACCAGCAGCGCAGGAAACGGCATGAGCAGAATAGGTCAAACCAACCACCAAGGCTTGATCATCAAACTTCTTTGCGATCGTGTCCGTCACTACAGTCCCACCGAGCGGCAGATAGCCACTGGTCAAACCCTTCGCAATGCACATGATATCTGGTGTGACGCCATGATGGTCGATGCCAAACCACTTACCGGTTCGTCCAAATCCACTCATGACCTCGTCATCGATCAGCAGACAACCATACTTATCCGCCAATTCGCGAAGACGCTTCCAGTAGAATGGTGGATACTTGATGCAGCCTGAAGAACCAGATTCGCCTTCCATCAACAGGGCTGCTATGCTATCTGGATTCTCAAATAACATCACCCGTTCTAATTGAGCTAAGGCCCGCTCTGCACATTCTTCAATGCTGTTGCTTCCCCATGGACAGCGATAGGCATAGGGATTTTCTACGTGCACAAATCCCGGAGCAGAAACATGATCTACCGGAAACCTTCTCGGATCTCCGCCGGCACTCATTGCGCCCATGGTGGCCCCGTGATAGGAGCGATAATGAGTAATGATCTTATATCTCCCAGTATACATCCTGGCTATCTTGATAGCGTTCTCCACGGCCTCAGCTCCTCCAAGCGTAAAGAAGGTCTTAGTCAGATTACCCGGCGTGATATCAGCAATCAATTTGCCCAGTTCTCCTCTGGCCGAAGTAGCCATACCGGGGTAGACAAAGCTAAGCTCCGCCATTTGCTTGGCCACTGCTCTTGTGATTCGCTGGTTGCCATGTCCTATGTTGACATTCATGAGCTGTGAGCTGAAATCCAGATAGCGCTTGCCTTCCCGATCATAGACATAAACCCCTTCAGCCCGCTCTGCATTGATCGGGTTTAGTGGAGATTGTTTTGACCAGGAAAACAGGGTATAATCTTTATTGTCCTGTACAATTTGTGTATCGAGCACTTGCATGTTTATTTGCTAATTCTTGGTGAAAAAATGAATAAGGAAGAAAAGCGGCCTCCAATTAGCTCATCCAATTGGTCTTATCCTCTGGATTCCATTTGGTGGTCGTCTTCTTATTTTGTGTCCAAAACTCGATAGAGCTCTTGCCGGTAATATCACCCACACCAAACTTAGACTCATTCCAACCCCCAAACGAGAAAGGCTCACGAGGCACAGGCACCCCGATATTTACGCCAATCATCCCAGCACTTGCCTTCTCCATCACTCTTCTGGCTAAACCACCGCTTTGGGTAAACACAGCTGCTGCGTTTCCATAGTTTGAGTCATTTTCTATTTTGATCGCTTCATCCAAATCCTTGGCGCGGATAATCGAGATCACCGGGCCAAAGATCTCTTCTGTAGCGACAGACATGTCCTGAGTCACATGATCAATAATGGTTGGCCCTACAAAGAATCCACCCTCTTGTCCTTCCACAGTGGTATTTCGTCCATCCACCAGAATCTTGGCACCAGCCTTTTCGGCTTCCGTAATATATCCTTCAATTCGCTCTTTAGCTTCCTTACTGATCACTGCACCAAGATTATCGCCAGGTACAATCAATTTCGCCTCTTCCACCATTCGATCAATGATCGGTTGTACTGCGTCAACACCTACCATTACAGCAGCAGCCATGCAACGCTGACCTGCACAGCCCGACATGGATGCTACCACGTTATTAGCTGTCATCTGCAGATGCGCATCCGGAAGTACCAACAAGTGATTTTTAGCACCACCAAGAGCCACACATCGCTTTAGATTGGAACTAGCACGCTTGTATACGATCTTGGCAACACGAGTCGAGCCTACAAAGGAAACGGCCTTGATACCTTCGTTATCACAAATTGCTTCAACGACTTCCTTTCCACCATTCACAACATTGAACACCCCGTCTGGCAATCCTGCTTCTTTCAAAAGCTCAGCCATGCGCACTGTGCTCAATGGCACCATCTCCGAAGGCTTCAATACGACAGTGTTTCCCAATACAATTGCATTGGGCACCGTCCAATGTGGTACCATATTGGGGAAGTTGAATGGCGTAATGCAAGCGACGACACCAAGAGGCTTGCGCTCCGTGCGACATTCGACACCACGACTTACCTCCTGTACTTCATTGCAAATAATCTGCGGCATCGACACTGCAAATTCGCAGAGCTCGATGCTCTTCATCACCTCCGCACGAGCCTCGCCCATGGTCTTACCATTCTCAATGGACACCAGTTCTGTCAACTCTTCGCAATGCTCTTCCAAGAGGGCTCGGTACTTGAAAAAGATCTGAACACGCTCTTTCATTGTAAGTCCGCTCCAGGTAGGGAAGGCTGCTTCTGCTGCTTTGACGGCAGCATCTACTTCTGCAGCACCGCTAAGCGGCAATGTGCTAATTACCTCCCCACTACTAGGATTAAATACATCCATGGACTGCTGGCCATTGCGCTCAAACTGTCCGTTAATAAAGTTCTTAACAGGTTGGATCGTTGTCATTATTCTTCGTTTTAAAAGTTTCATTGGATATTGGTGCCACAAAGCTCAGGAGCTAAGGTCA
>JAHDDV010000397.1:0-1762 GCA_020629205.1 Chitinophagales bacterium | reverse complement strand
GGCTAAACGCGGCATCACTACCTCCTTTAGCAAAGCTGAAGGCACTATAAGCGATTTAGCACCTCCTTCAAGTATTGCCAAAATTTCTTGACAGAACTAATCTGTGCACGCTCATCTGGAGAGTGTGCACCCTTGATATTGGGACCGAACGAGATCATTTCCATTCCGGGATAATTGGTGCTCAAGATACCACATTCCAGACCGGCATGGCAAGCATTGACATGTGGTTCCGCCTGATAGAGTTCCCTGTACACCTCCACCATCGTGCTTGTCAGTTTCGAGTCTGGATTTGGAGACCATCCCGGATAAGAACCACCAAATTCCACCTTTCCGCCAATCAATTCAAAACATGCTGCAATCGTATTGGCTTGATCTAACTTTTCACTGTCTACTGAGCCTCGTGTAAGGTTAAGCACTTGATATTGACCATCTTTCACCAATACTCTTGCCAGATTATTAGAGGTCTGCACCAAGCCTTCGATCTCCGGGCTCATGCGATATATTCCATTTGGACAGGCGTAAATGGCTTTGAGAAATTTGGACTGAAAATCCTTCGTCATCACCTCGGCAACAGCACCCTCATCTTCTAAGATCAACTCCAGATTAGGGTCCGTTTTGCGATGCTCTATCTTTAGCTCCTTCTCTAGCTGAGCGACCATTTGTTCAAGAACAGAGGAATCGCTCTCTTTTGCCAAAATCACTGCAACAGACTCTCTTGGAATGGCGTTACGCAAGCCACCTCCATCGATAGAATGAATGCGTACTTGAAGAGACTTTTCCAATTGAGTCAGCACTCGGTTGATCAGCTTGTTAGCATTTGCCAAACCTAAATGGATCTCCATGCCGGAATGACCACCTTGTAGTCCACGCAATGTGAGTCTACACTTTCTAAAGCTTGCCTCAGCTGCTTCCATCGGTACGGACCCAGTAGCAGTAACATCAATACCTCCAGCACAGCCGATAGTCAATTCTTCGTCGTCTTCCGTATCGAGGTTTAGTAAAATCCGCCCCTCCAGCAGACCACCTTTCAATCCCAGGGCACCAGTCATCCCGGTCTCTTCATCGATTGTAAAGAGCGCTTCCAGAGGGCCGTGTGGAATATCTTTAGAGGCCAGAATACCCATAATGGCAGCAACACCGAGACCATTATCTGCTCCCAGAGTGGTGCCTTCTGCTTTCACCCAATCACCATCAACAAACATCTTGATTCCTTCCGAATCAAAATCAAACACAGTATCGTTGTTCTTTTGATGCACCATATCCAAATGGCTCTGAAGGATAGCTACAGGGCGATCTTCCTTTCCAGCTGTTGCTGGCTTCGTAATTATGACATTGCCAACATCGTCCACCTTTGTTGGTAAACCTAGACTTTTGCCGTATTCGACCATAAATGCGATCACTTGCTCCTCCTTCTTGGAAGCTCGGGGGACAGCATTTAGATTGGCAAAATGCTCCCAAACAGCCTGTGGTTCAAGGGCTTTTATCACTTCTGACATATTGATTTCCTGATTTTCTGTGAATTCAGGCACACAAGTTAAGCCAAAAAAATCAGTGCAGCGAGGAAAAGCCACTATTCCCCGCAGATCAAATGCAGAGCAAAGACGACATGATGGATTCTGGATACCACCTTCAATGCATAGCCACGAAGCTTCTAGCCCTAATTGACCGCTATACGGCGGCTACGCAATACTAGTGCTGCGTAAACAGAGTTCGTAACACCTTTGAGGAGCTTATCTTTTTGTCAGACAAGGCGCGAGGAGGG
>JAHDDV010000396.1 GCA_020629205.1 Chitinophagales bacterium | reverse complement strand
GCACCAATCTAAAACTTCAACCGCATTTGCACCTTCACATCCGACCTGCGATTGCCCTCAATTTCCTCATTGCCCGAACTAATGACATCCCGGTCAGTGTAATAAGTCTGAGCATAGCGTAACCAAAGACTCAAGTGGCGATTGATTTCATACTTCGTATTGAAATAGAAACGACTGCCGACACCCTGAAAACCAGGGACCGAAAAAGCATAAAGGATATCGTTCTCATAGGTGTAGATCCTGCTGTCGGAGCTATCTACATCAAAGAGGCCAAAGCGGGTAGAGAAGGTCATCGGAAAATTAGTGGGGGAGTAATTGATGTCCTGATAAAGCATCATCCCCTTTTCAATTTCTTCGCGTCCGGAATCAAACCAGGCGAAGGCAATTCGGCTCTTCAAGGTCACCTCGCTGTTTACCTTGTATTGGAAATGCCAACGGAGTCGACGCAGTGTGGTATTGTATAATTCTCTGGCTCCGTCTACCTCCTCGCCCTCCTCCAGTCTGCGGTTCTTTTCTTTTACTTCGTTCTTAAATCGGAGATAGGTCTCCGTACGTCTGCTAGGACGATAGGTCAACTGCGCAAAATAATCCGTGCCTCTCGATGGCCCATCAATCTCGAATCGCAGAAATTTGTGCCTAAACAAGTCATAGTAAGTATCAAGCGTAATCCCGTGGAAAGGCTTCAAGGTAGCAGAGATATAAGTGCCTGACTCATTGCTAGGCGCACCGTTTTCTCCAAATGCACCAGTGGAAAAAGAATTAAAATCCTTCTCATAGTATCGATAGACAATACCCATCTGCAATGGAGCATCGAAGTTGATCATCGCAGATTGAATCGTAGCCAATGATTGCTTGTCGTCCAAAGCGGTCTCCCCAAAGAAATGTACATTCTTCCAAAGGTAATGGTAGTTGAAGCCGTAGTTGAGCAGTTGCTCGCCCTGAAACCTGAAACTCTGATAAGGGTCAAGATCACTCTGCAAGGGCTGATCCAAGGCCGTATACATCGCGGTCAGACCCAGACTAAATTTGCGGGAATAGTAGGAGAGATGCCCACCGAAGTTGCTCTTCTGTACCGTCTTCTTCTTAGCAACATCCGATAAGGTGCGGTGAAATCCGCTATCATAGAAACTACTAATGGCCTCTATTGTGTTGTTCAAAGTATCTACTTCAGCAATGCCTGCATCGATCTTTCTGCTGGAAGCAAAAGCCGTTAGATGCCAGCGCTTCCAGCGAGTAGTAGCACCTGCACCGCGAAAGAAATTGGCTTCGTTAACCGAGGTATAGGCCTTGAGGGGTTGGGCTACCCGCTTCACATCAAGTACATATGGTCCCTTGCTAAAGGCAAAGCCGGACCAGGCAATCAGCCCTTGTCCAATATTCACCTCATAGTCACCCAGCGCAATCGCTTCGAAAGGACCAACATCCCGCACAAATAAATGGGCAGAATAAAAGTCAAATCCGTTCTTATTAGAACCTTTGAAAAACTCCTCCCCATCATCCTTCTCCGCAGTGAGCCCATAGCTCAAGCGCTTTTTGTATTTATGTCTATACCGCAAGTAGAGCTTTTCCTGACTTCCCAGATACTTAGAAGCCATGGTGCTGTCTTCTTGCAATTCTTCGCGATATCCTGCTTTTGTTTGCAGTACTCGCTGCATTCTGAGAAACAACTCATTCTTTCCCTTGAAGACCATCTGCTTGATCGTCGGCTGTACTACGGTGCGTCGACCTGTCACCATCACGAAGGGCAATATGCGCTCGATGGTCTGCTGATCAAATAGCGGGACCGCTTGTAGTTCGTAGAGACTCATGATCTCTCCATAGCGATCGGCATAGGTGAGTAATTGATCGATCTGCGGAGTGGTCAGTAATCCCAAACTTCGAAGCTCGGCTTCTGTCGCCTGATTGAGATCGATGGGATCCTCGTAGATATCATACAAGCGTTGCAAGTAGGTGTCATCTTGCTGAGCCTGCTCGTTCTGTTCGAGTAGTGCCTCAATGATTAGCTGAAATGCTTCCAGATTTTCCGGATCTTCCTGCCCAAAAAGTCCAATGGGCAACAGTACAAGCAGGAGCCGAATGATATGCTTTCTACTGTACATCTTCATCTATGGTTTTAAACGGAATCAGATGCCCAAAATTAATACTCAAATGAGGACTGTAACCTAGATAAGGATGGTAGTTGCCTCCCAGGTCAATTCTAAATTTTTTGATTTGAATGCCAGCGCCCAGCACTATAATGCCTGGGTTGGAAGCTACCCCTCCTCTAACAAAAAATGCAGGAACAGGATGATATTCCACACCCCCTTTTACAATGAGCTTCTCCTCGATATTTTTTTCTGCCTCCGCAATCAAAAGCACATTCGGAATCACCTCATATGAAATCCCCAATTCAAGGATGGTAGGCAGGTTGTCCACCGTAAACTCCGTGACCTCAGCATTGATTGGGTTATAGACATTGGCTCCAATGGTGATGTTGTCCATGGGATTGTACTGCGCGCCTATACCAAAAGTCATAACGCCTTTATTGCCAAAATCTGCCTGACTGATTTGATAATAGTCAAACTGAGCTCCTATTGTGAATCGCTCCGAAAGCTTTCGTCCATAGGCGAGCGTGCCCTTCTTTTCATTGTACAAATCAAATCCAAAGTAACTCACTCCTAAGCCAAAAGTTCCGGACTTGGTAGGTAAGGCAACTGTAGCACTGTGCAGGCTCAGTTCTTGAATCGAAAATCGATTCTGACTGTAGGCCCCGAAACACAAATCAGATACTCTTCCCAGTCCCGCTGGATTGTAGAAAGTACTAAAGGGCCCGGATAGCGGGCTAGAGGCATGTGCCAGCCCGGCACTGCGACCACCTACGGCATTGAGGTCGTTGCCTGCTTGCAGTCCGGCAAAGCAGCACAGCAGAGCCATCAAGAATAAAAGTGATTGAGAACGCAGCTTCATGGTGTAATTTGTGCTAAAATAACTATTTCAAGCCTTTTTCGAACTTAATGCCGCAGCAATACGGCCCGTTTGTTGCGCAAACTAGCAATATGTATTTTTGCGGGCGATTTGTAGCAGTCGGTAGACAACGGATCGTCAAATAAATAACCAAAAAGAACCATAATGCAGCAATGTCAGGGCTATATCGAAGAGAACAAGGACCGATTTCTCGAGGAGTTGAAGGAGCTATTAAGAATCCCATCAGTGAGTGCCGATCCGAGCAAGAAGCAGGCGATGATTCAGGCCGCGGATTTTATCCGCCAGCAATTGGAGAAAGCTGGTGCGGATGGAGCAAAGCTTTGTGAAATTGACGGGCATCCGATCGTCTATGCCGAAAAGATCATTGATCCTGCTCTGCCTACCGTTTTGGTCTATGGGCACTATGATGTACAGCCACCTGATCCACTAGATCTATGGGATTCACCGCCCTTCGAGCCAGTCATCAAAGACAACAAAATTTATGCACGTGGCGCCTGTGACGACAAGGGACAAATGTACATGCATGTCAAGGCATTCGAAGCCATGATGAAGACCGAAAGCCTTGCCTGCAATGTCAAATTCATGATCGAGGGGGAGGAGGAAGTCGGCTCAGAAGGGCTCGGACCTTTCCTCGAAGACAACAAAGAGATGTTGGCCGCGGATGTTGTACTGGTCTCTGACACTAGTATCATAGCCAATGATATTCCATCGATCACCAGTGGCCTCAGAGGCATCGCCTACCTACAGGTCGAGCTTACTGGCCCCAATAAAGATCTTCACTCCGGTACTTTCGGAGGCGCGGTAGCCAACCCAATCAATGTGCTTTGCAAGATGATCGCTTCCTTGACGGATGAGAACAACCACATTACTATTCCGCAGTTCTACGAGGATGTTTTGGAACTCAGTGCCGAGGAGCGAAAGGCCATGAATCAGGCCCCATTTGATCTGGAAGCCTACAAAGAAATGCTGGGTATCGAGGATGTCTATGGCGAGGCCGGATACAATACCGTTGAGCGTGCCTCCATTCGTCCAACCCTCGATTGCAATGGCATCTGGGGCGGCTATACAGGTGAAGGAGCCAAGACGGTCTTGCCCTCCAAAGCTTACGCCAAGATCTCCATGCGACTTGTTCCGAATCAAGACCCACACAAGATTGCCGGGCTATTTCAAAAGTACTTCGAAGACATATGTCCCAAAGGCGTAAAGGTTTCCGTCAATCCATTCCACGGTGGTCAACCTTACGTTACGCCTACGGATGACAAGGGCTATCAGGCTGCAAAAGCGGCTATGGAAAAAAGCTTTGGAAAGGTACCTCTTCCTGCCAAAGCAGGCGGCAGCATTCCGATCGTCGCCCTATTTGAGCAGACCCTCGGTCTCAAGACCATCCTGATGGGCTTCGGCTTGAATACCGATCAGATTCACAGCCCCAATGAGCACTATGGTCTGTTCAATTTTTACAAAGGCATCGAGACCATACCTTACTTCTACGAGGAATTTGCAAAACTACATGCCTAAGGTTTTGAGATCAAAGAGATTTTTGCGGACAAGAGTTTGACAAACAGACGTAGTGACTCCAGGAGGTTCAGCGACATATCAATGTCGCCAATTCTCGCAGTCTTCAGTGGCCTTGCAAAGGTCACGATCCCCTTGCATTACGAAGGAAGAAGTGGGAATCTCTATGGCCTGGATTTCGAGATCTTTCCTTTGGGCGTGTCCCTCCGCCCGTCTGCCCGTCCGATCAGCCTGCCGTAGTGTCAACTTATAAGTTGACACTACGGCAGG
>JAHDDV010000395.1 GCA_020629205.1 Chitinophagales bacterium | reverse complement strand
GTGACCTTGTAGGGATTCGAACCCCAAACCTCCTCATCCGTAGTGAGGTGCTCTATCCAGTTGAGCTACAAGGCCAAGTGGAGCGCAAAGATATGCTTTTCATTTGTATTTTCTAGAAACAAGTGGCGGAAATTTTCAAGCACAGCTTTTTCCTTGACGCAAGACGTAGGACGCTGAACTGAAAACACTAGACGGAAAACAGTCATCAGTCATCAGTCATCAGTCATCAAAAACGCTATGTCTCCGGTGTATTATCAATATCATCCAACTGCGACTTCGAGATGCTGTCCCGCATTTCTGTGTCCGCCTTGATGTTGCGGTATTTATAGTAGTCCATCACGCCTAGGTTGCCAGTGCGGAAGGCATCGGCGATGGCTTTTGGTATTTCTGCTTCGGCTGAAATTACCTGGGCTCTTGCTTCCTCTGCTTTTGCTTTCATTTCCTGCTCATTGGCGATGGCCATGGCTCTTCTTTCCTCTGCCTTAGCCTGAGCAATATTCTTATCGGCTTCTGCCTGATCGATCTGGAGCTCTGCACCGATGTTCTTTCCTACGTCGATATCGGCGATATCAATCGAGAGAATTTCAAATGCAGTACCGGCATCCAATCCTTTCATGAGTACAAGCTTAGAGATATTGTCGGGATTCTCTAGTACGGCTTTGTGGCTGTCAGCGGAACCGATGGAGGATACGATACCCTCTCCTACCCTTGCCAGAATGGTCTCTTCACCGGCACCACCCACCAGACGGGTAATGTTGGCTCGAACGGTTACTCTTGCTTTGGCTATTAGCTGAATTCCGTCTTTGGCCATAGCAGCGACAGCTGGAGTGTTGATCACTCTTGGGTTTACCGATACTTGTACTGCTTCGAATACATCTCTACCAGCCAAATCGATGGCGGTGGCTGCTTTGAAGTCGAGATCGATATTGGCTTTCTCAGCCGATATGAGGGCATTGACAACCGTATGCACCTTGCCTCCTGCAAGGAAGTGGGCTTCCAATTGATCGCGTTCCAGATGTATACCGGCCTTATTTGCATTGATCAAGGCATTGACGATCACTTGCGGGGGCACCTTTCTTACCCTCATCAGAATGAGCTGCAAGAGGGAAATTCGCACACCGGATACCAATGCGGAGAGCCAGAGTCCTAGCGGTACATAATAGAGAAAAACGCCGATTGCAATAACGCAAAGGACGATGATGAAAATCAAATTTTGCATAGTTGAGATTTATCGGAGAGTGTTCAGATTTGAGGTATCGTCTTTTGAATGCCTGAGCATTGCTTAGACCAAATCCTTTACACAAGGGGTTATTTAGCTTTTACGTAAATTTTGCTTGCTGATATATTGTCTACTACAATTTTGGCCCCATTTTCAAGGTAACCATCCATCGAATATACTTCATACATTTTGGAGCCAATTCGTGCTTTCCCTACTGGTCTGATATCACCGTAGGCCACGCCCTCTGCACCAATGAAAAAGTCCTGATCCGCATCTATATCAACCTCGTTTACATGTCCTTCCAATTCATAGCCCAAGGAAACTTTCTTGGAGCGAAGACTCCGTAAGCCCAAAAAGAAGGTGAGAATCATCATCAGGATTGAACCTATAAGGACCATGTGGCCTGCTTCAGTGCCTAAACGAGTATAACCGAGATAAATGCCAACAATTGTCACCAACGAACCGGCAATGGCGAGTACAGTAGCTCCAGGTAATATTAGGAATTCACCGACCAAGAGCAAGATTCCCAACAATACTACTCCCAGGACAATTAAGAGATCCATTATTTGTAAATGTTCAATACTCCGAAAGCAGTATAGCAACGGATTAGTAGTGCTACGCAAACGAAGTTCGCACCACCTTTAAGGGCTTCTATTTCTGTCATACTTCGTTGCTTGTCAGTCGCGTAGCTAAGGCTATGCTTCATCCTCGCGTCTCGTCTGACAAAAAGATAAGCTCCTCAAAGGTGTCTCGAACCTTGTTTACGCAGCACTAGTATCAATCTAAATCTACGCATATTAGTTCAATATCCTGCATATTTTGAGAATAAGCGAAACTAATCGTTGTGATAAGGATCATTATTGATTATTGAGTAAGCCCGAAATAATTGTTCAGCAAATATTACCCGGATAAGCTGGTGAGAAAAGGTCATGTCTGAGAGACAGAGTTTGGCATTGGCGCGTTCGTACATCTCTTGGGAAAAGCCGTAGGCACCACCAATCACAAATACGACTTGTTTGATGCTGCGATGTGTCAACTGTTCCAGATATGCAGCAAACTCCCTGGACGTATAGGACTTGCCCTTTTCATCCAGTATTATGACAAAATCCTTTGGATGCAGGGTCTTGAGCATGGCTTGCCCCTCGCGCTTCTTAAGTTCTGCAGCTGGAAGTCGTGTCGCATTTTTCACCGGCGTCAACAAAACCCAATCAAAAGAGACGTATTTACCCATTCTTGAACTGTACTCCTTAACTGCATCATCGATGAAGCGAGGACTTGATTTGCCAATACTTAGACAGCGTAATTTCATAAGTCAAAGATGCAAAAATTCAATGGGCAAATTTGGACAATCAAAGTAGAGTAATCTGCTACAGATTGTTATACAACATACTCCTCAAAGCCTCCAATTTTCGCTCGTATTACAAAATTATTTCCATTTTTATTTTTCCTATACCAAAAAGCAAAATCCACCTGTTAACAGCTGAAGATCAGACATATACTCATAAAGGATTATTGAGGTGATTAAGCTGACAAGCCAGTTTGTCAAAAATGGTTCTTGGAAATCCTGACAAAATCACTAATTTGGCATTGAAAGATATAGGGTGGAGCATACTCTTGACTAATGGTATGAATCTAAGCTATTTACTTCCTCGCACGATAATGGAGAATTTACACTACTCCTAAAGTGCACCGCCTGTCAACCATAGACCTACAGCAGGCCCTAACAAAACGTACTTTTTCCTTCCTGAGGTGCTTAACCACACCTTAGCAGTGCAGGGAAAGCTGCTCAAGGGGGAGGTATGTTGCATACACTAGATTACACTACAAAAGAACACACTACAATGATTAGTCAAGCTACGCGGAAACGCAAGAACTATCCTGGCAACAAAAGACAGGTAGGATCTAGAGATTATGGGATTATCTTGAGTAAGCTTATTGCTTTGAGGATGAACTTGATCTATGGCAAAAACAGTCAGGACATTGGAGACTGCTATCATAAAGTAGCGACAAAGCTGCTAGAATTAGGATTTGATAAAGAGTCAAAGAAAATCAAATCTTATGTTGGTCGCAGAAAAGCCGGAGTCTACACTTTTGTCAAGGAAAACAAGAAGGAGAACGTGGTCGAGTTGATCATTGAATGCTGGAGAGAGGGAAAGCAGCTTCACGAGCTGGAGAAAGAAAAAGCAGATTTGCTCAGGGTAGGTAGCAACTAAGAGCAGCTTGACACATTCGAAGAAGTTCTATATTGACTACAAGCCAAATAGGCGACTTTAGTCCTAGTCGAATGCTGGCATCCGGTAGGGTATTTGTATAGGCTGTGCTACCAAAGCACTGCACTATGTCCTGCTTGCTTGCTGAAGCGTTCTGGACGATTGAGATGGCTGCATTTGGTTATAGGACCTATTGAACACTTACACACTACACTGCAAGGAAGGCTGAAGATGATCTTACCAAGTCATCGAAGCATTTTTTGTAACAACTAATTCTGTGTACCATTATGGCACAACTATCTCAAGATAAATTGGGAAGGGCGGAGCTATGCCATCAACTATTCAATAAGAAAGATTACCCTGCACCACTTCACCGACGGCAGGGGGCTGTAGATAACGAGGCAACAAAGGTGATGCTTGAGATTCGTGCATTACTTGAGGCTGTTATACTCGACGACGACTGCGATGTCTGGCTGGATTATCTTCATGATCCAGCTTCTGAGACCTTTGTTTTTGCCTGCTTGAAAGTACTGGATCGGGTTCCCATTAGACTGCTGAATGCAGTGCTTGAACTGAGTCTTCAAAGAAGAAACTGGTACCGACTGGAATACCTTGTTAAGCAATGCTGTAGACTACTTGGGGAAGCTGGCGTGAGCGAATTCCTGGTGAATCAGGTCCAATCTGAAAAAGGGCTTAGACTGCTGGGCAGTCTGTACGCCTTGCATTTTGTGCGCTCAAGGATTCACTTCGTAGAAAACATCTTCTTTGATCCCAATGGACCGGAATTCTTCAAGACAGGTGTGAAGTATCAGTGGAACGGCAAACAGTATGTGCTAGATATGCTGGATGCTGGTGACGGTCGTCATACCCGAATGAGTCCCCGTGAGCTCTATATGAGAGAGAAGTTGGAATGCAAGATCTTTTATCGTCGTCATAAAGAACTTCTGGTTTTACTGCTAAACTGTGAAGACAGGTCTATTGCAGAGCGAATTTGTGGATTGTTACCGGCTAAGGAAGGACGGTACCACATCAGACTTCGACCGCTCTTCAAGCAAGCTGCCGCCTACTGCAAACAGCATCATTTGTCTCTCCAAAATTCAATCATAGCCTATCTAAAAGCCGATATTGCAGAAGGACGCAGACGGGCGGGCAAAGAGTGAAATTCGATTCGTCTTTGGCCTTAATCAAAGATTGTCCCGCATCAGGGATAGAAGCGGTATGAGCCGCCGGCCACTGTGACTGAGGCATGTGCTATGGAGGCTCGTAGCAAGGCGGAGAGACTCCATAGCGCATAAGCCGAAGCACAGTGGACAAGGTGA
>JAHDDV010000394.1 GCA_020629205.1 Chitinophagales bacterium | reverse complement strand
GTCATCAATCATTATTGAGCATATCCAAGGCCACATCCACAATCATATCCTCCTGCCCACCAACCATTTTTCTTGCACCTAGCTCGACAAGGATCGCTCTGGTATCCAGACCATACTTCTCAGCTGCTCGTTCAGCATGCAAGAGAAAACTAGAGTACACTCCAGCGTAGCCCAAAGAAAGTGTTTCCCGATCGACGCGCACAGGACGTTTCTGCAGAGGACGAATCAAATCATCAGCAGCATCCATCAGCTTGAAAACATCTGAGTTGGAGCTGACACCCATTTTGTTGAGTACAGCTATTAGCACTTCGAGCGGAGCATTGCCAGCTCCTGCACCCATGCCTGCAAGGGAAGCATCCAGTCGCCTTGCTCCATGTTGGTAGGCGACTACGGTGTTGGCTACTCCCAGTGAAAGATTGTGGTGACAGTGTATGCCTATCTCCGTTTCCGGATTCAGTACCTCTTTAAAGGCTTTGATTCGGTCGACGACACCGTCCATGAGGAGGGCACCCGCAGAGTCCGTCACATAAACGCAATCTGCACCCGCAGACTCCATGATCTTGGCCTGTTCGGCAAGCTTGATGGGCTCATTCATATGGGCCATCATGAGAAAGCCTCCTACGTCCATGCCAAGTTTCTTGGCAGCTTCAATATGCTGCGGGGAGATATCTGCTTCCGTACAATGCGTAGCAATGCGCACGGACTGCACTCCCAGATCCCGGGCCCTGGTCAAATCATGGATCGTAGCGATTCCGGGAAGGATCAAGGTGGTCAGTTTAGCGTGCTTCAGTTCTGCTGCAATCCCTTGCAGCCAGTCCCAATCGGAGTGAGCTCCAAAGCCGTAATTGAAGCTTCCTCCAGCCAGACCGTCCCCATGGGAAATTTCTATCGCATCCACTCCCGCCTCATCCAAAGCCAGGGCGATACTGCGAATCTGCTCTGTACTGTATTGATGGCCGATCGCATGCATGCCATCGCGCAGGGTAACATCTTGTATATATGGTTTCATTCTATTGTTCTCATTGTTTCGCATGGGCGGCTACCAGGTATTCGCCAGTAGCTCTGGCTGCAGAGGTCATGATATCTAAATTACCAGCGTATGGCGGCAGATAATGTCCGGCCCCCTCCACCTTCAGTAGCACGGTGGTCTTCAGACCTTGGCGATACCCCAATCCTTCTATAAACACCGGCTTGTCCTCGGGAATCACATCAAATTGCACTTCCTGATGCAGGGCATAGCCGGGCACATACTTTTGCACCTCCTGAACCATCTTTGCTATGGAATCTTTGATGGCTGAGCGATCGGCCTCTTCAGAGAGCGTAAACACTGTATCCCGCATCACCAATGGAGGCTCAGCCGGATTCAGGATAATGATGGCTTTGCCCTTCTCCGCTCCTCCCACTTTCTCAATGGCCTCGGCGGTGGTTTCCGTAAACTCATCGATATTAGCTCGGGTGCCCGGACCCGCTGACTTGCTGGAAATCGAGGCTACGATTTCTCCATAATGCACCTTCGCCACCTGATTCACGGCAGCCACTATAGGTATAGTAGCTTGTCCGCCACAGGTAACCATGTTCAGATTGGGTACATCGATATTGTCTTGAAAATTGACGGGTGGGATCAGGTAGGGACCGATGGCGGCTGGAGTGAGGTCGATCATGCGCTTGTCCGGAAAGGCTTTGACCTTTTCCCAATTGTAGTGATGGGCCCTGGCGGAAGTTGCGTCGAATACAATCTCGATGTCCTTCCATTCCGGCATTTGCAATAGGCCGTCAATTCCGGTATGGCAAGTCGCTACGCCCATGCGCTTTGCTCTTGCCAAACCATCCGAATTCGGGTCTATGCCCACCATCACCGACATCTCCAGCGAAGGAGAAAGTCGTAGTATTTTGATCATCAGGTCAGTGCCGATGTTGCCTGAACCGATGATAGCAATTTTTGTTTTTTCTTTCAATGCTAGCCCATTTTTGATCCTCGAAAGATAATATAAGCAAGCCTACATTGTCTACATTGCTGCTATGTGCTGCCTTGCCACGCCCGAAAGGCAGTGCCCAATAGCCCCGGGCGCAGCGGAACGAGGTGCGCTGATAGCGTGGTGAATGCCGGAGCCGGGGTGGCTCGGAGCAAAGCGTAGAGACGCACTGGCCCGAGCATGAACAGCTAGCAGAGTGCCGAGTATTAGCGGAGCACGGGTAGGTCGCTGCGACGACCGATACTGCTGTGCTCCAAATCTTAATCAAAGGTACAAAATCGCGGCTACGAAATTGGCTGCGAAGCATCCTTATCCACCTTTCAGGGATAGTGCTTGTGCTACCATTGATCGACAGCTATAATCTATGTAAATTGCCAGCATCCACCATAGGAAATTGCAAAAACTTAATTCATGCTTTTATCATGTTGAGTAGAGTGCTTGTGCTATTTGTTCTCTTTATGGTCTTTCGCCCCCTGCAAGGACAAGAGGTGAAGGAAGACCAGAGGCCGAAAATCGGTCTTGCGCTGAGCGGCGGTGGAGCCAAGGGTATAGCGCATATAGGCGTATTGCGTGTACTGGAAAATGCCTGCATCCGGCCTGATTATATTACGGGCACTAGCATGGGTAGTATTATGGGTGGACTTTATGCCATTGGCTATACGGTAGATGAGCTGGAGCGCATGGTTCATGATATTGATTGGAATTACTATTTCAACGATGAGCTCAAGCGCACAGACGTACCCATTGAGGAGCGGCATCTGGCTGATCGATACCAACTGAAGTTTGCAATAGAAAAGAACAAGATTCAGTTTCCTAAGGGATTTGTGCAGGGCCAGAAGATTGGTCTGCTGCTGTCCTACCTGACCTTTCCTGCTCATGGAGTCAAGTCTTTTGATGACTTCCCTATCCCCTTTCGCTGTGTGGCCACCGATGCCGAAACGGGAGAAAAAGTGGTCATCAAGGATGGATCGCTGGCTAAAGCTATGCGCGCCAGTATGTCTCTGCCATCCATTTTTGAGCCAATGGAGCATCAGGGTAAAGTCTTACTCGATGGCGGCGTTGTACAAAACTTGCCCGTAGATGAAGCTTTTGAAATGGGCGCTGATATCGTGATTGCTGTAGATGTGACCAGTCCGCTGTACAAACGAAAGGATCTGGTGTCTCTGGTGCAAGTATTGGAGCAGACGAGCAGCTATAAGCTGGCTGAGGCCGTGGAGCAACAAAGAGAGCTTGCCGATGTTGTAATTAGTCCAAATACCGAGGGCTATGGAACATTGGATTTTGCTGATGTAGATACCTTGTTGCGTCGTGGCGAAGAGGCGGCTGAGAAGATGTTGCAGGATATAGTGCAAGCAGTGGATGAGCGCTATATAGATCAACAAATGTCCATTAGTTTTGGAGAGGTGCCCTATCCAAAGACTTGTAAGGTTTGCCAAGTGCGCATTGACGGGGTACAAGAAAAGCGACAGAATATGATTGCCAATATCATGCAGATGCGCAAGGACAAAGAGTATTCAATTCCAACTATCGAAAAGCGCATCAAGCAATTGTTTGGCGGACAGTTTTTTAAAGATGCCTATTATGAATTGATTCCGGCCACAGACGGCTACGACCTGATGATTGATGCAGGAGTGAAGAGTGGAGAATACCTGCAGGCGGCGATCAATTACGA
The DNA here is from genome assembly GCA_020629205.1 of Chitinophagales bacterium. GTDB lineage: Bacteria > Bacteroidota > Bacteroidia > Chitinophagales > UBA2359 > JAHDDV01. The sequence continues at coordinate 1,105 of JAHDDV010000394.1, read as the reverse complement.
TTCGGAGCTGAAGGCTGCCATTCTCCTGAATGCGACCTTTAGAAATCGGGGAATCACTGGCTCGAAGTTCGACTTTGATGTGAAGCTATCCGAGAATCCCATGTTTGCGGCCAATTATCAAGTCTATACAACTGCCCAGCCGAATTTCGGGATACGGTTTTCCGGGATACTGAACTACTTTCCCTTGCAGCTGTACAACACCGAAGGCAGTGTCGATGATGTATCAAAGATGACTCACTCGCGAATCAGTCTGGATTTGTTTTCCAGTTTCAATAATAGCTCGATGTTATCCAGCGGGATTGGGCTGGAGCGTACCTCAAAACGCGACGAGATCTTCAATCGGTCGACCGAAGACTTTGGTTTAAATCAGAGCCTACTTCATCTTCGCTACATTTTCGACACTTATGACCGGGAGCAATTTCCCGACAAGGGAACCTATGTGGGACTTGAGGGTCGGATGGCTTTATCTCAATGGATGCACTACCCAGACTACACATATGATATGGACATGAACAATATGACCAATTCTCTGCGCATCAAGGCCTCCAGGATTTTCCCAATGGGCGAGCGTTTTGCGATACGATGGCATGGAGATGCTGGCATAACTAGTTTTGATGGAGGAGCAAATGCCAACAACTACCTGAGCCAGTTTTATCTGGGTCGGGATATACCCAGAGAACTGAGTCAGGTAGAGTTTGTAGGGCTTGACTACATGGAGCAAGTGGCCTCGGAATACTGGCTGAGTGGACTGAAGTTGCGCACCGAGATATTTTCTAAAGTCTATGCATCTGCGCTCCTGAACTTTGGGCAATACAAGGCTCGAAGCTATAAGGTGATCGATGATGGTTTTACCCTGTTGGTGCCAGAGAGCAGCGACTATTTGCTCGGCATGGGAGCAGAAGTCGGCTTTGTGACGCCAGCTGGTCCGGGCAGACTAGGCATGGAATATAATGCAAGAAACAAGAGCATGAACTATGTGCTTCATTTGGGTTATCTGTTTTGAGTTTTAGAAATAAATCTTGTATTGCAAGTTGGGGAAGAAACCAAACTGGGTAACGTATCCTGTGGAGCCGGGCTGATCAAGGTCGTAGTATTCCCAAAGTTT
>JAHDDV010000393.1 GCA_020629205.1 Chitinophagales bacterium | reverse complement strand
TTGGACAAATGTAGTAATTGTTCACATGAGGAGTCATGCTCCTTGAGAATTTTTCGCTACTTTGCCGAAAACATTTCTTATGAATCCTACATTAAGAAATATTCTTGCAGTTGTTGCAGGAATCGGTGTTGGTATGACGGTAAACATGGGATTGGTCATTCTAGGTAGCAAGATGATTCCGGCTCCTCCAGGTATCGATATCACAAATCCCGATAGCATTGCTGCTAATGTTCATTTGTTTGAGCTCAAACATTATGTTTTTCCTTTCCTCGCCCATGCCGTGGGAACCCTTGCAGGAGCCTATACGGCAGCCCGCATTGCTGTATCGCAAAAGTTGCGATTTGGCTTGGGGATGGGTCTGTTCTTCTTGATCGGCGGTATAGCCAATGCTATGATGATTGGTTTTCCGCTATGGTTTGCTGCATTCGACCTGATCCTTGCCTATGTTCCTATGGGATACCTCGGCGCGAGGATCGCTTCCAAAGCATAATTATTAGAAAAGCCCCTAAGCTGAGACCAGCTTAGGGGCTTTCTAACTAAGGAGCGGCTTGCACGCTCGAAAGTTAATACTACTTTATGATCTGAAGCTTGCTTGTATGCTTGAATTCTCCACTCTGTACTGTTAGTAAGTAGACACCAGCGCTCAAATTCTCCAATCCGACTACTGCGCTACGTTCCGATAGCAATTCTTCTATGTAAATTCGTCCTTGCACATCGCGAATCTGCACCAAGCTGTTTGCTGGTACTTGATCCAAAAACAGTTGATTATTCGCAGGGTTTGGATATGAGGTGAATTCACTTCCCAGGATTTCCAAAGAAGTGGCTTCGTTGATGGTCCCGGTAGACTGCACCTCTGTGTTGAGTAGCACCGGAGAATCATCATTGGTGATGGCTTTGACATTTGTAATCTGAATATTGAAGTCGGTTTCTACCTTTCCTGCGATGTTATCAATGATTCCTGTAAGGCTAGCTACAGCTCCATACCCACTGAGGTCCGCATGGCCCTTGGCAGAAATAGCTGCCTCGATGATTCCATCCTGCGGGAATGATTTACTAATTGTAAGTAGTTCAGAAACAGGTCCCATCCAACTATCCACAAAAGTCAATTGTACAGATGTCGGGTCAATCAATAGCGGGTTGTATTCTATGGTGAAAGCTACACCGTAGATAAAGTTCACCGGCAGGCTTTCGTCGCCAAGAACAAGGGGAGCCACTAATTGGTCACCGTTGTCCATTGCTGCTTCAGGCAATTCTACATAAAAGCTTGGGTCGTCTGAACTGGCCTCGCTTTCATCTCCTGTCTTGTTGTGTGTTTGACCATAATTTGCATTTACCGCAATCAGGTCTTGCTCATTGATCACCCCATTTCCATCGCAATCCGCATAGGCCATGTTTGTGCCATCCAGAAACTGAAAGGCCCACTCCATTCCATATTGCTCTTCCCAGTCGATGCTTTGCACCCATCTTGATGAACCATTCACATCATATCCCATACCGATGTAAAGTAGATCCTCATTATTGGCAATGCCATCGTTGTTGGCATCGCCTGGCCAGATGATCAAGGTATCTGTTGGGTTGATCCATTGCGCGCTATCAGATGGGATCCATCCGTTCGAACCATTTCCTTCAATTGTTACAGTGGCGCAATCAGTGCTGACACATCCATCAACAGTTGTGACCGTATTGCAGACAACATATTCCCCATCTTGTTGGAAATCTATAGTTACTACTTCTCCTTCCAGATCTGTTGGTAGATTGTTGATTGACCATGTGACAGTGGCAATCTCCGGATTATCCCAGGCGCCAGCATAAAAGGTGTAGATATAACCAGTGTCATCCCAGGTCCAGTCCATCCAGGCTTCACAGTCTGATGTCTCTCCAAACACAAAGTCATGACAACTGGTATCAGTGCAATCATTTGCAAAGTTATGGACAGTGAGGCACATAAGATATTCGCCTGGTTCATCAACAATAATGCTGCCTGAGGGGTCTTGATAAACACCAATACCGTTTAGCTCGTATAGGTATGTAGTTACATCATTTAGATCCAAAGCCGTGAAACTAACGGTAGCAAATGGCTCGTTATCAACGACAACAACATCCATGTCGAAGAGAGCACTGCAATCAAGGGAATCCGTTGGATTCCAATTGCCATTGCCAGTGGTGTCTACAGTAATAGTCTCGCAGAATTGATCTTCGCAGTCATCCGCTGCAGAATCAACCGTTTGACATACATCGAAAGTATAGATTTCCGGAATGCTTGGAAGCTGGATACTAGGGTAGGCCTGATCCTGACCTGAAGAGATCAAGTCCGCAGGGAAATCCCAGGTGTAGTTGACGTCTACATTCAAAGAATCACCGTGAGTGTTTGATACGAAATGTACAGTAAGTGTACTCGCATCATAGGTCCAGGAAAATCCGGCATCGCAGACTACCTGAGCAGCCACCTGTTGGGAAGACAAGCCAAGCAGCAGGCAGATGGCAAGAGTGGCCAGATAGGTTTGAATTTTTAGTAATTGTTTCATTGTGATCTTGCTATTATAAAGGGTTAAGTATTTCAGGCCTTAGGATTGCATTGCAGCATTCCTTACACTTATCAAAGATCGATCTCTTGGAGTTCAAAAATAAGTACTAATTTTTTGAAAACTCGGCGATAAAACAGCTAGCACTAGGAAGGGCATATTGTTTTACGTTGAAAATCAGCAGATTATCGAGGGGTCCATGGTTTTATTCTCGATGTTTTTTGCCTGATTTTGATCGACTATTTTGCAAATTTGTGTATTCTTGACCTGTGTTTCGATTAATTTTCGGAGCTAAGCGCCGATTTATATCCAAATATGGGGCATTACGGACTCTTAGGGGAAGCTCAATTTCCTTCCATTCTCGAAAATAAATAGTAGTGTTTTGCCAATGGTCCAGTTGTAATCATTTGATTATCAACTAAAAGAGATCTCCGAATAGTCCTAAATCTCGAAAAAATGCACGAAAGTTCTCTTGTCAAAATTCTTAAAAGTCTCAGCAGAAAGGAAATGACTCGCTTTCTTGACTTCGCTTCCTCACCCTACCACAATAAGAACAAAGATGTCAGGGCGCTCTGTCTCCACTTCAACGCAATCTACCCAAAAGTAGATGGCAAGAAGTGTGACAGACATTTTGTCTTCAAACAGATATATCCCGCTAAGCAATTCTCACAATCCAAACTCGATCACTTGTTCAATTATACCCTGGAACTCTGTGAGCAGTTTTTATCTGTAGAAGTCATGCGTGATGATTGGCAATATCAATCCATATTTCTACTGGAAAACCTAAGGGAAAAGAATCTCTGGAAGCGCTACGAGAGGGAATTAAAGATAGCAGCAAAATCGCTGGAAAAGCAACAACACAGGAATTACAAATACTATCTGCACCGATTTCTGCTATCCAATGAGAAAGACAATTACTACAACAGCATTAGCTCCAGCGAGGTAGATAAGAGTCTGGATGAAAAGCAACACTACTTCGATCGATACTTTCTGGCTGTGAAATTGAAAGATGCTTGCGAGCTTGTTGTGCGTCGTCAACTTCTCAAAGTGGCGGACCCAATGAAGATGATGCAGGAAGTCATCGAACACATATCACTAAATCTGGCAGATTATAAAGATGATCCTCCAGTAGTAGTGTACTTTCTGATCTACCAAATGGTAAATCTCAATAGCTCTGAGCATTACAGCAGACTAAGGCTGAGTCTGCGCGAACATGCAAGCTTCTTTCCCAGAGAGGAATTGAGGCTCTTGTACAACTATGCCCAAAATTTTTGCATACGAAAAATTAATCAAGGTGAAGAGCCATATCTCAGGGAACTTTTTGAGCTGATCAAGGAGCTTTTGCATCACGACAACCTACTTTTCGATGGACCGATTCTCTCTGAATGGCATTACAAAAACATCGTTACGGTAGGTCTGCGCCTCAAGGAGTACGATTGGACTCGCTCCTTCATTGAAGGCTATAAGAAGCATTTGAGCAAGGAGGCAGCCGACAATGCTTATCGATTTAATCTAGCCTCTTACTACCATGCAACCCTGGATTACAGCAAAGCAATGGAATTATTAGTAGATGTGGAGTACACCAACATTCGATACACCCATGATGCAAAGGCCCTGCTGCTTCGAATCTATTATGATCTAGATGAGCAGGAACCACTCAATTCACTTTTTGAGTCCTTTAGGAAGAGCATCAATCGAAACAAATTGATTGCAGAGTTTAGAAAGACTGGTTACACCAAGTTGATCAAGTACAGCCAAAGAGCCTTTAAGATTAAGATGAGCAAGACTTATGCTGTGGAAAAGGTCTACAGGCAAAAACTCGACAAGCTCAAAAAAGACCTACAAGAGGATGACGGTATTTTCAATCTAAATTGGCTGAAAAGCAAAGTCGCAGAATTGTGAGCTTTCTATTCACTCGATTCCCAATTGCTGGATCAATTCTGCTGCCTTAAAAGGCTTGCGACCATCAATTCTGATGGCATCAGTCGAAGAGCACTTGCCCAGCCGCTGATGTGCTTCCCAAATGTGCTCCTGATACCACATCGGCGGAACCGGTCCCCAGCGCGTATCGGTAGCTTTTCGTTCGAGAAAGGTCTTCTTATCGATAAAGACAACCAAGCGGCGATCGTATAGTTGATCCAGCTCCGGCTTGTTAAAGGCAAACAGACCTTCCGAAATCACAACATCATGGGTGTCTATTCCTGCTTTCACCAAGGATATATACTGCTCCCAATCGATCGAA
>JAHDDV010000392.1 GCA_020629205.1 Chitinophagales bacterium | reverse complement strand
GTTTGCGTAGCACTAGCATCAGGCAAATGGATGTCACCACTATCCCAAAAATACCACCGTAGAACTGCTTGACTGCATTGAAGTTGTAGCCTACATATAGTACTCCGGAGAGGTAAAACAACATACTCAAAAGAGCGGCAACCGGCGGATAGTTTCTTCTTCCATGAGCATACAAGTTGGCAAAGTTGAGTCCAGCAATGGTCATAAAAGACACACCCATCATGATACTAACCACCGACCAGGTATCCCACATGGCCTGCGTTTCTGACATGACGGGAATTTTTCTGGAAAGGTGTTCTTGTATTTCGGGAGTGACTAAATCGGTAAAGTGTGCATAGAGATGTAGGAGACCAATCAGTAGCGGAATAATGATTCCGACTAGCACGAATAATCCTCGGGCAATTTTTAAAGCATTCATTGGGGTCAATTTAGGGAGTTAAGAAAATATCTATCCAGGCCTTATACACAGCATCTGAACAGCTAATGTAAGGTAATCAAAAAAGGTTTATTGTTGATTGTGTATTGTGTATTGTGTATCAATGTTGTCCGGGGAAAAATCGGAAGACTCAAGGCTGATGACGCAAAACGCAAGACTCAAGACTCAAGACGAACTGGTAGATGCTGATGAAACAATCAAAAGAGGTTCAGCGACATATCAATGTCGCGCTACGGGACAAGGTTCTTGCCATCAAAGGTGAAGTCAACGCGCTCGAATGTCCTTGCTATTTGAGGCTTGATATTGCCGTCACTACCTTGTGAATTGCAGGTAGCTAGGACCTGCCAGCGCGCTCGAAGGTCAGTGAAAACTAGCCCTGATAGAAGCGGTATGCAGGTAGCAGGCAGTGGACTGAATGTGCCTGCAATGAGGGCTCGGAGCGAAGGCGTAGAGACCTCAGTGCTGGATACATGAAGCCACTGGATGCTGCCTGCATATGAGCGGATAGCAGGACGATCGGCGCCACGTGACTTTGCTGCTTGGCTCCAAAAAACAAACAATCAACTACTGGTCAATGCCCTCAAAATGATAGGGAGAATAGTCTTGCAATGGGAAGTATTTGCCCGGCAGCTCTTCGTAGGGAAAGACACCCCATTGCGTGATAAAATTGCTTGTTCCTTCCTTGGCCCAATGCAAAGACGCAGGGTCATCAAGTGCAATGATGGATCTGGTCTGGCCGGTTTGGATCGTAGATAACAGCCAAAATTCGTAGGGCGTAGCCCAGTGCATCAACATGATGTCTTTGTCCAATTGCGAACTCGAAATCACTCGTTTAGCAGGCTTCAGTGCATTTGTACTTTCGAGGTAATTTTGAAGGTAAGTGAGTCGCTCGGTATAGGGTTTATGACTCACGGCTATGCTGCCTATTCTAATTGTCAGAAAGAGCAGGAGTGCTGGCAGTATCCAGCTTCGTGGGATGCGGTCAATGCCGTCAAAAACCAGGGCAAAAATGACAAAAACACTAAGGGGCATGTACAGATTCTCCATGTAAAATTGCTCTGCTCCCTGTGCGTAGGAGACATTGACAAGCAATAGGTAGCCACAGAAGAACGAGGCTAGCAGGAACAGCTTTAGGAACTTTCGCGAGACAAAATAATAGATCAACATCGCCGCAAAAAACAGGAAAAGAAGGTAGTAATCCTGAAGGTAATAGAAGAGATCTTTGTTGGATTGTATGGTAAAATAATTGGGGAATAGGTCAAGAAAATTTCTGAGTCCGCCCATGGAGCCGGAGTCGTAAGTAGTGCGGAAAAAGATGCTCTTAGTAGCAAAGATGGCCAAGTAAGTGAGCAGGCTTTCTGTCAATAGTCTCGGCTTCAATTCTTTGTGTAGCAGTAGAAAAACCGAGGCAAAAACAAAGGGAAAAAGATTTAAGGGATGAAAGAAAACCAAGGTCAAGATCATGAGGTACATGAGGGGATTGAGCAGCCAGGGAGCTCTATCCGGATGATCAGATCTGTACTTTAAAAAGGCGAAAAAGAAAATCAAGCTGGCCAGTCCCTGACCAAATTCCGATTGAATCCAGTAGAAGGTATCAGTAACCATCAAGGTACTGAGCAGCAGCATGGCCAAAGCAAACCGATAAGACTTGAAGACCAGCAAACAACTGGCAAAAACGAAATAAAAGAAGAGAACAAAGGAGCCTGAGTAAAGCTGCATGATCGACTTTAAGGGTAGACCGATCTTAGAGGCCAGCAAGGGCCAAATCTGTGTAACGAATGCTCCGTAGCGATTGTTTTGAATCGCAAAGTCTCCATCTTTGATGATGTAGAAAAGATGGAAAGCGATGTCGAGAAAAGCAGTACGTTCCAGAAAGAAATACAGAGCCAGCGACAACAAAACAGCATAAGCCGCAGTACCCAAAAGGAAGATCCTTTTGCGCATATATTGCTCCTCTTGTATTGGCTTGCTTTCTGTCTCTTTTCCCATATTTTTCAGAGCTGCCAGTATGAGTAAGAAGCATTCCTGTACTCCCTCTTCTTTCCGGCAAATTCAGTGCATGAAGGTCGTAAAATTAATGCTGCTGAGCAAGCATTGGCTATCAACTTCCGCTTAAGAAAAGTGATACTAGCTTACCAGAATTTCCACCAGGGCTTATCCGGATCGGGTTTATCCTTGTTTGGCTTCTTAGCCTCGGGCTTGGCCTTAGGAGGCTCTATTTTGTTTTGCTTCTTCGTAGACTGACTTGGTGGACTGAAATCGTTTTTTGGCTTTCGCGTCTTTGGGCTTGGGGGGCCAACACCGCTTTCTGCGCAACACTCTCGCAAGAAATCGTGATATTCTGCTTTCATCTCCTCTTGAAGGTGACTTGCCATCGTAAAGCAGTCTTGCTTATGCTGATTCTTGAAATAAGGATTGGCACCCAGGGCGATGAACTTGCGGATCATCTTCTTTTGGAGCTGGATATTTTCCAAAAGAAAGGGGTTTTCCGGCTTCTTGTATTTGATAGCCTGCCACTGTTGATCGTAACAAGTGACCAGCTGTCTTGCCCTCATCTGGAGCAGGGTCCTGCCTGAGCTGTCCTTTTGATTGATATTGACCCCTTGCTCTAGCAAAAACTCAAAGGCTTCTTCTTTAAAGGCACGGGCGGCCACCTTGTGTAAAGCCCCTGAAAAGCTCACTCCCTGACTCTTTAGCCATAGTGCAAAATCGAAATTGGACCTAAGAATCGCTGTGTGCATGAAGGGAGTGATATTGGGCTCTGGCTTCGCGTGCAGATCGATCTCTCCCTCGGCTACCTGCCGCTTGAATTCCTCGATATGATTGCCGGAGATTAAGCGGGAGGCATACCATTTGTTTTCTGTAATCTGATGTGGTTTCAAAACACCATATTTGGGATGCGGCTTATGTTTGATGGGTACTGCCGGGACCGTGTAGCCTGCAGGCTCTTGCTTGGTCGAAAAAGCGATATCGGCTTGTCCAATCCTGATCAAGTCTTCCCGATTCATCACTATTCCGTGACCATGCTCTTCATCCCAGGTACATCCACATTCAAATCCAATATTGGCGATGCCATCGACTTCTTCCAGATGAATAAACACATTGCCTACTCCAATCAGCTTTTTCATTTCATCCGGCTCAGATATTGGTGGACAATCGCGCAACATATCTTCTTCATCCATGCCGGCATACATCTCTCTGATACGCGGATAATCAGCCAACACATGCTCCAGCAACTTCGCAAAGACATACTGCTCGCTATCAATCAGATAATTGATGGCATTGAGCTGGGCCGGAGTGGGATCGGGGTCATTGGTCAATTGGTCTACAATGTGCAGGGTGACCTGACCGGTATTGGGACGATTGACAATGCCTGTATAAGCACCACTGGCATTGCGAAAGCTCTTCAGGGACTCAAAGCTCATTTTGCTAATCCAGTTTCCATCGAATTCATACATTGGGCAAGTGTTTGTGATCTAATCTATCAGGAAGATAAGAATTTCGCTAATGTGAATCAAACCGCGAGAAGTGCTTCGCTTCTATTTCTACTGTATGATAGGCATTTGTGATCAATGCCTTTTGCAGATCGTATCGATTGGCCAACATTTTAAAATATTGCGCATCGGGCATGCTCGGAGCAAGAATCCCTATATAATCTTTGTCCTCTTCACAGTAGTGATTGTGCAGATGATAGACCAGTTTCCAGCCTCGTTCTAAATCATCTTCCATCGCATCCATCACTGGTCTGGGCTTTGGAGGCCAGGGAGCATCACTGGCAGCAAAATAGACCCGCACCAAGTTCTTTCCAGGATGTTTTGCAATAAAGCCATGAAACTCCGTTGGGTGACCCAACAATGGAAATCTGCCCAATTGATAGTTCAGGATGAATGCCTCGAGATAATTGATGGGACGAATATGCCCCACCGTTCCTGTATGAACCAGATCAGCATTTCGATCTGCTCCGTTTTGCTCTTCTTCCAGCAAGGCTAGATCCCTGGATTGATCTGCTTCGACTGCTATCGCTTTTTCCAAACCTTCTTGCCCAAGCACCAAGGCCAAGCTATCGCGATACTCATCGATATGCGGGACCGCTCCCAGGGTATATGTCCAGAGAATCGCTTGGTCTTCAAATTCCCAAACGGAAAATTCTGCATGTCCATCTTGCAGGACAAGCCTCTTTTCAAATTGCGGAGCTTGAAACCGCAGGGTGGATTTCTTGTTGAAGCAAGCAGACAGGAGGATCAAGAACACAAGCAACAAATAATGTTTTAGCTTTGACATAAGACCTGACTGAAGTAATTTTCAAATGCGCCGGGTTGCATTCAAGGCAACTTCGAAAAAAGAAGATTGCGCGTGCGAG
>JAHDDV010000028.1:17419-28480 GCA_020629205.1 Chitinophagales bacterium | reverse complement strand
ACACCTTTGAGGAGCTTATCTTTCTGCCAGACAAGGCGCGAGGATGGAGCATAGCCTTAGATACGCGACTGACGAGCTACGAAGTATGACAGAAATAGAAGCCCTCAAAGGTGCTGTGTACTTCGTTTGCGTAGCACTAGTGATATCTGCAAATGCGCTAGGGATAGGAGCGGAACGAGCCGCCGGCTATAGCGTGTGAGGCATGCTGTATGGAGGCTCGACGATAGGAGAGACTACAGACAGCATAAGCCGAACCGCTATAGACAAGGTGAGTATTAGCGTATAGCCCGGTGACAGGGAGCGCTTTGCCTTTCTGGTTAATTCATGGAAACTGTCGCCAATATAAGTACTTGTGCTCGCGCGCTTAGGTTTGCTGCAAGCGCTCCCTGGCAAGCGCCCAAAATCTACTAGACTTCAATCACTTCATCTTCCGTGATCACAAAGACCTGATCACCCTGCTTTGGACGGATAGTGTGCATGCCTGTGAAATTGCCAAAAGCTGGAAGCAAGCCACCGGACTTGCCGAAGTAATAACAGGGTAGGCGTGTGGCACTGCGACCATCTCCCTGAAGGCGCACGGCGGGATGCACATGGGCAGCTAAATTGTAAAGACTGCCATTATCCTCCAGCGGATGATGGGAGAATAGGAAAGGGGGCATGTGCAATTCATCAGGATGTATGTGCAACTTCTTTTTGGGCAGGCTGGACTTCGCTCCGTGGCGATCGTGATTGCCCGGAATGAGCTCGAAACTGATATCGGGGTAGCTATCAATGAAATTTTCGAAATCCTGCCATTCAGGATTAAAATCGGAGTGAAAGAGATCGCCAAGAATGAGTACGCGCTGTACATCCTCTGTTTGCAGAATCTTTGAAAGTCGAAGGAGATTGGCTCGGGCTGCTGCTTGAGGAATAGCAATTCCTGCGCGACGAAAGTGAGCGGCTTTGCCCAGGTGCAAGTCAGCAATCAACAAGGCCTTTTGTTCTTGCCAGAGAATGGACTTTTCTGTCAGAAGTTTCAATTTCTGACCAAGAAAGTGGAAGAGGTGCCCCAATTTTTTCTTGCAAGTTCTGGAATTTTGTTGAGTCAATTCAGCATTGCGCTGAATTATCTCAAAATAATTTTCCCCGCTATTATCCATTGACAATCAATGCTTTATGGGATTAAAGTCATTCATTCCGGCCATTTTTATGTTTACCTTTTTCTGGATTTCCGTCCTTGAAGTAGAAGATAATATCTTCCACCTTTAACCCTAGATAATGATAGAATGGCTACTACGACCACAGGATGATTCGGTCTGATCATCACTACTGTCCGACCGGCTTAACGCGGACAGGCAGTACAATCAGAAGGCAATCCGAGTGATCACTCCCCAGGAAGTAGTAGCCATCTTTTTTAGCCATCAGCTTGTGTTAGAGCTTCACGTCAAGCTTGAGGAAATAGCTTCTCGGTGCTTCTATCAAAGCCGGACGAATCGTGTATTCATTATTGAGTGCATTGTTGCAAATGAGGGAGACTCGAGTCTGATCGGTGAGCTGATAAATCAGACGAATGTCCGTAACAAACTCACCTGATTGATTCGCATTTCGATAATCTGCAAGGCCGGGAATGAAGGTCAGGAAGGCACGATCAACGGCGTCCATATGACTATTGTATCTCGCCGAGAAGCCTGCTAAAAACTTGCCATATTCGGACTCGGCTCCTAGCTTGAGCGCGTGGCGAAAGCGGTATTTTAGCACATTCTCCTCGGAAGAGCTCCCTCCTTGAATGGATTCTGTAAACTCCTGATAGCGCGGATCGATGAAGGTATAAGCTGCCATGAATCGGGTAGCGCCCCCATCGTAAGCGCGCTGTGTAGCTAGGGAAACATCCAGCCCTTTGACCTCTGTGTCACCCACATTTTGGGCTTGGAATCCCAGATCACCGTCGATATTTGTGAAAGCAAACTCTATCATATTGTCATAGCGATTGAAGAATAGGGAAGCATCCAGATATCCCGACCATTGGTTGCGCTTGTATAGCTGTCGTAAGCCAAGATCCAAACCCAGTCCTTGTTCTGAGGCGAGATCAAGGTTGGGGAAAATCTTGATGTCCATTGTCCCAAATGATCCCAATAAGGTCTCCACATAGGTCTCCGCAATACTGGGAAAGCGATAGCCTTGACCAGCTGAAAAGCGAAGAAATGTGCCTTCAGCTAACTGATAGCTACTGCCCAATCTAAAGACCGGGAGGCCTTCGCTTTGCTCTTCCATTGTGTTTTTTTCATAACGCGCCCCAAGCACCACACTTAATCGTGCCAGCGGTTTTGCTTCGAGCTGTGCGTAGAAAGACTGGTTGGAAGAGGAGAGGGATTGATCGCCGAATAGCTCCGCATCTACTTGAGTACTGCTGGCATTGAGACCGGCATTTAGGGTCAATTTGTCATTCAGGATTTTTCGGATGGACAATTCACTAAAGAGCAAATCCGTGCCTGAGCCTTGTTGTGTATTGTTAGCAGTTTGGCTGCGATACCAACGATTTTTCCATTCGACCGCCAGGCCTTTACCGGCCCATTCGTATTTGATGGATGGATCAAGGGTGAGCTTAGTTGATCGATTGACCATGGGCGTAAGACCTGACCATAATTCATACTTCTTCTCCGCATCACCATTCCAGATCAGGTGATTTCCACTTGTAGACTTCTGTACATTGGCGGCAATGCGTAGTGTGAGATAGGTGTTTTTATCTTTATTGTATTTGAGGTATCTCGTACTCGCATTAAGGCGACCACGTCGACTAAAATCTGACTGTTTATAACCATCGCGGCTGAAGAAATTCCCGCCTACAATTAGGTCAATTTTGCCAAGCTTTCGCTTGTCAACAAAGCTAAGATTACTCTCTGTAGGGTACTGCCCGTTCCACCAGGCTTTGTTGACAGAATCGTTGAGGGCATTTTGATAAGGATTCTGGTAGAGTCCGGAGCTCAGGCTAAGTTTCGTTACTGGCTTCTGCGTAGCGTAATCAGAGCTGAGGTAAACAACACCGCCGAGTGCAGAAGCGCCAAAGAGGGCAGAAGCAGGGCCTTTGGAGACTTCAATTCCAGAGATAATCTCGATGGGCATAAAATCCAATTCCGGACTTTGAGAATCACCACGCAGCATGGGCAGTCCATCTACGACAAACAAAACACGGCTGCCCGCTCCGTAGGCGAAACCACTGGCTCCACGGATGTCCACTTGTCCTCCTATGACCTGAGTTCCAGGATTGTTTCGGAGGCTAATCCCCAGATCAGGATCATTGCGATTTTCAATTTCCGTTTTAGGTATCACATTGACAGAGCTTACGGCCTCATTGAGGTCCTTGGGATTCTTGCTGTCTGTAACGATAGCTTCTGTGCCCATTTCCGGGGAGAGGCTAATATGCTTGATTATGACTTGGCCTTCTTCAAGTTCGACCTCCAATCTTTGTGGAGATTGGCCTACATAGGAATAGAGCAGCAAGTACTTGCCTGGCTCTAATTCCAGATGGTATTGGCCATCTAGATCCGTGACGGAGCCGATGCTGGTCCCTACGATTTGAACCGTGGCACCGATCAAAGGCATGTCGTCATAGGCATCAGTAATACTGCCTTCAAGGATGGCAGTTTGGGCATGGAGAGAAAAAGTGCTTAAGGTGAATACTAGTAGGAGAAGCAAAGTCCTTCCCACTTTGCGCTCAAGTTTATGAGCGCAGATACTGCAAGTGTTCATAACTGATCATTTATATTAGTAAATGGACATGGCTATCTTGGTCGGGGCGCCATGTTGTCGATTCGATTTCTATGTATGTTTGTCTAGAGTTGCATGGCAAGTTTTAGATTATAGTTTCTCGGAGACTCAATCAATGCAGGACGGATGGAGTACTCCTTGTTGGTTATGTTGTTGCAAATGAAGCTCAGCTCCAGCCAGTCATGAAGGCTGTAAGCTGCTCTGAGATCGAGGACTGCCACTCCTTCATCATGCTGTTCTCGATAGGCGGCCAGGTCTGGCAGCAGCGTGCTGAAGACAACATCGATCTCTTCCATATTGCTTCGATAGCGTAAGGAAGTGCTCAAGTCCAGTTTGCCAAATTGCATAGAGGCATGGGCCTTGAGACTATGGCTAAAGCGGTACTTCATCAATTGCTCATTGGCATACAATGGTTGCAGGTAAGTATGGCCAATCCATAGATGGACTTTGCGACCTCGTAACTTACCAGCCGTATCCAGATTCGCTTCGACACCTCGTATCTTAGCGGTGCCTCTGTTTTGCGATTGAAAGCCAACACTACGATTGATATTGGTGAAGGTGAATTCTGTTAGATCTTGATATCTGTTACTGAAGATAGCTACGTCGAAGCTACCGTGCCAGTTGAAAAAATTGAGCAATTGCTTGATGCCAATCTCAGCGCTCCAGCCGCGCTCAGGCTTTAGGTCTGGATTAGGGAATATCTGCAATAATGAACCCAGATTGACACTGGTAAAGCGCTCCGATGTACTGGGAAAGCGAAATCCTTGCCCTATCGAAGTACGAAGAAAGGTTCCGGAACTCGCTTGATAATTGGCTCCAAATCTCATAACTGGTTGCGACTCGTTATTGAGTCCTGTCACATCATTGGTTTCGTATCTGGCACCTGCTGAGACAGACAGGACATCAAAGAGTTCTTGCTCCAATTGACCGTAGGCCGCGTAGCCTCCGAATACCTTGTTGGGTTCCTGATAGATTTGGGCTTCCACTTGGTTGTAATTGCCACTTAGTCCAGTTACCAGGCTGAGGCCACTTTGCCAGATTTTTTGGCTTTGGGCTTGAGCAAAATAGCCTTTGCTAAAGATGCTTTGGTTGATTTGGTTTTGATTGTTGCTGCTGTAGTATCGAGCCTTTAGCTCCAGCTTCCAGCCTATGGACTCTCGCTCCAGTGATAGCTGGGGAGAAATGATAAATTTGGTCGACTGATTTTCCTGCATTGGCAATTGAGACCATGGCTTGTAGAGATCCGTACCGATTCCATTCCAGATCAGAAACTCCGTTCGTTCTCCTTTCTGAAAGTCGGCACTAATGCTAGTGTTCAAGCGTGTCTCTCCAGTGCGACTAAGTGTGCTATAGCTAAGAGCTGTAGCTACTCGGGCATTTCTGTCCTGCTCATGCTGGCGCCAGGAGTTTTCGCGAAAGGCATTACCAATTAACCTTATAGTAAAGTCACCTATAGGTCTTTCATGTCCAAAGCTCAATGATTGATTATTGGGAAAGGCATTGCCCCACCATGCTTTATCCGAGCCACTCAGCTCATCATCACCAGGAGGATTCTGAGTGATACCTGTTCGTATGGAGGCCCAGCTTCGAGCTTTCTTGGCTATTTGCCGAGTCTTGAGGTTGATGATTCCACCAAGTGCGGATGAGCCGTATTGAACCGAACTGGCTGCTTTAATGATTTCGATTTCTTCGAGGTAGGACATCGGCAAAAAGTCCCAATCCGGGAAGGCAGACTCCGCCCGCATGATGGGTATGCCATCGAGCAATACAGTGACATTGCTGCCTGCTCCGTATGCGTATCCGCGACTTCCCCGAATGTTGAGCTGTCCGTCAATCATGTCTATACCGGGTAAATAGTCCAGCACCTGATCTAGCCTTTGGAATCCAGGTTTCTGAATAAAGCGCTTCTGAATTTGCAGAATGCTCGCTGCTGCTTTGTTGGCTTCTTTATCCAGGCCAGACTCAGAGGAGAAGGTACTGGCGCCCAGGGTGAGATTGAGGCTCGTTTCTCCATCCCTGAAAATCTCTATGAGCTTGGTTCTGCTGCCAAGTCCTTTACAGCTGACAACTACTTCCCAGAGACCTGCTGGCAGTGTGAGTTTGTATTGGCCATCCAAATCAGATATGGTGTGCTTCGCAGCAGCGGGAACATCGATGCGGGCAGAAAATAGGGGGACATTATAAACGCCATCGGTGATCACCCCAGACAAGATGCCTTCTTGTGCCTTTGACACTCCTGAGAGGCAAAACATCAGGGCTACTATTGCGAAACACTTTTCCATATCTGATCTGATTTTCCGTTTAATGGGTAATCAACACCTGGCCAGAGATTATTGCATCAAGCGCATATAAGTACATTCCAGCGCCGAGACCTCCACGATCGAAGTCAATCTGATTCTTTCCGGCATGTAGCGGTACTTGCTCCTCTCGCAGCAAATTACCAGACAAATCGTAGAGCCTGAATACGCTGTTTTGAGCCTTCGGTAAATCCAGATTCAGCTGCGCCGTCTGTTGTACAGGGTTGGGACTAAAGTTCGCTTGTTCGCTGCTCGAAAGATCTTCATTGGCTACATGCACGACCTCCAAGCCATAGCAATTGATGGTGGTGTCGATACAGGTTTCCACCCCAACCACAGCGGCGCAAAACTCAAGAACCAAACTGAGCGGGTAAGAGCCACTCTCTTGCGGAGCTCCGGCAAGCTCCAGACAATAGGCGGTCGAACCTTCCAGCGTCCAGTCCTCTATGTTGGGATCTGCTACCAGATTCATCCCAGGCGGAAGCCCGATATCATCCGGATTGGTGAGTATAGCATAATTGAAATCGAGTACGATGTCGAATACATCGTAGTAGATACTGTCTGGCAATACTACAGTAAAGTCCTGACTATAGTCCAGCCCCACCTCCCCCGGAGGCAAGCCGTTGCTATCTGTGCCATCTGGGTTCTGTGAGCCTGCACAAACAGGGTAGATTGCTGGCGAGTACTTCCATTCCGGATCGGTCTGACAAATGTCGACTACCTCCTGATTCAAGTTACATTGGGCCATAAGTGTTTTATCATTTGTGAATACTGCTAGCAAGATCATGCTGACACTCACCAGTTTTCGAATCTTGTAATCTAGTTTCATACTGAAATTTTATTGGTACACATCGCCGGAGCGATGCATACCTGTTAATAAATGGATAGTAGACTTGCCCGCTTTGGAAGCCTATGGGCTTTGGTCGGGTAGGCAAGTCATTTCTTTTAGGGTGCAGCTTTCCCCTTACCGAAAAATCATGCTTCGGTTATCCTTGAAAAAAAGATTGCTTGGGTCAAAGGCTGTAAGATCGAAGAAGAATTCAGGCACAGACTGTCGACAAAGGTCGTATGCTTCCACACTTAATTTGTTCGCCTATGCAAATTCATGTAGCTTTGTCATACTGACTTTTTAGTTAGTAAATGGATGGTAAATAGTCAATCTTTGGTCGGGGCGACTATTTACCTTTTTTATTGTTTTTCCCTACCCAGCCAATCCATCTTTGCCAGGAAAGTTTTGCTTTTGCTCTTGCTGACAGGCAGTTTTTTGCCATCAATCCAAAGATGATCCGCATCATAGTCAGATACAAATGCAATATTTACCATGAAGCTGCGATGCACTCTTAGCAATGAAGATCCTTCCGCCAATTCGCTAAATCGAAGCATGTTCATCGCCACACGCATCTTTCTTTGCCTGGTGTGAATATCAACGTAACTTCCGTCGGCCTCTACCCATTTCACTTCCTTGAGATTCAACTTAATGGCCTGATGATTCTCCTTGATGATAATTTCATCGCTGCTATCTGAAAAATTGTGTAAAGCAAGCTCCACTGCAATTTGCAATTCACGCTCTCTAAATGGCTTGGTTAGAAAGGACGCCGGATTGGTCTGCTTCGCCCTTTCCAGGGTAGTTAGATCAGAAAAAGCCGTTAGATAGACAATCGGTATCGACTTGATCGCGCAGATGCGCTCTGCGATTTCAATGCCACTCAAATCCCCTTGAACCTTGATATCCAGAATGGCCAGATCCGGCGGATTCTTCTGCACTGAAGCGATGGCTTCCGTCCCACTTTTCACGATGTCGGTAACCCCATAACCAGCCACCTCCAGACAAGCAGCGATGTCCTCCGCCGTCAATCGCATATCCTCCAGTATCAAGATGTTTCCCTTTTTCATAGGCTCCTATATTTATTCAAGCCGCCTTGCGATTCATATCAAATTCAATGTGATAACTCAGGCCCTTATTGTTTTGGATTTTCAAGTCCGCTTCCAATTCCTGCACCAAAAGATGCACCATCTTTAGGCCAAAACTCGAGCCATTGGCTTCCTGAGATTCCTGCTCGATTCCCTTGCCATTATCCCGAATGATCAAGTTCAGGCGATTAGCATTTGTCCGGTAAAAGTTGATGAAAAGCTCCGGATTAGGATGCCCCTTATAGGCATGCTTAAAGCAATTCGTCACCAACTCATTAATGATCAATCCAATCGGAGTAGCCCGATCCGTCTCCATTGTTATGTTCTGCACTTCCAGCGAGGAACGAAAAGAGTCCTTGTCCATTCCGTAGGAATCCTGCAGTCCTTGTACCAATTCACGTATGTATTCTGACAGATTGACCTTGGTGACATTATCACTTTGATAGAGCTTATCGTGGATCAGCCCCATCGCCTGTACCCTTCCACGCGCTTCTCGCAATGCGCGTCTGCTCTCCTCCACACCCATCTGCCGCGCTTGCAAATTCAGCATCGAGGCCACCATTTGCAAATTGTTTTTCACACGGTGGTGAAGCTCCTTCAACAGGATTTCCAGCTTCGAATGCTGCCCATTCAATCGTCGGTTTACGATCTGTAATTCTTCTTTTTTGCGACGCAGGTATGCATTGGTAATCCGGGTTGCAATCACGATGCCTGCTAGAATCAGTAAGGTTCCGTAATAAAGATAATCGCGCAAAGAAGTAGCCTCCGTCCTAATCTCAGAAACCTCTCGATCCTTCGTGACAATCATATCCTGCAAACTAGCCAGAGACATCTTTAACTGCCGCAAAGAATCAACTCTAGCTTTCACAGCCTCATCCAATTCATGAGCCACCCTTTGCAGAGAATCAGATACTCTTTGCACTTGTCGGATCGTGTCTCTGCTCCTGATCATTCGATCTGCAATAGAGGCCTGCATTGCAGCAATCTCGCGATCAGCCTGAGCACGCTCCCATGCAATTTCTTCCAAAATCTGTGCGCTCTCCAATGCAAATCCCTCCTTCTGCTCTTGTAAATCCAATCGATATTCTTCACGTTCGGCAGCAAAGTGCTGCTTCAATTCTTGTAAGCTCCGATTGCTAGCGAGTATCTCTTCACTGAGTCCCTGTTTCTCTGCCTGCAAGCGTTGCCGGCTTGTCTCCAATGAGTCCTTTTCCACCTCCATCTGTCTAACCCGAGGCTTTACATCATTATTCAAATAATCAAAAACACTATTCAAAAAAAATTGATCCTCTTCCCAGGTGATGCGACGCTGAAGCATCCGGACCAGTGACAATTGAATCCGCCGAAACTCTTCCCGGTTCTTTCGCTCTTCCTTCAGCAAACGGCGATAATTTCCATGCAAGTTCCGATGCGATTGAAGATTCCGTTTTCCCTTTTCCAAACTCTCCCGATACAATCCAGCCAAAAAATTCAAGTCCTCCTGAATCGATCTCTGCGACTCTACCCAGGTCGACATCTTTTGCTGCAAAAAATCATATTGCATTGCCAGATCCTCTTGCCCCCTCTCCGCCTCTGATCCCTCACCATACAATTCAAAAAAGCGCATCAAACTTGTCCGCAGTTCCTCCGGATCATAATTGGGAATCATGCGCTCAATCTGGACAGTCGTTTGCTCTATGCCTTCCAAATCTTCCCGATACTGCCTCCTCCAATATTCGGCTTCCCCTTCCTGCGACATTAATTCGGGTGCAAGGAAGCTTAGAATCAGGATGCTTAAGAAGGCTTTTTTCATGTCAAAGGAAGTCAATATTTGCTCGCTTGGTTTGACCAAGTTAGCAGCAATGACACAAGAAAACAAATTTTAAAGCCTCTAAATCACTTCGAAACAGCTATTTGCAAAGTATTTTCTTTTTAAATGAACGACCTAGGTAGGTTCCACTTTTCAAACACCATAGAACAAATAACTACAAATCAAAGACTTAAACCAAGTAAAACACCACAAAGTCATGAGAATCGCTATACGTCTGGATTTTTTAAAGGAGGGTATGCAGAGCAAGCTCAGATGGGGCTGGATATGAAGTGGAGATAATTTTGGATAATTTTATTTTTTGGAGCCTAGCAGTATTCGGCCGTAGCAGCAATCTACACGTGCTGCGCTAATACTCAGCACTCTGCTAGCTGCTCCAGCTCTGCCACTAGTGTCTCCTCCTTCGTCGGAGCCACCATTGGCAGGCTTGCGCCACGCTATCATAGCACTTCGTTCCGCTGCGCCCGCGGCTAGATAGCCACAACCTTGCTCGCGCTGACGGTTTTTTAGTTTCTAGTGCTTAATGTCTAATTTAGATACTATTTCATCCGGGCCAAGCCAGTGGCGGAGCGGGACATCCGACTCAAAGCTCCTCTAGCAAGTAGGTTCGAGATAAAGAACACTGTCAGCAATACCAGGTAGTCAATCCTTGTCGACATACACCACAAAAGATTAGACACCAAGCACTAGACACTAAAAAAACTAAGACGGCTGCAATTTATACCCCTTATCCGTCGTCTCAATCAAGCCGATCCCATTGGCAAACCAATAGGTGTTTTGCTCCTCGATATAGCTGTCGAAAGTTTCTCCGTCTTCATTGAGGAGGAGATAGGAAAGTGTATGCTCAACCTCAATGACATCGTAGTAATTCTTCCCTTCCACTCCCCGGGTATCCAAAAAACCAGTTATAAGGGTTTTAGAGCGTAGCTTTCCGTATTCAGTAAAGGGGCCAAGATGTCCATGAATCATTGGTGCTTCGGTCTGGGATTCTTGCTCTTCGCCGCTGAAAAGCTCGGTATCCATTACGACTGTATAGGTGTTAATAGCATGAGGGAAAGTCGTGTCACGATGATAGAAATCGTAGATCGCCTGTATAGATGCCTCTTCATCGTAGTCAACCCCATCAAAAAAATCTTCGGTATCTACAGATTCTTCCCGACCATCTAGATTGAAAGGTGCTCCATCATCATCCTGATAGCCGGCGATGCTGTTTTGACAAAAGCACTTGAAATCGCTGTCGCTGCCCTGGATCGTAGCCGTCCGCAGTGTCTGCTGCGTGGAGCTGTCTACTTCATCATCTCC
>JAHDDV010000028.1:0-17319 GCA_020629205.1 Chitinophagales bacterium | reverse complement strand
GGATCGTAGCCGTCCGCAGTGTCTGCTGCGTGGAGCTGTCTACTTCATCATCTCCTACGACAATAGTAAAACTGGTGTCGGCATTGGCATAAGTGTAGGAAGTATTTGCCGCAGGCATCAGGTAATCACAAGCTGCCACAGGAAAGGGATCTTCCTCAGTATCGCAAGCGGTGATGATCAAGAGCAGTGCGATACAAAGCATTGGGAGTAACTTTTCTACTTTCATGGATTATTACAATTTGAAAGCAAAATACTCATTACTCGCATAAACATAAAGTAAGCTACTATACAAATGCCTGCTCTACCAGTTCGCATATCACATGGCCGAGGAGGATATGTGCTTCCTGGATTCGTGGCGTATCATCAGAAGGCACACGGACCAATTCATCGCAAAGATCAAGCATCTTGCCACCGGATGATCCGGTCATTCCGACGATACTCATTTGCAGTTCACTAGCTGTTTTGATAGCTGCTAGGATATTGGGAGAGTTTCCGGAAGTGCTCAATGCATACAGTATATCGCCCTTTCTCCCTTTGCTTTCCAAAGCCCGCGAAAACACCCGTTCATAGTTATAGTCGTTTCCTACGGCGGTGAGAAAAGAGGTATTGACATGTAGGGCCTCTGCATAGAGGGCTTGACGCTCATGATAGAATCGAGCTGCCAACTCAGTGCTCAGGTGTTGCGCGTCTGCTGCCGAGCCCCCATTGCCACAAAAGAGCACCTTGCCGCCTTCCTTGAGGCAGTTGATCATTAGCGAAGCGATTTGCTCCAATTGCTGATGCATTTGCTGGTCTTGTTCGATTAGCTGATGGATCGATAAACTGGATTGCAGAATCTGCTGTATACGTTTTTGCATAGTATTGGCTGACTTATTCCTTTATGGGCCTTCATCTTCTTGTGCTTGGACTGCGTGAGGGATAGAAGCGGTACGAGCCGCCGGCCACTGCGTGTGAGGCATGCCTAATGGGGGCTCCGACGTAGGAGGAGACCGCAGTAGGCATAAGCCGAACCGCTGTGGACAAGGTGAGTGAGAGCGGATAGCCCGACCCGGAGCTGGCTGCCGCTCCCCAAGCCCTGGGGTCAAATATCAGTTAACCCCAGGGTTTGGGGAGCGGCAGACGGCGGAGGGGCACGCCCAAATTCTAATCCTTATCTACCAGACAAATTTGATCATACAGTTCCAAAAGTCCGTCGGCAAAGGTAGACCAACTAAAGCGCAATTTTTCCTCTGCCACATTTTTTACAAAGAAAGACTCCCGATTGTTTTGGAAGAAATCGAGAAGCTTTTCCGCAATTTCCTTTGGGGATTGCTCGACCACGTATCCAGCGACGCCATCCTTAACAATCTCGGGCAATCCACCCACATTAGTGACGAGCATGGGCTTCTCGAAGTTGTAGGCAATCTGAGATATGCCGCTTTGAGTGGCGGTCTTGTAGGGTTGGGCGACGATATCAGCGGCGGAGAAATAATGCTTCACCTTTTCATTGGCAATGAATTTGGGCACCAAATGAACGCGATCGCTCACTTGCTTTTCAGCGATCATTTGTCGGTAGCTTTGTTCGTCTTCATAAAACTCTCCTGCCACTAATAAATGTATGTTCTGATCCTGGAGACGATTGTCGGCCATTGCTTCGATCAGGAGATCAAGACCTTTGTACTTGCGGACCAGACCGAAGAACAAAATGAGTCGTCTGTCCTGCGGAATTCCCAGCTCCTTTCGAGCGGTTTCTTTCTTGACTTTCTGGCCATAGTTGTCGTAGATAGGGTGAGGGAGAAAGCTACGACCACCTTGCTTGGTAAATTGATCTATATCCTCCAATACGGATCGGGAAAGGGCAATGTATCCGTCGCAAGAATTTAGAAATGCACTGGTCAGAAATTGGTCTCCCGGTCGCTTTTCATGCGGGATGACATTATGCGTCACAGCGATGGCTTTGCTCTTGGTCCTTCGTTTCACGCCCTTTATCACCTGCGCCAATGACATGCCCATTAGCGGCATCCAAAATTGTGGAATCATCAGGTCGGGCTTTGTATGGGTGATGCTTCTGGCAGCTGTCCACCAGGAGATCGGGTTCACGGAACTGTAAGATCGGGTAATTTTAAGATTGGCAGGAGCGGGGTCTTGCGAAAGCTGGGTTTTGCCCGGAAAAAAGATGGAAGGATACTGCTTTGTGTAGGTATGAATCTCTACCTGATGCCCTTTGGCTTTCAGGCTCACGGCAAGAGATTCGGAAAAGGTAGCAATACCACCTCGAAAGGGATGTGCGGGGCCAAGCAGGACGATCTTCAATGTTTTCAAATTCTATGATTCTAATGCTTTTCTAGACTAAGGATCTCAAAAATAATACACAGAAGCCGAGCAGAAATGCCATGCCCAAAAAACTCCAAATCCTGAGCATCATCCCGGGCCGATGCTCTTCGGGCATCAGGCTACTGGTCACCAATCGATAGTTCATGATGGCCAATACCGGAGCCGTGAGGAAAGATAGTATGGTGGCCAAATCTACCAAAGATTTGAGACTGCCGGAAAAGAGTTTTAGGATAATGAGTGCCCCGGCAATGGTAAGAACAATGAAAATCCAATAGAGTTTGTTGGCATGTTTTAACTCATACTGAGGCAAGACAGTGATCACTGTACGGCTCATTACACGAGGATAGGCATCCAGACATGTGATGGTGGTGCTAAACATCGTGGTGAGCGCCGCGATCGAAATGACCAACCAGAATCCTTCTCCCAAACTAGTAGTATACAGACTGATCAACTGACCGGCAAATTTTGCGGCGCTATTGGAAAAAGTCTGACCACTGCCAAACATGACCAGGGCGCCAAGAACCAGGAAACAGAGGGCAAGACATGCAGTACCGATATAGCCCACATTAAAGTCAAACAGGGTATTCTTGACACTTGCATGGCTGCTGATTTTCTTTTTTTCGAGCGTCCACAGGGAATGCCAAACGGAGATATCGATGGGTGCCGGCATCCATCCCATTAGGGCTATGAGAAAGAGCAGGTCTTTATTGGACCAGGCGAAGCTGCTCGTTTGCATGACTTGAGAGAGCTGGTTACCCTGGATAAGTAATCCTGCAAGTGCTATCAGCGTAGATATGGTGAGGATGACAATGATGACCTTGATTAGATTGTCAAGTAGTTTGTACTTTCCAATGGCCAGGAGTGCAGAACAGCAAACCAGCAATCCGAGACTCCAGCTAAATGGGTCCCCAAAGCCTAGAATATTGGTGAGTAGTGCTGAGGTAACAATGGTGACAGCTGCCTGGACTGTGAACATAGTACCGAGTGTAACCAAGACAAAAATGGCCAGGACCAAGCCGCCTTGCTTCTTGTAGCCATCAATGAGGCTTTCGCCAGTGGCAGCGGCATAGCGCGGACCAAACTGAAAGAAGGGATACTTGAGGATATTGGCCAGGATGACCGCCCACACAAGGGCAAATCCATACTCTGCACCCGCTCTGGTTGACTGTACTAAGTGTGAGACGCCAACGGCTGCTCCGGCGAAAAGCAGGCCTGGGCCTAATAGCTGGAGATAATAAGACAATCGGGAGCTCGTTCTGTCAGTATCGGGCATTGGCAGTAAATCTATCGGGCCTAAAAAGTTGCTTTAAGGCATTCAGCAAACAAAATCGGCGATTTCTTGAGGTGCAGCGGATTATGTTTGTCTTCTAGCCCTAACTTTAGGTTAAGATAGGGATTTTCTAGTTTGTGTCTGTCATTCCAGACAACAGTACAACCCGAGCAAATCAAAACATAATGCAACTCAGCTTAGAAGGAAAAAACGCACTTGTATGCGGCAGCACTCAAGGGATTGGCCATGCCATTGCAGTAGAACTGGCTAGCCTTGGTTGTCAGGTAACATTGCTAGCCAGAAACGAAGAGAAGCTGCAGGAATTGGTAACAGAACTGCCGCAGCCACTTGATCAAGTGCATCATTATCTTGTCGCTAATTTTGACGATACTGCTGAAGTCAGCCGGGTGGTGAGCAAGGATGTGGCTGCTCAAATTGAGCGCCCCTACCATATACTGATTAATAATACCGGTGGACCGGATGCCGGAGCGATCACAGAAGCACAAGCGGAGGATTTTCTTCAAGCCTACCAACAGCATTTGCTTTGCAATCATCTATTGATGCAGGCCCTGTTACCCGGCATGAAAACGGCCAACTATGGACGCATCATCAATATAGTATCCACCTCTGTGCGTATTCCACTGGAAGGCCTAGGTGTTTCAAATACAACAAGAGCTGCGGTAGCAGGATGGGCAAAGACCCTATCGAACGAAGTTGCCAGATTTAATATTACAGTCAACAACATTCTGCCGGGATTTACAGAGACGCAGCGGCTACTACAGATCATTGAAGAGCGAGCAAGGCTGGCAGATGTGCCCATACCTGAGATGGTGGCGAGGATGGAGGCCACTGTGCCAGTCGGTCGCTTTGGTCGACCAGAGGAAATCGCTGCTGTTGCTGCTTTTCTGGCAAGTCCATCTGCCAGCTATATCAATGGAACCAGTATACCAGTGGATGGCGGAAGGACTGGTAGTATATAATAACGTATTTTTGCCTTGACAGAACTGCTTAATCCCTGCCAATGCTGAAGAAAAACAAGGATGATCGTTACTTAAAGAACTACATTTTTGGTTCGATGCGTGATCCTGCCGAAGGTAAGTACCTTGAATCTGTCAATCCAGCTACTGGGGAAGTCTATTCATACGTACCAGACAGTGACGAGCAGGATGTGGAACTAGCCGTAAAGGCTGCCAAGATGGCCTTTCCTGCTTGGTCTGTCACCAGCATCGAAAAGCGCTCGCGGATACTGAACCGGATCGCCGACATGATCGAGCAGAATCTCGAACTGCTAGCCTATTATGAGTCTGAAGACAACGGCAAACCATTGCTTACAGCTCGAACGGTAGATATCCCGCGAGCTGCAGCCAATTTCCGTTTTTTTGCCTCTGCGATACAGCAATTTTCCAGTGAGTCGCACCGGATGGAGGATGCCATCAACTATACCTTGCGAGAACCACTTGGGGTAGTAGGCTGTATTAGTCCCTGGAACTTGCCCTTGTATTTGTTTTCCTGGAAGATCGCTCCGGCTTTGGCTGCCGGCAACTGCGTGATAGCCAAACCTTCTGAAGTGACACCCAAAACGGCCTACTATTTGTCTTTGATTTGCAAGGAGGCAGGACTGCCGGATGGGGTTTTAAACATAGTGCATGGTCTGGGTCATAAAGTAGGTGCTGTGATAACAGCCCATCCAGACGTGAAGGCCATTTCATTTACTGGAAGTACCGCTACAGGACGTCAGATTGCACAGGTAGCTGCTCCGATGTTTAAGAAGCTCTCCCTGGAAATGGGCGGTAAGAATCCCAACATCATTTTTGCAGACTGTAATTATCAAAAGGCACTCAATACTACTATTCGTTCTTCCTTCAGCAACCAAGGGCAAATTTGCTTGTGCGGCTCCCGAATTTTTATCGAGAAGCCAATTTATGAAAAGTTTAAGACGGAGCTGGCTGCGAGGACTTACCAATTGAAAGTGGGAGATCCCTTGAATGAAGATACAAATGTAGGTGCATTGGTGTCGCAATCACATATGGAGAAAGTGCTTCATTATATCGACCTGGCTGTCGAAGATGGGGGGGAGATTTTGACCGGCGGGAAACGAGTGACTTTGAAGGGCAGATGCAAGGATGGTTACTTTGTGGAGCCCACCGTTATAGAGGGCTTATCCGTAGATAGTCGCTGTAATATGGAAGAGATCTTTGGTCCGGTAGTAACATTGATTCCATTTGAGAAGGAAGAGGAAGTGATTGCTTATGCTAATGCGACTGAGTATGGGCTTGCGGCTACAGTATGGACAGAAAACCTGAGCCGTGCCCAAAGGGTCGCTGATCAATTGCACAGTGGTATCGTGTGGATCAATTGCTGGATGAAACGCGATCTGCGGACACCCTTTGGAGGCGTCAAGAATTCTGGTGTCGGACGGGAGGGCGGTTGGAATGCACTGCATTTCTTCACAGAACCCAAAAATGTCTGCATCGAGTTTTAGGTCCTATCACATTGCCTGGAGGGGCTCAAATTTTTAGTAAAGACAACATGACAAATTCCAAGTTTGAAGCCAGTAGATCCTTCGCGCGTAAGCTGGATAAGGCAGACCCATTGGCTTCCTTCAGATCTCGATACCACTTCCCTAAGGTAAACGGCAAGAAGGCAATTTACCTTTGTGGTAACTCGCTGGGATTACAGCCTAAAAATGTGCGAGCACATGTGCTGCAAGAGCTCAATGATTGGAAGGACATGGGAGTAGAAGGACATTTTCATGGGAAGAATCCCTGGTTTGGTTATCACCACTTTTTGAAGAAGCAAGCGGCAGCGATTGTTGGTGCGAGACAATCGGAGGTCGTCATCATGAACAGCCTTACTGTCAATCTACACCTGATGATGGTTTCCTTCTACCGACCGACCAAGAAGCGGTATAAGATCTTGATCGAAGAGCATGCTTTTCCTTCTGACAAGTATGCCACTGCCAGTCAAGCTGAACATCATGGTTTCAAAGCTAAAGATGCGGTAGTCGAAGTAAAAGCGCGAAAGGGGGAAGAAACATTACGAACAGAAGATATTGTCGCTAAAATCAAGGAATTGGGCCCTGAACTAGCCTTGGTCATGTTTGGTGGCGTCAACTACTATACCGGTCAGTTTTTCGATTTGGAAGCCATCACCAAAGCGGGACATTCTGTTGGTGCAAAAGTAGGATTCGATCTGGCTCATGCTGCCGGAAATCTGCCTTTGAAACTTCATAAATGGGATGTGGACTTTGCAGTGTGGTGCAGCTACAAGTACTTGAACTCCGGACCTGGTGGTACTAGCGGTGCTTATGTACATGATAGGCATGGAAAAAACACGAAGCTGCATCGATTTGCTGGATGGTGGGGAAATGATGAAAAAAAGCGCTTCCAAATGCCTGACAAGTTTGTGCCACAGAAAGGCGCTGCAGGTTGGCAGATTAGCAATGCTCAGATATTGCCCATGGCAGCTCATAAGGCAGCACTTGAACATTTTGCGGAAGCTGGAATGCCACAGTTGCGGAAAAAGAGCATAAAACTAACGGCCTACTTACAGTACTTGCTCGACAAGATCAACGAAAGCAGGGGAGAGGTGCTGTACAAGGTTATCACGCCTCGAGATGCAGATTCCAGAGGCTGTCAGCTGTCCATTGTTGCTGCCAGAAATGGCAAAGCCACCTTTGATAGATTGACTGATGCTGGCATCATTGCTGATTGGCGAGAACCGGATGTCATTCGCGTGGCGCCGGTTCCCATGTACAATACCTTTCAAGATGTTTATGACTTTGCTGCCATTCTTGGGCAAACCTAAATCTGACAGTTTTGTTTAATTAGGGATTGAGATTGTTACTAATATCTTGTCTATCGTCTAATATCTCGATCCTAATGCAGTAACTGGTGTTGTATTTGCACTGTAACTGCTCATACACGACACCTTGAAAATACAGGTGTTAAAGTGTATTTTTGAACAAAATTTCTAGACCTCTTAACAAATTCACCGTAACATGAGAAATGTTTTCACACTATTCGCAGGAGCCGCTGTTGGTGCTGCAGCAGCGCTATTGATGGCTCCAAGTAGCGGAAAAAAGATGAGAAAGAAACTCAACAAAAAAGCCAAGAAGATGCAGTTGGAAATGAAAGCCCAAACAGAAAAGGGTTTTGACAAGTTTTCAGCCATCAAAGAAAACGGCGTTGAGAAACTAAATGATCTGAAAAACAACACAGAACAAATCGTTGAAGATGCTGCCAAGAACATCAATGGCAATATCAAAACTGAATTTGTTGATTAATTTTTAACGACTACCCCACTATGAAGACTCAGGAAGACGAACTACGACAAGAACTCGACAGTGTCGACGGATACTCGGCCATCAAACAGGTGGCCACGCATCTTGGAGAATATACCAAGCTCAAGCTTGAGTATCACAGTCTGGACAGTGCGGAAAAAGTTGGATCAGGAATTTCTTCGGCAGTCTTCATAGTGGTTACTTTGATTCTGGCCTTGTTGGCCTATTTCTTTGTAATGCTTTTTGCGGGATTTGCCCTTAGTTATTATACCGATAGTGCGATGACTGGCTTCGGTATTATTGCTGGGTTCCATGTTTTCTTGCTTCTCCTGTATGCACTGATACACAAACTATTTATCAAGAAGACAATCACTGATACTATAATGGTTAAGGCATTAAAAGCAATCAAAAAAGATGGCTAAGAAGAAGAATCCCAAATATTACGTTGAGAAGGAGAAGCAACGTATCCAACTGCAATTGAAGGAGCAAGAGCTATTAAAGTCCCTGAACCAATTGCGTATGGATCATCACCCGGTCCACCATATCACCAAGTTCCTACAATCAGACAAGATCAAACAAGCCAATCTCCCTGAAGAAGTCAGCAGGTTTGTCAACAGTCCCGACTTGCAAAACCGAATGTCCTCGGCTCAAGTTTTCTTTTCGGATTTTCTAGTCTATATCGCTGGCTACTTTGCTTCGGACAAATACTCCAAGCATCTTCTCAAGAAAAAGAAGAAGAAGAAAATGAAAGCACAGCTGAAGAAAGAATTACGAGAACTTCGAAGACTCGAAGAGGAAGGATCCTGGTAGAATTACTTCTTCTTTTTCTTTAACGACCCAAGATCATAACTCATACCCAACTTGAACATGTTGGTCTGTTTGGGTGACTCCTGATTGATCTCTTGCTGATAGATGTAACCAAACTCCAGACTAATAGCTTTTTTGAGGCTATACTGTGTTCCACAAGCAAAGCGCAGCTTGTCGACCTGCATATCCCGGCTGTGGAGTGAGTAATAGAGCTCATGCGCCAGATACGGCCTCCACTTTATCTTCTTGCGGCTGTATCTCGCCCGAAATTTCACCCGAAAATAGTCCTCCGCTGAATCTTCCGCTTGATAGCTTCTCTGCAAACGCAGACGCGAGCTGAAATCGATCGGTTTGAAGCGTTTCTTCAGGTTTACATTTGCCATCACCCGATTCTCCCAAAAACCGGGAGCCCGAGAAAATCTAAATGCCAAACTAGCAGACATCCACTTCGAAATCTTGTAAGCCGCCCCAATCTCGCTGAAGGCAACACGCAAGCTTCGTGCATTGTCTTCCAAACGAACCTGTTGTTCCCATTCAAGCTGCCATCTGTCTGCAAGCTCATACTCGAGCGTCACAAAAGTCCAGGCGTGCAGGTCTCGTTGCTCTTGTGCAGAGAGCTCCACACAAAGCAGGAAGCTTAGCAGCAAAGCAAGAAAGTACCCTTGCTTCTTAGACCGCCTTTTGGACTCAATTAGCATTCAATTAAGCGTTATAATAGATCTTGACTTTCGCAGTGTCATTGAGAAAATCCACATAGAGGACATCAAAGCTCTCCACATTATGCCCAGTCCTTTCCCGTAAATCAGCGAGCATCGCTTCCTCGTTTTCTGGCTTTATATTCTGAATCTTCTCGTAGGTGAGCATCTGCTCCGATAGCTGTCCGGGAAACCACATTTTCTCCAGGAAGTAGACTATCGCTACGATGGCAAGATTGGTGATAACCAGCTCGGCATAACTAATCTTCTTGGTACTAATGGCATTCACAACTGCGATCGCCACAATAGTAAACAAGTATGTCATCTCCTTAACTGGCACAGTAGTGGTCCGGTAGCGCATGATGGCAAAAAGTCCAAAGAGACCAAACCCAAAACCCAAGCCCAAATCTACGCTGCTCATCAAGTAGCAAACAAAGAAAATCAAGGTATTCAGGCCAATGAAAGTGAAAAAATACTCTTTTTGCTTACGCTGTGGATAATAGATACCCCTCACAATTGTATAGGTGATAAGGAAGTTAAACAGAAACCTCACCAACAGCATTGTGGTATCCTCGACATCAATCATTTTGATGTCGAGAAATCGAAATCCTTCCAAGTATTCAACTATGCTCATAAATGACTTTATTGAGTTGTCGCAACTTCTTCTTGAAGCGATTCTTTTTTACATGATTGTAAGTACTTACTACGCCAAGGCAGTACTTACTCAATTTACGTGGATGCACATCGAGCTGCTTCATTGCTGAGAGCACCGATGAGTCTCGCGAAAATTTTCCTTGTTTGATCTCACAGATCACAATTTGGCCGTAGTCGGTAAAGCTATCCCCCATTTTGAAATGTAATCCAAGATCAAAGGTGATGCGCTCATCAAAATTCTTAGCTGCTAAGGTGATACGATTGAAGTTGATCCACAGTTTCGGAATTAACTTCGGTACCTCCAGGTTTGTATTTTCTTTTAGCAGATCCAGCGCTGCTTCTCCAAACTGATGCTCTATGTCGTCGACCCTTATTCTGCTCTTCTCCGTCCGACCTTTATTGGACTTAAATTTGATTTCGAAAAACGCCAACTTCGACTCTACGTACTTCCTATATCGGATCTTGTAGCGATTCAATTTTCTATTGTGATGGAGCGTATACAACTGTAAATCCTCTGTGTCGTAGTACAAGGAATGGTAAGTCGCTGCCCTTGTATTTGCAGTATCCAAAACAAAATAGTCATCGCGAATCCTATCCAATAGCTCTGGCAAAAGTCGGGCAGGCATAAAGGCTTTCGTATCTACCCGACTCAACAGACGGACCTTATCCAAACCAGCGAGGTCAATCGGATTCAGGCTCTGGAGAACGGCATTTAGTGCCTCCTTTGCGGCCTTCGACTGAAGATTGTTGGACAGTACCCTGGTCTTCATTTTGCTATTTTCTGATCTCAAAGGTTTCCAGCTCCAAAGTCTCCTTGTTTGATCCAAGTTCGGCTGTTTTGATGATCACCTCTTCCCCTCCCGGGCAAGGCTCTTCGCAATCCGAGTACACATAGACACTGTAGCTGCCTTTATACAGATAGTTAAACTCATAGCGGCCCTCATAGTCGGTTCGCACTTCATCATCAAAATAGCCACCATCCGCCCCATAAACGATGTACACCCGCTGTTCAGAAGCAAAATACTGATCAACTTCTGCACCAATCAAGTTGTACTCTGTCGCATGTACCTTCCCCTTGATGGTCGCTCGACCGCCAATTCCTTCTTCCTTAGAACAAGCGGTACCGAGCAAAACCAAACCAAACAATAAGACTTGTAATCGCAGCATATTAAGATCAGGATTTTACTCTAGTAGTCGCATAACCTAAGGCATCAACTTTAGAGCATCTTGTAACAATACATCCATCCAAAGATAACATTCTCACAAAAAGAATGCCCTCAGAAACAGCTATTGGTAGCCTCTAATACCCTCATAATCAGCATAAGGTCTCTCCTATACGACAAATAGCAAGATCTGTTTCAAGCGCTCTCCCTGCCTCCACATGGGGGCAAAAAAAAAGCGAGACCTGCTGGTCTCGCTTCTTTTATCTATTTTGCTTTGCTGTCTATCGCTGCCGCATCTTCTTCCGCATATCCACGATAAAGTCCTTCTCTGCCGAGTACAACTCCGCAATCTCTTTGGGACCCAAAATTGACTTGAGGTCCAGCTGAAACTTCTTGTCAAGGTCCAGAGAACGTTGTTTAAAAGCCATGTGATTGTTGATCAGCTTTTCGTACTCTTCATCACTAAGGCCCTCCATATCGGTCGATCCCTTGGTTTCTGCCTTGACGTTTTCTCTTAACTTGTCTTTATCTGAGAGGTATTTGCGGTAGATGGGTAGAAACTTTGACTCTGCAT
This sequence comes from Chitinophagales bacterium, assembly GCA_020629205.1. GTDB lineage: Bacteria > Bacteroidota > Bacteroidia > Chitinophagales > UBA2359 > JAHDDV01. The sequence continues at coordinate 5,561 of JAHDDV010000028.1, read as the reverse complement.
CAGCCTCGAGACCCAATTGCTCCAGTACATAAACCGTCTTCATGCGATTGTAGGTATCGCGACTGTTTTGTGCTGATAACATATCCTGCTGAACAAACAGCACCGTTAGCATTAGCAACAATATTTTCACCATTCGTGAAAAATTCTGTGTACTTATTCTTGTCATAGTCCTTAATTTCAAATTAAATGCCTTCCATTAAAGAATCATCCCACAACTCTTCTTCCAGCAAAAACTCTTCCATCTGCTCAGGAGAGATATCATTTCCCATGAGATCAAAGATATCCTCCTCTGGCTGCGAATCCATCATGGCCAAAGCTTCATACATGCCAGGTGTATCTTCAATGTCCTCAGACAAATATGCCCAAAAGTCATTAACCTCATTGTCAGATAGTTCTGCAAACTGATCATTGAAGCCAGGTCGGTTGATCTCTCCTCCCTGGAACATGTAGGAGCCTACCATAAACAATGTCAACATGGCAGCGGCAGCAGTCACATAGCGAAGCATCTTGATCACTCGACCACTTTGCGGAGCTTCCTCCTTTTTTGGAAGATCAATCACCTTCGATTCTCCCGGCACCGGCTTATCCTCACCGATGGCAATAATGCGCTTTATATTCGCCGCACTAGTCTCGAAATAACCATCCGGTACCCTGAATACATCTTTTTTCATGGCATCCAGCTCTTCCAAAGCCGGAATTGATTTCAACGCTTCCCCAGACTGCTCGAAGTAATTGCTTGGAATGGAAAAGTTCTTATCACCAATTGACCTAATCTCAGCCTCCAGCGACTCGATCTCTGCTTCAGCTGCTACATCTGCCATGATCGCAGACTTCAAAGAGGCAAAGTAGTCTTCCGGGACCTTCAAACCTGTATTCGGTATAGCAGCCAACTCATCTTCCAATCCAGCTGTTTCTTCCATCTGCGCGATCTCCGCCATGATGGATGACTTTGATTCTGCGAAATAAGTCTCTGGTACCTTTAAGCCTTCATCAATCTGCGCAATTTCCGCCTCCAATGCCTCTGTCTCCTGAATCTGTGCAATCTCGGAAAGAATAGATGCCTTCGAAGCCTTAAAGTATCCTTCAGGTACACTAAAAGACGCTTCAAGTCCCAAATCCAGGGCAGGATCTTCCATGGCTTCAAATGCAGCAATTTTCTGCATTAGCAAAGCGTAAAAATTCTCAAAATAATCTGCGGGTACGATAAACGGGGAATCCAGATTCAGCGATGCTGTATCTGGATCAGTTGAAGATTCAGAATAGTTGATAGAAGACAAAATCTCCTCACTCAACTCTGCTAAGTAGCTGTCGGGCAATCTAAAAGCATTCTGCTCAAGTACTTGCTCCAATTCGGGAGCAATTTGCCGCAATTCCTTTAATATTTCTTCTCGCCTTTTCATAATGTTTCAACTGGGCTTTAGATGTCTTACACCCAGCCAAGTTTAATCGTCCTTCATATATTTGGTGATTTTCTTGACGGCATGATGATAGGAGGCTTTAAGGGCGCCTACAGAGGTCTCCAAAACCTCCGACATGTCGTCATATTTCATCTCTTCGTAGTAGCGCAACAAAAATACCTGACGCTGCTTGGGCGGTAGCGAATCGATGGCTGCCTGCAACTTGATTTGGGCCGCTTCTCCATCAAAGTAGGGGTCACCAGCCAACTGATTGCTAATACTATAGTCCTCTGTCTCCAAAGGTGTAGATTGACGTCGCTTGCGCTTTTGTATAAATGTCAGGGACTCATTCGTCGCAATACGGTACAACCATGTGTACAGCTTCGAATTCTGGCGAAACTTGCCCAGATTGTTCCAGACCTTGATGAACATGTTCTGAACTACATCATTGGCATCTTCGTGGTCGACCACCATTCTTCTCACATGCCAGTACAGCTTCTGCTGGTACTTGTCAACCAAATGGCTGAAGGCCTTCTCTTTGGTGGCCGGATTGCTGAAGTCCGCTAATATTTGCTCGTCGCTGATAGGCGTTTCCATAATCACTTTTAATAAATCGGGGAGTTCCGGGCTTTATATCCGTCGAGTAAGATAATAAAGATCGAAGGCTTGTAAAACAATACAACAAGAGAATGAGGGCTTTAGGTATAGTAGCAAGGAAGGATTGTCGGATTTTTACACTCCTTTGCGCTTAATTACGCTTTCCGATGCTGCCACAATATGCGCTCGGTCAAGCCCATATTTGGCCAGCAAATCTGCAGGAGGTCCACTTTCTCCAAAACTGTCGTCGACAGCCACAAATTCCTGCGGACTTGGTAAATGTCGGGCACATACTTGCGCCACCGCATCACCCAAACCACCATTTCGCTGATGTTCTTCAGCAGTTACTACACAGCCTGTCTTTTGCAGGGATTTAACAATCGCCTCCTCATCCAAAGGCTTGATCGTATGCATGTTGATCACTTCCGCTGAAATACCACGCCCGGCCAGTTCGTCTGCCGCTTCAATGGCCATCCAAACCATATGCCCGCAGGCGATAATACTTACATCTGATCCCTCCCGAAGCAGCTGCGCCTTGCCAATCTCGAAGTTTTGATCTTCCAGGGTGAAATCCGGCATCTTCGGACGTCCGAAACGCAAATAGACAGGCCCTTTCATATCCCCAACAGCGAGCGTAGCCAGCCGAGTCTGCGTATAGTCGCAAGGAACAACCACGGTCATATGCGGTAGCATGCGCATCATGCCCATATCCTCTAAAATCTGATGCGTCGCACCATCTTCTCCAAGTGAAAGTCCAGCATGAGAAGCACATATCTTCACATTCTTATCAGAATAAGCCACAGATTGACGAATCTGATCATAAACTCTCCCAGTAGAGAAATTGGCAAAAGTAGTCGTGAAGGGTATTCTTCCGCCAATCGTCATGCCAGCAGCGACTCCAATCATATTGGCTTCAGCTACTCCACAATTAAAAAAACGCTCAGAAAATTCCGCCAAATACTTCTTTATCCGCATCGAGCCCGCCAAATCTGCAGTCAATAGGACTGCCTTAGGATTCTTCTTGGCAAACTCATAAATGCCCTGTCCAAAACCCGCTCTGGTTTCTTTTAGATTTTCTTTTGCCGAATCTTTGGCTATTGGTGTAATTGTCATGCTTGCTATTTAGTAGTCTCCTAATGTTGGTTCCAGTTGAGCAAGTGCCTGCTCGGCTTGCTCATCGTTTGGTGCCTTCCCATGCCATTGGTACTTTCCGCTCATAAAGTCCACGCCTGCTGCCATCTTCGTTCGCATCAGCAATGCAATAGGCTTGCCTTTACCAACCAGAGCTTTAGCGGCCGTCAAGGTATCCAGTACTTCCTCCATCACATTGCCATCCAGCGTAATGACCTCCCAGCCGAAGGAAGCCACCTTAGCCTCCAGATCACCCAGATCCATCACATCCTGAGTCGTCCCGTCAATCTGACATTCATTCCAATCGATTGCCGCAATGATATTGTCCACTTTATGATGTGCAGCAAACATAAAGGCCTCCCAATTTTGCCCCTCTTGAAGCTCTCCATCTCCATGTAGACTGTAGACAATATGATCATCGCCATTTAGCTTCTTGGTCAATGCTGCTCCCACTGCTACAGATAGACCCTGACCAAGCGAGCCGGTAGCAATTCGTATTCCCGGTAGTCCTTCCTCAGTGGCCGGATGCCCCTGCAATCTTGTGTTAAGCTGTCTAAAGGTGCCGAGTTCCTCTACAGGAAAATAACCGGAACGTGCCAAAGCACTATACAGGCCCGCACAAATATGGCCGTTGGACAAGAAGAAAATATCCTCCTCAATCCCATCCATCTCAAAATCAGGATTGTGATCCATGACTCTAAAAAACAAAGCGCTCAAATAGTCCGCACAACCCATGGCTCCTCCCGGATGTCCACATTTTGCACCGTGAACCATCCTGATTACGTCTCGACGTATCTGAGTAGCCACTTCTTTTAACTCGGCAGTTGTTCGCATTTAGGCAAATTATTAACTGGAAAAATATGTGCACAAAGATACTATCCTAAGGCAGAAATGCCCCGAGCCCAAGTTAATTTCTCACAAAGCCCCAAGATGCTGCATCTTCACCACATACACGGATGACAAGCTAGCAGAACACTCACCCGATGCTCAATTCACTCCGGTATCTGGAGCAGGTTAATCGCCTCCACATCCGAAATTGATGCCATTGGTAATAATCGCTCCCAGGCACCCAAGTGTATCCGTTCGCGGATCTTGGCACAGGCATCGTGAATGATCTCACTATGATCAAATGCCAGTGCAGGCAAATCCGTCAAAGCAAACCAACGAAGGTTTTTGGCATCATCAGCCGCCACCGGGTTTACAGACGATTTGTGGATACAAGCAAAGTAGGCAACCGTAATCGTATGGCCACGTGGATCACGCCCCATCTTACCATATGCTCCAAACTGATGCAGGACAATGCCGGACAAGCAGGTTTCCTCCTCCAGTTCTCTGGCAGCTGCCACAGGCAAGTCCTCATCTTGATCCACAAATCCCCCCGGAAGCGCCCAACAACCGGCAAAAGGAGGATTAGCCCTTTCGATAAGCAAAACGGAAATCCTACCAGCTTCGACACCGTACAAAACAGTGTCCACACTGACAGAAGGGCGCGGGTATTGATACTGATACATTGGTTGATTTGTTGTACTTTTGGGCCTCACGAATAAAGCAAAGATAATGGCAGATCAAACTCCCCCAAAGAAACAGTTAAACATCGAGCTTCCCGAAGATGTTGCAGATGGAATCTACTCAAATCTTGCCATCATCACCCATTCCAATGCTGAGTTTGTGATCGATTTTGTCCGTATCATGCCCGGCATGCCCAAGGCAAAGGTGAAGTCAAGAATCCTCCTCACCCCACAACACGCCAAACGCCTTTTGGTCGCCCTAAAAGAGAATCTGGATAAATTCGAAAATATCAATGGTACCATAAAGGACATTGATACCGGTTCTCAGCCTCCATTCATTGGTGGCCCTCCGACACAGGCATAAAACTGTATTCTTTTTATTTGGAGCCCAGCAGTTTTAGATCGCGGTGATTTAGTACACGTGCTCCGCTAATACTCAGCACCCGGCTAGCTGCTCGCTGCACAGCCTGTTGCGTCTCTCCTATCGTCGAGCCACCACAGGCTGGCACTCACGACGCTATCCGGGCACTTCGTTCCGCTGCGCCCGCGGCTAGTTTTCACCCTCATTCGGTCGCGGTGCTTTTTGGTGTTTAGTGTCTAGTGCTGGTATTTAGTGGAAATGAGCCTACCCAGCCGCGGAGCGAGAAGTCTCGACTCGCTCCTCATAGGGAGTGTCTGGTGGAAATGAGCAACACCATCAGCAATAGGAGAGTAAGAACGCGCGCTCGACGAACGGTGAAATGGAGCCCCGGGTGAAGCGGAACGAAGTGCCTGGATAGCGTAGCGGAAGCCAGCCACTAGTAGCTCCGACGAAGGAGGAGATGCTAGTGGCTGAGCTGGAGTAGCTAGCCGGGTGCTGAGTATTAGCGGAACACGGGACGGTCGCTGCGACGGCCCAATGCTGTGGCGCTGCCAAAAAATAATTTTT